>PBIE01000009.1 GCA_002720375.1 Crocinitomicaceae bacterium | reverse complement strand
AAGGCCAAGGTCCACAAGCTACTGAACGAGGTCCAGATGCCGGATATCTCGCGGGCCATTCGCGCGTTCCCCCACGAGCTGTCTGGCGGACAAAAACAACGCGTACTCATCGCCATGGCACTAGCAAACGACCCGGACATCCTTCTGGCAGACGAACCCACCACCGCGTTGGACAGCACCCTTCGTGCCGACCTGTTGGCCCTTCTTCGCCACTTGCAACAACAAAGGGGATTGGCCATGGTTTTGGTGACACACGACATGGATGTGGTGGAGAAACACGCGGACCGCGTTGCGGTGCTCTATCACGGCGAGGTTGTAGAACAAGGGGCGACATCCAACGTGTTATCAAAGCCCTGTCACCCCTACACCAAAGGGCTGCTGGACTGCCGGATTCCAAGAACTGGACGGCCCACGCCTCTCCCTATCATGGGCACCTACCTCAATGTGGAGGACCCCCACACAGTTCTAACAAAAGAGATTCAGTCCACCCCCGAATCAACCCCGCTTCTTCTTTCGGTACGAAGGGCAACGAAGACCTATCCAGGGCAAAAAAAACCGGCCATTCAAGACGTTTCTTTGGACCTGTCTGAAGGCGGCAGCCTCGGAATTGTGGGGGGAAGCGGTTGCGGAAAAACCACATTGATCCGGGCTATTCTTGGTCTCCACAGTCTGGACTCAGGTACCATTGAACTCGCCGGTCGGGACATCCAAGAAGGACGCGATTCAGACCTGCGACACATCCGAAACCACGCGGGCCTTGTATTCCAAGATCCGCGTGCCGCATTGAACCCAGCCAAGCGCATCGGAACCGCACTGAAAGAAGTTTTGATTCAATGGGGAACCCACCCCGACGCTGCCCAAGATGAGGCCATACAACTTCTAAATGCCGTCGGCCTTAAAGCCGACGCCATGGACAATCGTCCCGGCAGCTTCTCCGGGGGTCAGCGACAGCGAATTGTGATTGCACGGGCACTTGCGGCTAAACCAAAACTGTTGATTTGCGACGAAGCTGTGGCTGCACTCGACGTGAGCGTCCAAGCACAGGTGCTTAATCTCCTTGTGAAACTGCAGTCGGAACGCAACCTGGCCCTGCTCTTCATCAGCCACGATCTCGGGGTGGTTCGCTACCTCTGCGATCACACCATTGTAATGGACGCCGGGAAGGTGGTTGAATCCGCGGACTCCGAATCCATTTGGTCCTCACCACAGCACGCTGTGACCCGCAGATTGCAGACAGCGGGCGGGGGCTCGATTGACTAATTTCGCTTCATGTCTGAGACCCCCCTCGTCACCGAAGTCCTGCACGGCAAGGTGGCCGTGTGGACCCTGCAACGTCCCCAACAACTCAACGCCCTAAATGGCGCCCTCATCTCCGAACTCGGCCAAATGGTAGAGGCCGTGCAACAGCGAAAAGAAGTCCGCTGTGTTGTGCTGACCGGTTCGGGAGACAAGGCCTTTGTAGCCGGTGCAGATATCAAGGAATTTTCCAACTTCAATGACCAAGAAGGCCGAGCTCTTGCCGAGACGGGACAACGCACCCTGTTTGATGCCATTGCATTGTCTCGCACCCCCTTTGTTGCCGCCATCGGTGGCTTTGCCCTTGGAGGCGGCCTAGAACTGGCTTTGGCTTGTCACATCCGCTTGGCTTCAGATAATGCGCGCATGGGGCTTCCAGAGGTCACGCTTGGGCTAATTCCCGGCTACGGAGGAACCCAAAGGCTGGCTCGCATCATTGGCACAGGAAGGGCCATGGACCTGATTCTAAGTGCGCGCATGGTCAAGGCCGAGGAAGCGCTGTCGATGGGATTGGTCAGCCGTGTGGTTGAACGGGAAGCACTCATGACTGTTGCACTGGATATGGCCCATCGCCTCACCGAGAACAGCCCAAACGCCCAAGCATCTGCCATCCAAGCAGTCCAGGCAAGCGGCGCTGCAGATGGATTCCAAATCGAAATCGATGCCTTCGGACGCTGTTTCAATCATCCTGACTTTAAAGAAGGTGTCGCGGCCTTCCTCGGAAAGAGAAAGCCCGAATTCTGAGCATGGCCGACATCCTTAATACAGCCGTCCGCGTCCGCGTGGCCAACATCGGGGCAGATTCGCTGCCTGAATACGCCACGCCGCAAAGTGCTGGGCTGGATTTGCGCGCTCGCCTCGACGGCCCAGTCGTACTTCAACCTGGGGAACGCAGGCTCGTTCCTACCGGCCTTCACATCGAGCTTCCAGAAGGGTTTGAAGCCCAAGTCAGACCGCGCAGCGGATTGGCCTTCAAGCATGGCTTAACCGTGCTAAACAGCCCGGGAACAATCGACGCCGACTATCGGGGTGAAATCGGAGTGATCCTGATTCACCACGGTCAAGAACCCTTTACCCTCGAGCCCGGAGCACGCATAGCCCAACTTGTGGTGGCCCCCTATGCCCGTGTTGAGTGGACTCCCGTCCAGCAAACCTCCGATCTTGCCATCACCGATCGCGGTGCAGGCGGGTTCGGTCATACCGGAAAAGCATGAACCTCATCATCCCCATGGCAGGACGGGGCAGTCGCCTTAGACCGCACACGCTCACCATTCCGAAGCCGCTCGTGCACGTGGCTGGAAAGCCGATCGTCCAGCACCTCGTAGAAGACTTGGCCGCCATGACCCCCCGGCCTTTCGACAACATTGCTTTTGTCATTGGTGATTTTGGAGCCGAAGTGGAATCCGATCTGCTTGCCTTGGCCGACTCCCTCGGAGCCACCGGACACATCCGCCATCAAGTCGAGCCGCTTGGCACCGCGCATGCTGTATGGTGCGCAGAAGACCTTTTGCAAGGCGAAACCGTTGTGGCCTTTGCCGACACCCTTTTTAGGGCCGATTTTGTGCTCGACCCAGAAGCCGACGGCCACCTGTTCGTCAAGCGCATAGAGGACCCAAGGCAATTCGGTGTTGTCCTTTTGGATGACAATGGCGTGATACGCGAGTATGCAGAAAAGCCGGAAAAGCCCGTTTCCGATCTGGCGATGATTGGCATCTATCATTTCAAAGACGGCGCGGGACTCCGCCGTGAAATTGGTAGCCTCATAGAAGGAAACATGAAAAAAGGCGGTGAATACCAGCTGCCCGACGCGCTTAAAACCCTGACCGGTCAGGGCCAAAGGTTCCTTCCGGGTGAGGTCTCGGCATGGATGGACTGCGGAAATCGAAAGGTGACCGTCGAAACCAATGGCCGTGTCTTGGAGTTCATGGGTGACGACGCTCGGGTTCACGAAGGCGCCACGGTCGAGGACAGCGTTGTCCTCCCCCCTTGCGAAATTCTTCCCGGTGCCATCATCCGCAATTCTGTGGTGGGGCCTCGGGTAACCATTGGAGGGGATACAGTGGTGGAGCGGTCTGTCATCAAGGATTGCCTCATCGGCGGCCACTCCACGTTGGACGGCGTTCACCTCGAAGGCGCCATGATTGGCCACCACGCCAAGCTCATCAAAAAGCCAAGAGACTTAAGCGTGGGCGATTATTGTGAAATTCAATGAAACAGCGCCCGCTCCATTCCTCCATATCCTCTACCAGATTGTGCTGGGCTCTTGCCTTAGCGCTGGGTGGTTGTGCCGCTCTCGGTGGAGCATCCAAAGGGGCCGAAACGGGACTGGGCGGTGTGGACAAGGCATTCCACGACGCCTTCTACAAAGCGCAATTGGCCAAACTGAAAGGCGACCAAGCCGGAGCCAAAGAAGCCCTTCTGTCCTGTCTTGACGCCGACCCGAACGAAGCCGTCATTTACTATGAGCTGGCTAGGCTAGAGCGGCAAGAAGAGCAATGGCCAGCTGCCTATGCCGCCATTCTCAAAGCCAACGCTTTAGAAGAAGCAAACCCTTGGTACCAAAAAGAATGGGCAGAAATCGCGCTTGAACTCGGCCGTTTTGACGAAGCAGACCGCGCTTTGGAATGGATTCTGAACAACAAGCCCGAAGACGAACGTTCGGCTCGAACCCTCCTTGATTTGCGAACAGCTCAGGGCGACCTGAACGGCGCCCTCGAAGTGATCGATGCCTTGGAACGCGAGTGGGGACCCGACCCAGAATGGCATTTCGACCGCCACCGGCTTCACATGGGTTTTGGAGACATCGAATCTGGACTGGAAGCACTTACGAAGTTGGAACAGGACTTTCCCGACGTGGTGGAAGCCACATTGCAAAAGGTTCGAATCCTCTCCAGCCTCGGAAGGGAACAAGAAGCTGAAGTCGCCATCAAAAATGCGATGAAACGGTCCGGAAACGGACGGCTTCATTTGGAATGGGCCCACATTCTAACCCGACGTGGAGACACCGAGACGGCAAGAGATCACGTCCGAAAAGCCTTTACTTCGGATGCCGTGCCCCTTGAGGAAAAGGCTGATATCGCTTGGGCATATGTGGAACTGGCAGAAATTCAGATTGCGCTCCGATCCGAAGCTGCTGATCTCATTGAAATCCTCATAGAAGTTCACCCGAAAGAGGCTGAACCCCATGATATTCTGGCGGCCCTGTGCGGTATCAAAGGTGATTCGGAGGGCGCCCTTTCGGCGCTGGAAGCGGGGCTCGCACTTGACCCGAACTCGCCGGAGCGCTGGCTTGAAGCATGCCAGCTCGCCATCGATGTGCAACGCTGGCAGGCCGTGGATGAACTTTCTAAGCGGGCCGGCGTCCGCTTTCCTAGCCTCCCCGTATTTCCATATTTCCGAGGATTGGCAAAACTGGAAACCGGTGACGACCGCGGAGCAGAGCGACAATTGAAAATGGCGCGAAACCTCATCGTAGATCGCCCAGAATTTGAATCAGACGTGTTGTCCTCTTTGGCTCAAATTGCGCACGATCGGGGCGACCACGCTGAGTCAGATGCTTGGTTCGAACAGGCACTAGAGGTTAACCCAAACAACATCCTGGCACTGAACAACTATGCATACTACCTAGCGCTGCGCGGCGCGCGGCCAGAACGATCGGTTGAATTGGCCGCCAAAGTGGTGGCCCTGTCGCCTGGCAATAGCAATTTCGAAGACACCTACGCTTGGTCGCTTCATGTCTCAGGAAATTCAGAGGAGGCGCTTACGTGGATTGAATTGGCCATTGAGCACGACGGAACCTCACCAGGCGCGACGATTCTGGAACATGCCGGGGACATCCTGAATGCGCTTGGTCGCATTGATGATGCGCGTAAACGGTGGGCTGCGGCAATCGATGCCGGTGGAAACACAAGCCAATTGCGAAGCAAGATTGACGGGGAATGAGGGCCGTTATCACTTTCATCATCGCTGCAATCCTAATCTCAGGTTGCACCAATATGCGGCGTCTCGAGAAGGGCAAGCCCATACGATCCGAGGGTTCCGGCGGTATCATCCGGAAGCACCTTGCCACCTTGGCTCAACCCAATTGGGCCGCCATGCGCTTGCAAGTGGAGTCGGACGTCAACGGAGAACGAAGTGCATTCAAAGTCAACGCAAGGATGCGGTGCGACTCGGCACTTTGGTTGAGCATTACGCCCGCCCTCGGTGTTGAGGCAGCGCGATTGCTCCTGACACCAGATTCTGTGCTGTTCTACTCCAAAGTGCCCGGCAACCGGTTTGCATATCGCGGCAACTTCGAGGCCATCGACAGTCTGTTGGGAACAGAAATCAACTTCGAGATGATTCAGCGCATTCTGCTGGGCCAAGGCATTGGGTTATTTGATGAGGACAACAAATACATCAGCAAGGTCGATGGTCGCGAACACCTGCTCATCGGCAAATACAAACGGCGAGTCAAGCGCCTCGTGGGCATCAAAGAGCGGGCAATTTCTCCGGGCGACAGCCTCAAGGTGGAAGCGACAGAAGCCGTTCAAGAAAGGGTGCTCAATCGGTCTGACGACGAAGACTTGCTTGTCAAGCGATACTGGTTCGATGGGCTGGGGTATCAGCTCACTCAAACACGATTCGACGACCTTTTTTGGGGCCGGTCCATTGAAATCAAACACGGTGCATTCGAGATCGAAGCGGGTGGATGGATTCCCCACGTCACAGACATCGTGATTTCATCGCCCGAAGCCACACACAAAATCAGGCTGGAAATTTCAAGAGCGAAATACGAACGACCCTATCCGATGCCGTTCGAAATTCCCCAAGACACGGAACTCAGAAATGGACTTTGACCGCGTGATTTGGGCCAAGCTTGCCCTGACTCTCCTCCTCTCGATTTTCCTTGGGACGAGTGGACACGGGCAAAGCGATGAACGAACGCGCCTCGAATCCGAGCGTCAGGCCCTGGCCGAACGAATCAACGCCACAAAGTCCCTCCTGGACGCCACGAGAGAAGGACGAGACCGCAGCATGCAAGAGTGGGCGGTTTTGCGCGAACAGTTGGGGCTGCGCCAGCAGCTCCTCACCAACCTTCAGTCAGAAAGAAAGGCGGCAGAAAGGGCGCTCAAAAAAAGAAAAATCGGAGTTCAGGAAGCGGACGACCAACTGAGCGACTTAAAAGCGGAGTATGCGGAAATGATTCGAATCGCCGCCAAATTTGGTGGGCGCGACCAATGGTGGCGCGTCGTATTGGATGCCGAGGGCATGGCCCAAGCCTTTCGCCGATGGGTGCTGGTCGAAGAGTATGCTCGCAACCGAAAGATACAAGCAGAGCGAATCACCGGTACTGCAGAATCACTTCGCCGGGAAATGGAGTCATTGAACCGAGAACGACAAAACCTAGTGGATGTCGAGCTTGATTTGCAGTCCCAAAGAGATGCAGCGAGACAGGCTGCAAATAAAATGGAGTCCATGGTGTCCGACTTCCAATCCAGGGAGCGTGAATTGCGCGATCAGTTGGCAGTGGAACAGGCCCGACGCGTCGAATTGGGAAAGGCCATAGAACGCATCATGGCAGAGGCTCAACGGGCTGCAAAACGCAGCAGCTCAAGATTCGCCGCCACACCAGAAGGGAAGGTCATTGGCGCAGAGTTTACAGCCAACAAGGGTCTTTTGCCTTGGCCTGTATCCGAAGGGGTGGTCGTGGGCCGATTTGGCACACACCCTCACCCCAGTCTACCTGGAATTCGAATTGAGCGCAGGGGCATCGACATTGCCACGTCCAGAGGCGGAAGCGTTTTCGCCATTTTCAGCGGAAGGGTCTCCAACGTAATCACCATTCCCGGTGGCGGAATGGTGGTAATGTTAGACCACGGATCTCATCGCTCCGTATACGCCAACTTGGGAAGCGTCAGTGTGGCGTCAGGAGAGGACGTCAGGACCGGACAAACGATTGGCACAGTCATCGACCTTGGCGAAGGCCCTAGGGCCCACCTCGAAATATGGGATGCGAAAGGAAGTGCGCCGCTCGACCCTGAACCTTGGATTGCCAAATAAGTGGCGAAAGCGAACCGAGACAGATTAGGTGTTTTCAAAGATTCTCGCGGGCCGTCTCGCCTGATAAACCCATGCTGCCAAAGCAAATACGATTCCATTCACGAAGATGATTGACCCCGCAATGGAGACGTTGTTGAACTGCGCAAAAAGAAAACCCAGTAAGACACTCAACACGCCGACCAAACAGGCCAGGAGAATCAAAGCCCTCACGCTTCTGACAAGGAGATAGGCTGTCGCCGAAGGAAGGATGAAAAAACCCATCACCATCACAGCGCCAACCGCATGAAACGACGCAATGGTGAACAGGGACACCATAAACATGAGCAAATAGTGCCAGAGGCGAACAAGGACGCCCTGGTGCCGCGCAAAATCCGGGTCGAATGTCGAACTGACCAACTGCCTAGAACCCATACCTACAAAGGTGACAACAGTCACAGTGAGCGCACTAACGGACCACAGTGATCTGGGCCCCATGTTCATTCCAGATGCGGTAATCCAAAGGTCAAGTGGAACGTAAGCAAGCTCGCCGAACAAGACGCAATCCTGATCTAAGTCGACGCGACCGGCAAACTTGGCAATGAGGATAATCCCCAGAGAAAACAAGGTGGTAAAAGTCAGCCCAATGGCTGCATCAGCAGACACCCGAAACTTCGCGTGAACCCACTCGATAAGCAAGGTCGCGAGAACGCCACTTGCGATTGCGCCCATCACCATGGTAAATGAGCCTCTGGAAGCTGTGAAGAGATAGGCTATGACTAAACCGGGAAGAACCGCGTGGACAATGGCATCGCACATCATGGACATGCGCCTCAACATCATGAACGAGCCCAATATGGCACCATTGATGGCCACCAAACTCGCAACGGCGATGATGTAAATGGCAATCATCTTTTCTGGCTCGATTTTAAGCGACCGGAAACCCGCTGCGCCGCGATGGACAGTGCAAACAACAGGGTCATCGAAATGACAACCCACGGGCCCGTAGGCATGTTGGGTGAAGCGCAAGACAACACTGTCCCTATCGTGCCCCCTAAAACACCAACCGCGAGGGCAACGCAGACCATCGGCAGCAAGCGGCTTGTCCACTGCCGCGCGGTTGCTGCTGGGGCTACGAGCAAGGACGCCATTAGAATAGCGCCGGCAGTTTGAATACCAATGGCCACCGACATGGCCACAAGAGACGACAACAACGCCCGAACCCAGGTGATTTTAACCCCCTGCATTCGAGCATATTCCGCATCAAAAAGATAGATCTTGATGCGCCTGAAATTGATCCCCATCAGAACACCGACCACCGCGCTGACCCCGGTGATGATCATCACATCGTTCCAGCTCATGGCGGCCGCATTGCCAAAAAACAAATCTTCAAGGCCGTTTTGATTAGACAGGTTAGCCTGCTGGATGAAGCTCAGGAGCACCACCCCGGTGCCAAACATCCAACTCAAGACAATGGCCATGGCGGCGTCATGGTGAATCCGAGTGCGCGCCACTATGGCGTCCACAAGCAAAGAGCTGACCAAACCACTCAGGGTCGCCCCAAGCGCAAGCCAGCCTAAGTTTCTTGTCCCCCCAAGTAGGAAGGCCGCATAAATTCCCGGCAAACAACCGTGAGCCATGGTCTCTCCCAAAAGCGCATTCCGCTGAACGTACAAGAGGCAACCCACAGCAGAGGACGCTACGGTCACCATCACCACGCCGATTAGCACAACGAGAAAAACGGGGTCGGAAAACAAAGTCATGACGGCGATGGGCTTCCTCCATCCAAGTGCAGCCCTGAGCCAAAAGGAATTTGAAAGGACACCCCGTAGGCTTGGACCAAAACTTCCGATGTGAGCACTTCTTCTGGCGGACCTTGGGCCAATAAGCTTCCCTTGAGTAGGACCACGTGATCCAAGAATGACCCAGCATTGGCCAAATCATGATGGACGAGAATTACAGTCTTACCAACATCTCGCAAAGACTGGAAAATGCGAATTAATTCATCGGTTGCCTTTGCGTCAATACCGGTAAAGGGCTCGTCCAAAACAAGGATATCGGCGTCTGAGGCCAATGCCCTCGCCATAAAGGCCCGCTGCTGCTGCCCTCCTGATAACTCGCCGATTTGGCGGTTCTGCAACCTTTCCAATCCCATGGATTCCAGTGCACTGCTCACTCTGCTCAACTGCTCCGCCGACAACTTCTGATACCATCGACGCTTGGCGTACATGGCCATTTCGACCAAGTCCCTTACGGACATCGGAAAGTCCCAGTCGATCTTCTCTTTCTGGGGTATGTAGCTCAGGCGAAAGCGCTGTCTTCCCACCGGAACTCCCCCCAACAAAACCTCGCCGCTATCCGGAGAAAGCAACCCGGTCATGCACTTGAGAAGGGTGGTCTTTCCGCTTCCGTTGGGTCCCATGATCCCGATAATCTTGGCCTCTGGAAGGCAGATTGAAATGTCCGATAAGGCCCGTGTGTTGCCGTAGAAAACCGAAAGGTCTCGAATGTCAATGCAACGGGCTTCAGACTTCATTTCAAGGCGCTGACAATGGTATTGACGTTGTGCTTCACCATTCCAACATACGTAGATTGTGGGGTTTCATCCGCACCGACATTGTCCGCGAACAGCGAATCACCCATGCGAACCTCATGTCCATAGGATTTACATCCATTGACCACAGCCTCCATTGTCCGGGTGGGCAGGGACTCTTCGACAAACACGGCGGGAATTTTACGCTCCACAAGAAATTGGACTAAAGCAGAAACGTCTTGAACGCCGGCATCTACTTCAGGGGAAACGCCCAAAAGGCCTTTGACTTCCACATTGAAGCTTCGGCCGAAATAAGAGAAGGCGTCATGCACTGTAACCAAGACCCGCTGATTTTCCGGGATGCTCGAAAGCTCACCGTTGGACCACTGCTTCAATTCGGACAGTGTCGCGGTATAATCCAACGCCCGCTGAGAAAACTGCTCTTTTTCACCGGGCATGGCCTTGGCCATTTGTTTCGCTGCATGCGCAGTTGCGGCAGACCACAAGTCAATATCAAACCAAAAGTGTGGGTCTACCTCATCTCCATGATCCAAGGAAATCAACGATGACTTGGGCAGGCCATCACCGAGCGAAAAGACCACATTCCCCTCCTGCATTCCATAGTTTTTTAGGACCTCCTCCATTTTTGCCTCGAGCCCGATACCACTGAATACCACGACATCAGCATCCATGATGGCCGAGACATTATTTGGGGTAGCCTTATAAGTGTGCGGATCTAAACCGGCAGGGATGATGTATTCGACCTCAGCCGAAGGCCCAACGATTTGACTCACCATGTCAGCAACCATTCCGGTTGTACAAATAATAGTGGGTTTTGCACTTTTCTCAGGCTGTTGCAAGCAACCAGAAGTCAGAACCAAGAAGAAGGAAAGGCCGAGAAGGGAAAAGCGTTGGATAGACATGCGTTTAAAGTTGTAGGCGCTAAGGTCCGTCCGAAGTGCCGATTCGAACATCACACCAACAGATGATTTTCTTTCAATGGCAGGCGCAGCTTTGGCAGCGGACTTGGGAGCAAACCCCCTTCAAAAAAACCCGGATCATTTCTGATCCGGGTTTGTGGTGGGTCATACTGGACTCGAACCAGTGACCTCTGCCCTGTCAAGGCAGCGCTCTGAACCAGCTGAGCTAATGACCCTCCGCTGAATCGGACGGCGAATATACAATTTCAGAAGTGTCCCTGGTCGCTGGCAGCAAACCAATGGCCCAGATCGCGACCCAAAAGCTTTTGGGTAGCGAGAATGTCAGCTTCAAAGTGCTTCATCAACACAGCTCGATCCACCTCAGTCAGCGCATCCACCCCCTCCCTAGTATACCACGCTCTGCTCAATCGCGATTTATATGCGGCCGGCACAACACGGCTCAAACGGGGCTTCAGACCTGAGTTTGTAAGCCAAGAATTCAACCGGGTCCATCGCGCGCGACCTGCAGGGTTTCCCGCTTCAGTACCCACCACGGGGATGGGGCCTTCAACGCCCATCCATGTGGCCAGATTCCGCCACGTATCCGCATCACTTAACTCCTCGGAGAGCAAAATCCGAACCTGATCACTTGGAAACGCGGCAAGCCAACGCTTCAAGCCCGCTGCATACAAACCAGCTTCGACAAACAACTCGCTGCTGCCCCACCCTGGATTGGGGTGCGTGCAGTCGCGCTCAACGGCTTCCAACAATGGCAGCCGGGTGAACCCATACTTCCGCGCCATAAGCCAGTGGGAATGAAGCCGCTCAACAGGGTGTCGCAACACGGCCAAAACCTTAGCCTGAGGATGTCTTTGTGCCACATTCTCGGCCGCCAACTTGGACCACAAATAACTCGTGCTACACTCTCCTACAATTTTGTGTTGTTCATTAGCGCCGTCAAAAAGAGCGCTGTATTGCGCGCCATCCTGGACAAAACTGACCTGCCTGGGCTTCAACGGCAAATCCGTCAAATAACCGTCCAAGTCTGCAGGAAGGTTGGCCATGAACGCCTGTGAAAATTGGGCAGGTTGGATATCCGTTGCGTAGTGGTTGGGCTCTTTTAGCGGACTCAAATAGACTTCTGGATGCCGAGACAGTCGGGCATGCAGCAAGGTTGTACCCGCCTTCGGGGCACCTATGAGGAAAAAATTCAACCGCGACGCCACCATCCGTTCCACAACGATACCATCCAAAAGCCGTGTTGCCGCCTTACCCAAGCCACACCGATCAAATTCCAAGCGGCCATGCCCAATGCCGCAGAGGCGGCAGCACCAACCAAGCCATACTCAGGAACCCAAACTCGGCCCGCCACAATCTGGGTGACCGCCGAAATGCCCAGAATAATCAAGCCGGACCGCTCCTCCCCCGTCATGTTGAGGAGGTACATCACAGGCCCTGACAACGCATTCAATGCTTGGGCCCCAGCCAACAGCATCAGGGCGGTAATCGCCTCATCCCTAGCAAAAGCTGGGCCCCACAAAGACAAGGCCCACGGGCCAACCAAAAGCAAGAGAAGGAACCCCGGAACAGCAACCGCCGTGTTCATCCATCCAATGCGATGCACAGCCTTTCTCAAGGTGTCTTTTTCTCCTGCGGCGTGCAGCGCTCCAAATGTGGGCGCACCCAAGGCATTGACTGCAAATTGAGTGAACGTCAGAAGTGCCGCCAATCGAAATGCTGCGCGATAGTGAGCCACATCGACTTCAGTGAGCCACGCCGAAAGCATGGCCGTGTCCGCCCAGGAAAGGACGAGATGAAGCACACTGCCCAACCAAATCGGAATGGCCAATCGTGCCATCGGCCGGAAAGAACTTTGCCCAGCTACAGTCAAGTTTGACTCCAGATCTTGAGACGTAAACCGCCGCCTAAACCACCAAGACACACCCAAAAAAGCCATTCCAGCCATCAACACCGCCGAGATGCCCAATGCCAATGTTGCGTCTTGGCACCCCAACGCCATGATTAAGCCCGCAAACAACATCCACCATCCAGGCTGAAACAAAGCATAGGTGCTCACATGTCCCGTTCCGCGAAGTGCCTCTGCTAGCCACCCGATGACCACCCAAGCGCCCATTGCCCCGCCCAACCATTTGGATCCACCGGGGATAACATCACTTAGAACCAACCACCCAAAACCTGCTGTCCCAATACCAATGGCGACCATAAACCGGGTCCACTTCTGAAAGCCCTCCCTCACCCTATGTCTCTCTCCACTCGACGTCCATGCTCCGAACACTTTGACCACAGCCCCTTCCCATCCCCCGCGGAGCAGCGTGGCGCCGACCGTCACCCACAAAATGAAAAGCTCTGCCCGGCCCATGGCCGCATCTCCGTGGGCCCGTGCCACCCATAAGGAAAACAGGAATCCTCCCAGCGCGCCAAAAAGCTTGAAGGCCAAAACCACACCGCTGCCGCTGAGAAGGCGGCGCCAAGATCCATCGAGTCGAGATGCCGAGGAAGAGGTCAAATGTGCGGGTTTGGAAAAAAGTAGCAGCCCCGCCAGGAATCGAACCTGGATCAAACGTTTAGGAAACGTCTATTCTATCCGTTGAACTACGGGGCCTCACGACAAAGAAACAGCGCTTACTCCGGGAAGCAAGAAAAAGCCCCGACTCCTCAAAAAGGAGCGGGGCCGGGACCTCAGGTTGGGTGAGGCCCCTTGGGGGGGGTGGGCAATACTGGATTCGAACCAGTGACCTCTCGCGTGTGAGGCGAACGCTCTGAACCAACTGAGCTAATTGCCCGAAAAAGGGACGGCGAAGATACACACCACAATCCGCTCTTCAATTCAACACAACACCGGTCAATTTGGTATTACGGAATATGGATTTTGAACCCTTGATTATGTTGTTCGTCTTAATTATATTTGTTTTCGTCTAAACAAAAGGCCGTTTCACAGTAATCGGCAAACAACACATCTCATCATGACGCTCGGTGACCTCCTCAATCTCCTTTCGTTTTTTATGCAGGCCGTTACGAAAGCAAACATCGCTTACGATCTCAATGGTGATGGCATGATCACGACAACCGACCTCATATTGTTGCTCGGCCAAATGGGCTAAGCCCTTGTGCGCCCTGCAGGACTTGAACCCGCGACCCAGGGATTATGAGTCCCCTGCTCTAACCAACTGAGCTAAGAGCGCATTTCCGCCTCACGGCGTTAGGTACAAAAATAGGTTGCCCAACCGGGGCGGCCTCGATTAACCCAGCCACTCGAATTCGAGCTCTCTCCGCTGCACGTCAGCTCGCACAACCCGAATCCGGACGGCGGCACCCATGTGAATCTCTTGACCTGTGTTCAAACCCACAAGGCATTGCCGCTCCGCATCGATTGAAAACCGATCTGTCGAGATGTCCCGTATGTCGACGTAACCCTCGCATTTGTTTTCGTTGAGTTCGATATACACCGCTTTGGACGAAATGCCATTGACCACGCCATCGAATTCAGCGCCAAGTTGAGCGCCAAGAAACTCGACTTGCTTGTATTTGATGCTTGCCCGCTCCGCCTCCGCCGCTCGTTTTTCTCGCTCACTGCTGTGGGCACAAGGGCCATCTAGGTCTTGGGTGTCCAATGCACCTTTTCCGTCGAGGTAGTGCTGCAAACTCCGGTGAACCATCATATCCGGATAGCGGCGAATTGGAGATGTAAAATGGGTGTAGTGCTCAAAGGCAAGGCCATAATGGCCTATGTTCTCCGTACTATACTCAGCCTTGGCCATGGAACGAATCGCCATCTGCTTGACAATGCGCTCCTCGTCCTTGCCTTCTGCCATCTTCAAAAGTTGGCTGATGGCGCGGTGCGCCTGACCGGGCTCCATTTCTGGCATCTTGTATCCAAACTGTGCGACAAACTGCCTCAGCGACTTGAGTTTGGTCGGGTCGGGTGAGTCGTGAACGCGATACACGGCACCCGGCGCTCGCTTGCCCTTGCATCCAGCAATCCACTTTGCCACCCTCACATTGGCCAGCAGCATGAAGTCCTCGATGAGCCGGTTGGCGTCGAGCATGCGCTTGATGACCACCTCCACCGGCTTGCCCTCCTCGTCGAGGCGGAAACTGACCTCCTCAGTGTTGAAGTCGATGCCACCGGCCTTGAACCTGCGGGCCCGCATCTTCTTGGCGAGCACGTCCAGGCGCTTCACCTCATCTGCGAGATCCCCCTTTCCAGTTGCAAGGCGCTCCTGCGCCTCAGCATATGTGAACCTGCGGTCGGAGTGGATGACCGTTCGGCCAAACCATTCCTTCACGACATCACCCTCCTTGTCCAATTCGAAAATGGCGCTGAACGCGTACCGGTCTTCGTTGGGTCTGAGGGAGCAGAGGTTGTTGGACAATACCTCAGGCAGCATGGGGATGGTGCGGTCCACCAGGTAGACACTCGTGGCCCGCTCCACGGCCTCCTCCTCGATGCGGCTCCCAGGCCGCACGTAATGGGTCACGTCGGCGATGTGCACCCCAACCTCCACATGACCACCGTCCACATCACGGACGCTGAGGGCATCATCAAAATCCTTGGCGTCCTCGGGGTCGATGGTGAACGTCGTCACGTCGCGGAGGTCTTTCCGTTTCGCTATTTCCTTTGGGTCAAGCACCTTCGGAATGGCTTCCGCTTCGGCATCGACGTCTTCGGGGAAATGATAGGGTAAGCCATACTCCAAGAGGATGGCATGCATCTCCGCCTCGTGCACGCCGGGTGCGCCGAGGACTTCGACGACCTCTGCGATGGGCGGGTCGTCAGGCGAAGCCCAGTCCTGCAGCCTGACCGCCACCTTGACATCCGTGGGGGCGTCGTGCAAGAAGCGGGCGGGGATGAGGAAATCCCGATGCAATCGCTTGTCGGTGGGAATTCCGAATGCATAGTCCTTGACGGGCTGCAACATGACGACATAAAGCTCCCGGGACCGCTTGACCACGCGGGCCACATATGGAACCTTCCGCCGGCCCCGATTCATCCACCCCACCTCCACGGTGTCTCCCCAGAAAGCAGTCCCAGTGTTGCCTTTGGGAAGCATGATGTCCTCGTCCCTGCCCGGCACCGTCACAAAGCCTTTTCCATACTTCGTGATTTGGATGGTCCCGGTCACCACGTCTCCGTGTTGAGGCCGACTGCCTCCCTTTCCGCTTCTCAAGTGTCCTTTGCTCGAATCGCGACGGCTTTCGCCTTGCTCGGGCAACATGAATCGACCCCTGCCGACCTCCACAAGGGTGCCCTTTCCCGCCTGCTCGCGCATCAGAACGTGCAACATCTCGCGAATGTCCCTGTCTGCAATGCCCATGGTGCTCGCCACTTGTCTCGCATTCATGGGGCGTCCAGGAAGCTTGCGGAATATCTCCAAAACGTCCCCGAGGTAACGGCTGGCCCCACTCAATCGCTGGCCACTGCCACCCAACCCGTCGGCGACTCCCTTGCGGCTGCCGCTCTTTTTCTTGCCTCCTCCTTTTCGTTTGCCGACCATGGGCTCACTCAATTTTCGGCAATGTCGCGACCCCGAGCACGGATTCGACCGGGAAAAGCAACAGTTGTGACCTTTGCATTGCGAACTTCCCGCCCCAATGGCCCATTCTGAAGCATCTACCCCTGTGTCGCCCCTGTTCCGTTGGTTCCCAGAAGGGTGGAAGGACCACGAGCTGATTGATAGTGGCGCCGGCAGCAAGCTTGAGCGTTTTGGAGAGATCGTGCTGATTCGCCCTGAGCCGAAGGCCATTTGGGACCGCGGAATGAACGCTGCAGAATGGCGGCGCATCGCGGCGGCCGAATTTGTTCCGACTGGGCGAACAAAGGGCCACTGGGAGCCCCACCAGAGCGTACCGGACAAATGGGAAGTTCGCTATCCATTGACCCCCGAGTGCAACCTTCATTTTTCACTCGAGATGACCCGCTTCAAACACGTGGGTCTCTTCCCCGAACAGGCTGCCAACTGGCGCTGGGTCTTGCCCAACCTGGGCCCTGG
Source organism: Crocinitomicaceae bacterium (assembly GCA_002720375.1). Taxonomy (GTDB): domain Bacteria; phylum Bacteroidota; class Bacteroidia; order Flavobacteriales_D; family Sanyastnellaceae; genus UBA8752. The sequence continues at coordinate 84,388 of PBIE01000009.1, read as the reverse complement.
AAAACGCGTGCTCAACCTTTTTGCATACACAGGAGGGGCCTCGCTTGCCGCTCGATCGACCGGTGCGGACGTGACGCATGTCGACGCGATCAAGCAAGTTGTGACATGGACCAGAATCAACATGGAGCTTTCTGGCATCGAAGGCATTCGATGGTGCGTGGAAGACGCCATGCGCTTTGTGGAGCGAGAGCTGCGTAGAAAAAATCAATATGACTTGATCATCATGGACCCTCCTGCCTGGGGATTGGGTCCCCGAGGCGAAAAGTGGAAACTGGAAGATCAAGTTGGACACCTCATCCGCTCCACTTCTGGCCTTGTGGCCTCTGGGGGATCGGTGATCATGAACACGTACTCGGGACTGAGCCCTTCATCGCTGGAAAATTTCTGGCGGGCGTCCCTTCCCGGCGCCTCCGTCCAAGCAGGAGAGCTCTGTCTGAAAAGCGGAACCGGACAGGTCCTGCCAACCGGCTCCCTGTTGCGCGTCACCCGCAACTGACCATCGTACCTTCGAGGCATGCTGCGTTATCCGCCCCTTTCCGCCGAGAACTACATCCGGAACCGCGCCGACTTCGCCCAGGCCATGCAGCCCGGCGGAATGGCCTTGTTTAGTTCCAACGACGTCTACCCGACCAGTGCGGACGGCACCCTTCCCTTCCGGCAGGACTCCAACATGCTCCACCTCACGGGGGTGGACCAAGAGGAGACCGTGTTGCTCTTATTTCCCCAGGCCCACAATCCGGCCGACCGCGAAATCCTCTTTGTCACAGAAACCAACGAAGAAATCGCAATTTGGGAAGGCGCCAAACTGACCAAGGCAGAAGCAACCGCACAGACCGGAGTGAAGCAAGTCCAATGGATTTCCATGCTCGAACGCACTGTGCAACGGCTCGTTACTGAGTGCAGCTCCTGTTACCTCCACCAAAATGAGCACACACGTGCCAAGGTGGTTGTTGAGACACGAGAGGCTCGATTCAACTCGTGGTTCACAAAAACCTACCCACACATCCGCATCGAACGGAGCGCCCCATTACTTCACCGCCTTCGCAGTGTCAAAAGCCAAGAAGAAATCGAGCGGATGCGCCACGCCTGCGGCATCACTCGGGACGGTTTCCAGAGGGTTATGCAGTTCGTGAAGCCTGGTGTGACAGAATTTGAGGTCGAAGCAGAATATCTGCACGAGTTCGTGCGCAAAGGATCGCGCGGCTTCGCCTACACGCCCATCGTAGCGAGTGGCGCCAACGCCTGTGTGCTTCACTACATCGAGAACAGCGCAGTATGCAATGACGGTGATGTCTTGCTCATGGACGTTGGGGCGGAATATGGGAATTATGCAAGTGACATGACGCGATGCCTGCCCGTGTCAGGACGCTTCACGGATCGCCAGCGCAAGGTCTACGACGCCGTACTCAGCGTGATGCGCGACGCCATGAAACTCCTTCGTCCAGGGGTCAGCCTGCAGGAATACCATAAGCAGGTCGGTGAACTCATGACCGCGCAGCTTTTGGGGCTCGGGTTGATTGACAAGCACGACGTGGCCAAGCAAAACCCCGCATGGCCAGCCTACAAGAAATATTTCATGCACGGCACCTCCCACTTCATTGGGTTGGACGTCCACGACGTGGGGCTCTGGCACGAACCCATCCGTCCTGGTCACGTTTTCACTGTCGAGCCCGGAATCTATATCCTCGAAGAGAGCCTGGGCATCCGTCTTGAAAATGACATCGTCATTGGCGAAGATGGGTTCGACGATTTAATGGGAGACATTCCCTTGGACGCAGAGGCCATCGAAGACGCCATGAACTCTTAAACCATGTCCAAAGGCAGCAAAAGCGTCATGCTCGGCCTCCAGCTGCCCACCGACCCCCGGTGGGTAAAGCTCGTGGAGTCCAATATCCATGAGGTCCTGACCGACCACGCGTGGTGTGAGCAAAAGGCGGCCTCGAATGCAATCTCTACAATCGTTCGATACCCTGAATTGACGGACCTGGTCGAGAAATTGACCAAAGTCGCAATTGAGGAGATGGAGCACTTTGGGATGGTGGTAGAGAAGATCAAAGAGCGCGGTTGGACCCTCGGCCCAGAGCGCAAGGACCCCTACATCCATGACCTCGCAGCATTTATCAAGAAAGGGGGCAGTCGGGAGGAACAACTCGTCGATCGCCTGTTGCTTGCCGCCATGATTGAGGCGCGCAGCTGCGAGCGGTTCCGGTTGCTGTCAAAGAAAATTCAGGATGAAGATTTGAAGACTTTCTACCACGAACTTATGATCAGCGAAGCCCAGCACTACACCACCTTTATCGGGTTTGCCCGCCAGTATGGTGGGCGGGTCGACGTGGACGCCCGATGGAAAGCGTTCCTCGCCCATGAAGCCCAAGTCATACAAGGCTACGGAAAGAGAGAAACCATGCACGGCTGATTGCCGAAGCGACACCCCACGATTGACACTTAAATCAAACCCCATGAGCAACGCACCCAAACCCGTCGGCCTATACCCCCTGACCCGCCGTGTCGGCGACCTCTTGTTTCTCAGTGGAGTAGGCCCGCGCATTCCAGAAAGCGGAGCCCACGACGAAGGGGTGCCCGGACTAAAACAGGACCACAATGGCAACTTTTTATCGTTCGACTTCGAAGCCCAAGCCCGCGGTGTGCTCGCCAATGTCAAGTCCATCCTCGAAGCAGAAGGGGCTGCATGGGAAGATTTGGTTGACATCACCGTCTTCCTCACCGACATGCAACGAGACTTCACCATTTGGAACAGCGTTTATCGCGAGCATTTCGAACACGTCGACCCTGCCCTTCGCCCTTGTAGAACGACCTTGGAGGTTGGGGCTTTGCCGACACCTATCGCCGTTGAGCTTAAGTGCATCGCGCACTTGAGACAAGGCTAAGTCCATTTCGGCATCGGATTTGCAAGGTCCCTGACATGCCGTTCTATCATCTGCCCCACTTTTTGCTCCTTGCGTTGCTGTGCTGTGCAACCACTGAGGCGTGGCCACAGAAGAAGGGCAAACCAATACGCCCAGTCGAAATTTCTGCTGACTCAGTAAGCAGCCGCCCCAAGTTGCCGCTGAGGTCCCTTCCAAACTCTGTTCCTTTTGAAGGGGAGGATTTGCACTACGCCATCCGATATGGCTTCCTCGAAGCAGGATTTGCCCGTCTCACCGTGGAAGAAGGGCCGTCTTATTTAGGACGAAAGACATGGTGTGTGGTCGGCACCGGTCAGAGCAAGGGCGCTCTGGATTGGGTTTTTCGGGTTCGGGACCACTATGAAAGCCACATTGACCGCGATGGTCTGTTTCCCCACCATTTCATCCGAAGGGTCCAAGAAGGGGGATACCACCTTGACAGGGAGGTCGCATTTGATGCTGCTCGTCGAACAGCCACCACCACAGAGTCCAACACGACGCGCCATCACATCCTCCCCGCCTATTGCCAGGACCTCGTCTCTGCATTTTACTCTGCTCGAAGCCTCGATCTCGAACAGCTCCTACCGGGTGACATCATTGAAATCCCGACCGTGATTGACGGCAAAATCCACAATTTGCGGGCACGTTTGACAGCGCGAAAGGAAATCAAAGTCAAAGCCGGTCGGTTTGATTGTTGGGGGTTTACCCCTGTCGTCCGCACTGGACGAATCTGGAAACACGAAGACGACCTCGTAGTTTGGGTCAGCGCCGACAACCGAAGAATCCCGGTACTCATTGCCTCTGACCTGGTTATCGGCTCGGTCCGTTTGGAATTGACCCGAGACGCATCAATGCTTCAACATATAGCCGACGGACAACCGCGCTAACTTGCAGGCCATGGCCGATGTTGACTCCTTCGATCCTGCCGTGCTCGAACGCCTCGAGAAGCTGCGTGACAAATACGCCGCGATGGGACAGGACCTCACGTCCTATCTCGACGGACTCCTGCACGCCGACTTCCCTACCTATTGGGACTATGTGCGACTGGACACCCTGCTGAGCCTTCAACACCCCGTGACCCCGTTTCCTGACGAGGAAATCTTTATCACATACCACCAAATCACCGAGCTGTATTTCAAACTTTCACTCCATGAGTTGCAGCAGATTCATGCAGAGCCAGACATCTCAGCCAAAACGCTTCTCAAACGCGTCAATCGGATAAACCGCTACTTCGAAAATCTGGTCGCCAGTTTCGATGTCATGGTCCATGGATTGGACCGGGGCCAATTTCTGCAGTTTCGGATGTCCCTTTTGCCGTCGAGTGGCTTCCAAAGTGTGCAGTACCGCCTCATCGAGGTTGCATGCACCTCAATGGACCGACTGGTTCATCGAGAATTGCGGGAAGCCCACGCCGACCACGGATTCGATGAGATTGGTCCCATGGTCGATTCCATCTACTGGCGCAGAGGTGCCACGGAACTCGCCACAGGAGAGCCCACCCTGACCCTGAAGCAGTTCGAAAAGAAATACCGCAACCGCATCGTTCAGTTTGCCGAGGAACGCTTTTACACCAACCTGCGCCGAAAGTGGATCGGCCTAAATAAAGCGGACCAGACGGAGGCACTCCGCAAGGCCTTTCGCAAGCTCGATGAACTGGTCAATGTCCACTGGCCCCTCTCTCATTACCGAAGTGCAGTAAAGCATCTGCACAAGGACCCGGTGGATATTGCGGCCACAGGGGGTACCAATTGGCAGCAGTATCTGCCTCCGCGATTCCAAACACTCATCTTTTTCCCAGAACTCTGGACGGAGGAAGAGCAAGTAAACTGGGGTAAACAGTGGGTAATAAGCCAAATCGCGCACAAGTAATTCCTACATCAAAGACTTGATTCAAGCGTTAAAACCCGATAGAGGCAAAACTTTTCGCAAACCAAGACGTTGCACACCTATACGGCGGCAAATTGCTCACTCACAATGTCCATGCGCTCTCCCCTGTTGACCTGTCTTCCCGTGCTGCTGATTGTTTGCAGCTGGATTGGGTGTTCAGGTGGCGCGTCAAAGAACACCGCATTCGCCGTTTTGGAGGTCGCCAACAAAAGCGGGCTAAAACAAGCCTCGCTGACACCGGCGCAGGAACAAGCAAAAAGATTCGGCTTAGACGACTCCTTGCAACTCACCGTAGAATCGGGCAAGGTCAAAAAGGGACAAAGCTTATCCCATATCCTGTCACCAGTGGGCGTAAGTGCACAGCAGCTCCATCAGATTGCCACGAAACAAAAGGAAACCTATGATGTACGACGGATGAAAGAAGGGCATGATTGGAGCCTGTTTTTCACAAAAGACGGGGCTCCGAAACACTTCGCCTACACCATCAACGCCAAGGAGTATGTCGTGTTTGACCTGACCGGAGGTGGGCAAACCCGGAGGGGCCACTTTCCCTCGGAAACACGCCGAGGATACGTAGAAGGGGCAGTCCAAAGCAGTCTTTATCAGGTACTTGAGGACCAAGGACACTCCACGACGCTCGCGCTTGCCATGGCGCAGCTTTACGCTTGGACCATTGACTTCAGCCGCATTCAAGCCGGGGACCGGTTCCGGATACTATACGATCGCGACTGGGTCAACGGAAAGGCCGCGGGCATGCCCCGCATCATGGCTGCCGAGTTTGTTCACCGCGGCCGCAATTACCCTGCATACCTTTTCGACCAAGGAGAAGGCCCCGACCACTTTGATGATACGGGGGCGAGCCTTAAAAAGGCGTTCCTCAAGGCGCCGGTGGAATTCAGTCGCATTTCCAGTAAGTTCAACAAAAAACGGTTCCACCCGGTGCTCAAAAAAGTCAAGGCCCACTTGGGAACCGATTACGCTGCCCCGCATGGAACCCCAATCGTCGCCGTGGGTGATGGCGTGGTCACCAAGGCGAGCTACACGAAGGGAAATGGCAAATACGTCAAGGTTCGCCACAACAGCACCTACACCACGCAATACCTGCACATGAGCCGGAGAAATGTGAAGCAAGGGCAGGCGGTTCGTCAAGGCGATGTTATCGGTTACGTTGGCAGCACTGGATTGGCAACAGGCCCTCATGTCTGCTTCCGTTTCTGGAAGAACGGCCAGCAGGTGGACCACCTCCGAGAAGAGTTTCCCCCATCAACGCCCATTCGAGACGCTCAAAAAGGTGACTTTGATCACGCCGTGGCACGCTGGATTGAAGCGATGGCCAGATTGGATGTCAACACCGAATTACAACTCGCGGCCCAAACCCCCTAAAGCCGTGCCTCAGCGGCGGGCCGCTAATGCTTCCAAAAGCCCAGCGCCCAAACCATCTGACAAGACCGAACCCGCACGCGACCGCTCGGGATGGTATTGTACCCCCACCAAATAAGCGATGTCGGTCGTATCAGCCCAACGAATGCCTTCGATAAGGCCGTCTGGTGACGCAGCCCAAGGCTCAAAGCCAAGAGCCAGCTCACCAATGCCTTGGTGATGATGACTTATGACGGTGGCAGAATCCCCGCGAGACCAGACCTGATTACCAAAGGACCAGGGGATTTGAACCTCCACCAGATGGGCGGTGTCTCTCGTATTTCCATGGCTTCCGCCGCGATGCCCTTCGAACCCATCGTCTGGAAGGTGCGGCCGCAAGGTGCCCCCCCCATGCACGTTCATAACCTGAAGGCCCCGACAAACGCCGAGACAGGGCAAACCAAGTTCATAGACGGCATCGAGGAGCTCATGCTCAACGCGGTCTCGCTCCTCATCAATTCGGCCGCACCGCAATGTGTCCGCAGCTTGACCATAACGGCTTGGATGAATGTCCTCTCCGCCTGTCAGTACAACGGCCTTGGCCACGCTTAGCTCTTCGATAAGAGAAGGCAAATCCAAGCCATAGGCCTGCACAAAACGCAATGGCGGTCCATCAAGGCTGTCATTGAGTCTGCCCAGCCAATTCCGGTAGTTCCGACTCGAATAGTATTTGGACAAGATGACTGTGGCACTGTCGTGCTTGAGCGGCTCCCCTAGCTCAGGAGTCGGTGTTCGGACAGGTGAGCCACAGGAATGGAAGGCGAGTAAAGCTAGGACAACACTAGCCCAAGCAATGAAACTGGCAGGCCCTCTCATGCAGACCAGTTTTCCACCTCTTCGAGCTGCAAGGCAGGAAGATCAAGTTTGTTCTTTTTGCGAAAGCCATTCAATTTTTCACGAAGGGCGGCCGGCTTAGCCTCGCGGATGGCATCAGGCGTATCGAATCCCGCGGCGGCCACATGTGGCGCCCAATTCGCAGGAACGCCAAGCGCTTCTAAGGCACCAAGATCTGGCCCTGAGCGAAACACTTCTGGCCGCATTTGCGGGAAAAAAAGCACCTCCTGAATCGAACGCTGGTCAGTCAGCATCATCACAAGTCGGTCAACCCCAATGCCCACACCACTGGTTGGGGGCATGCCGTATTCCAGTGCCCGAAGAAAGTCTTGGTCGATGAACATGGCCTCATCGTCACCCCGTTCACTCAGCTCCAACTGGCCTTCGAAACGCTCCCGCTGGTCGATTGGGTCATTCAACTCAGAGTAAGCATTGGCAACCTCCGTGCCGTTAATAAACAGCTCGAAGCGCTCAGTATAACCTGGCTTATTTCGGTGCGCCTTTGTGAGCGGTGACATTTCAACTGGATAATCCGTGATGAACGTGGGCTGAACGAGATGGTGCTCGCACTTCTCGCCAAAAATCTCGTCGGTGAGCTTGCCTTTGCCCATGCTGTCGTTGACCTCAATTCCCAATTCGGTGCAAGCTGCGCGCAAAGCGGCCTCATCTTTGCCGTCTATGTCGACACCGGCGTGCTCCAGAATTGCATCCCGCATGGTCAGGCGACGATAAGGGGGGGAAAAATCGAGGGTTTGACCCCCGAGGGTTGCCTCACTTTTTCCGTGAACAGCCCTGCAAACTCGGTCGAGCAACTGCTCAATGACCTCCATCATCCAGTGGTAATCCTGGTATGCGACATAAAGCTCGAGTACAGTAAACTCAGGGTTGTGGGTCCTGTCCATTCCCTCATTCCTGAAGTTTCGGGAAAACTCAAACACCCCATCAAAACCACCGACAATAAGCCGCTTCAGGTAAAGCTCGTTGGCAATTCTCAGATACAAGGGAATGTCCAGCGCATTGTGATGGGTCACGAATGGACGAGCCGCTGCGCCACCTGGAATGGCTTGGAGCACAGGCGTATCCACCTCGAGCCACCCCTGTTCGGTGAACGCATCCCTCATGGCCTGAATAACCCTGCTCCGCGCTTCAAATGTGCGCTTGACCTCTGGGTTGACCACCAAATCAACATACCGCATGCGGTATCGAAGCTCGGGGTCGGTAAAGGCGTCGTGCACATTGCCGTCCTCATCTGTCTTGACAGATGGGAGCGGGCGAATGGACTTGCTCAGAACGGTCAACTCTTTGACCAGTAAGCTCGGCTCACCCGTCTGTGTCGTGAAAGTGGTCCCCTTCACCCCGACTATGTCTCCGCGATCCAGAAGTTTCTTGAAGACTGTGTTGTACATCGTCTTGTCCTCATTGGGACAGAGTTCGTCGCGGTTTAGATAAATCTGGATGCGGCCCGTGGCGTCCTGTAACTCCGCAAAAGAAGCCTTGCCCATGATTCGTCTCGACAGGATACGGCCCGCCATGCAAACCTCTTGGTCGGCGTGGAATGCCGAAACCAATGGACCGGCATGCGTGTCTACCGGGTAAGCGGCAGCCGGATATGGATCGATTCCCAGCTGGCGCAGCTGGGTGAGGCTTTCGAGGCGAATGCGCTCCTGTTCGGGTCGGGTCATGGTGAAACGGTTGTGACGGTCGTCATGGCGAAATTAGGCTTCTCCCAGCCGTCCTTCCCGGCGTAAATTCGTCAAGACTTCCCAAATCATGCGCAGTCTCATTGCATCCTTCTCCAATCAGCTGTCCTCTGCAGCGGATTCTATGGCTGAACAAGCCCTTCCGCTCGAGGTGCCCCGCCACGATCGCATTCTGGTTCTGGGTATGGGTGGGTCTGGGATTGGCGGTCGCTTCCTCTCCGGTCTCCTTCAAGATGCAGCTTCTGTGCCCATTGCCAGCGGTCATGATTACCGTATTCCCGCTTGGGTGGGGCCATCCACCGTGGTCATCGCCTGCAGTTACAGCGGAAACACAGAGGAAACCCTGACCGCAGTGAACGAGGCGGTCGAAGCTGGCGCTCAAATGCGGGCCCTCACGTCCGGAGGGGAGCTCGGCCAACGCGCCGAAGCCAACCAATGGCCCTGCCTCAAAGTACCCTGCGGACACCCACCCCGCTCCCAACTTGGTTGGGCTGTGGCGGGGCTGCTCCACCACTTTGCCGCTCTGAGGCACACGCCCAAGGATGCGCCCAATGTGTTAGATGATGTTCGCGCCTCAGCAGATTTGCTCCGGGCCAACGACTCTGAAATCCAAGCGGTGGCTGAACAGTGGAGCGCCCTGCTCGCGCACCGCACCCCCATGCTATACGGTGATGCCGCTCTCGAACCCGTCCTGATTCGATGGCGCCAACAAATCAACGAAAATGCCAAGCGGCTCTGCAACCACCATGTATTTCCGGAGATGAACCACAACGAGCTCGTTGGCTGGGAAAGTGGAGATGCCACCACAGCCTCCTTGTTCCTTCACACATCGGAGGACCATCCGAGGACAGCAGAACGCATGCGACTGTGTAAGGCAATCTTCTCAAAAACTGGAGCTGCCGTAGAGGCTTTGACAGCAAAAGGAGCAACACGCCTTCAGCGATGGGTATACCTCGTCCACATTGGAGACTGGCTGTCCCTTCACATGGCAGAAAACTCCGGCGTAGACCCCGTTGATATCCGTCATATTGATTACCTCAAAGGTGAGTTGGCCAAAATGACATGACGCCAAAAATACTGGTACGCGATTTGGGCCGCGCGGATTACAAGCCCACATGGGACCTGCAGGAGCAATTGCTAAAGGAGGCTGTAACCCGCAAAATTGCGAGGCGCCGGGCAGGACTTCCGGAAACCGGACGAATGGAGGGAGATGCTACCACTGAATTTCCATGGCCAGAACACCACCTTCTCTTTGTGGAGCACCCGCACGTTTTGACGCTGGGAAAGAGCGGGGATGCAAAGCACGTCGTCGCTTCACCAGAACGTTTGAGCCAGCTCGGAGTTGAATACCATGAAATCAATCGCGGTGGGGACATCACATACCACGGTCCCGGACAGCTTGTCGCATACCCCATCCTCGACCTCGACCAATTCCGTGCGGACATCGGGTGGTATCTGCGTCAACTCGAAGAGGCAGTGATTCGCACCTGTTCTGATTGGGGTGTGGCCGCCGGCAGAGTCGAGGGTTTAACAGGCGTCTGGATTGACCCGGAAGCAGGGCTTGAAGCGAGAAAGATTTGTGCCATAGGCGTGAAGTGCAGCCGATGGGTAACCATGCACGGCTTGGCCTTTAACCTCGATACAGACCTCGACTTCTTCAACCTCATCGTCCCATGTGGCATCACAGACCGAGGGGTGACCAGCCTCAGCAGAGAAAGCAACAGGGGGGTTAAACGAGCCGAGGTTCTCGGGGCACTGGAGTTCCACCTCCTGTCCGCCCTTGGCGCCACGCGATTGCCCAAAAACACATGAAAAGACTGGCTGCCTGGGTAACTGTATCTGCCATCCTAATCTTTGCTCTGGCACAATTGACAGACAACGGGCACCTCTGACAAGGACTCCGAGAGTGCTACCTCCGGGGCTACAAGAATGCCCAAGTGGATGACCTCCAATTCAAGGATTTCCGAACCATCCCGGCTTCGGACGACCCAAAATTCTGGCCCCTAGACTTCATGGCAGATTTGATGTCCACAATTGGGGATCTGCCTGATGGCAGTTCCATCAAGCACTATGGATACCAAATCTGGCTCGGGCAAAACCGAGGACACACGTTCTCAAGCATGAATGGGCTGCATGGCCAGTACATCGTGATGGTTCACGACTTGGATTTGGTCGTGGTCCGAACGGGATTCAGCCAGCCGAAGGGAAATCGCCGAAATCTGGATGTAGACGTCTACCACACCATCGATTTCGCTATGGACACTGTAGGGGCTCTATCATAAAAAAACAGATACAAAAGTAATTCTATCGTCTGCGAATTTGCATTTTAGCAAGCCCAATTCGTATATTAGACTTTGTAGCCTTGTGGGAAACCCCTCTCACATGCCTCAACCAAATCGTTTGCCAATGAATGCTCAGCTCGATGCCATCATCGTTGATGATGAAGCGCCCGCCCGTGAAGTGCTGCACAGCCAGATTGAACGTCACTGTCCGTTTATTCGGGTAATTGATCAGGCCCCAAACGCCCGAATTGGGTATGACGCCATTCGAAATGGTCGCCCCCACATTGTATTTGTCGACATCAGGATGCCATTCGAAACAGGCCTGGACCTTATCGATCGTTTTGACTCTCGAGAATTCTATGTGGTCTTTTACACCACCTACCAAGACTATGCAATCGACGCCATTCGCCGACAGGCGTTCGACTACCTCCTGAAGCCCGTAGACCCAATGGACCTCAAGGCCTGTGCCGACAGAATCCGAGAGCACTTCAGGGTTAAGATGATTGAGAATGGAGACTTCCACCGCAAACTCGAAATCACAACGTCTGGCCAACGGCACTTTATTCGGCATTCAGAAATTCTACACGTCGAAGCCAGCGGAAGCTATGCCTGCATCTATAAAACCGATGGAACCCGCCTGATGGTGTCCAAAAATTTGAAATACGTGGAAAGCCTCATTGACAATCCCAAGTTTGTCCGCGTCCACAACAGTCAGCTCGTTCACTTGAACAAGATTCGACAGTGTAACTACCGCACAAACTCCATCACCTTGGTCAACGGAAAAGAGATTGCCCTCGCCGTGAGAAAGCGGGAGGACCTGCGCCGCAGGATGGCCGAACTCTTGTCCACAGAACAGAATACAGGCTTGGACGCGCCCCTCGCATGACCCCCTCAAAACGCCCCCTCGTAACTTCGTTGGGGAATGACGAGAAAGCCTGACATCCGATCTTTCGATGACGATGCGCTGAAAAAAGCGCTTGTCGAAATGGGCCAACCCGCATTCAGAGGTAAGCAAATTGCAGATTGGATTTGGTCCAAAGGTGCCTCAACATTTGATGAAATGACCAACCTCCCGCGAGGCCTGCGGTTGAATTTAGAGGCTGGCTTCGTGCTTCACCCCATCGCCCCAGAAGAGGAGCAAATCAGCCGGGACGGCACAGTTAAATGCGCCTTNCCCATCGAGTCAGGCAAAGTAGTGGAGGGTGTTCTCATCCCTGCAAAAGACAGAATGACAGCCTGCATCAGCAGCCAAGTTGGGTGCAGCCTCTCCTGCTCCTTCTGTGCAACGGGAAAGCTCAAGCTGATGCGCAATTTGAGCGCAGGTGAGATCGTCGACCAAGTGAGGCACATTGCGATGCTCGCGGAGCGCCACCACAATCACCGCCTGACGAACATCGTTTACATGGGCATGGGCGAACCACTGTTGAACTACCGAAATGTNATCGCCTCCATTGANCGCATCACAAGCACACCGGGACTGGGAATGAGTCCAAAACGCATCACGGTATCGACTGCCGGAATCGCCAAAATGATTCNAAAACTCGGCGANGATGAGGTCAAGTTCAACCTCGCGCTTAGCCTTCACGCTGCAGANGACGGNAAGCGNAATCGCATCATGCGGATCAACGAGTCAAATGACTTAGCCAGCCTGCGCGATGCGCTGATGCACTTCCATGAAAAAACCGGAACACGCGTCACCTTCGAATACATACTGCTAGGGGGTTTCAACGACGACATCGAAGATGCCCGCGACCTCGCCAGATTTGCCGCCTGCGTGCCCTGTAAGGTCAACCTCATCGAATACAACCCCATCGACGACACACTTTTCCGCAAAGCGGATGCCCGAAAGACCGATCAATTTAAGAAGTTACTTGAAGACAAGTTCAACATGGTGGTCAACGTTCGCCGCTCTCGCGGAGAAGACATTGATGCCGCGTGTGGCCAGTTGGCCAACAAAAACAAATTCGCTGCCGAACAAGGTTGAGCCTTAGTCCAACTTCAAGACGGCGAGGAAAGCCTCTTGCGGAACCTCCACAGAGCCGACCTGGCGCATGCGTTTCTTTCCCTTTTTCTGCTTCTCGAGCAACTTTCNCTTCCGGGTNATATCCCCNCCGTAACATTTGGCCGTGACGTCCTTACGGACNGGCTTGATGGTTTCCCTTGCGATGATTTTTGCTCCAATTGCGGCTTGCAACGCGATCATAAACTGCTGCCTGGGAATCAACTCCTTCAGCTTGGAACAGATTTTCTTGCCCAACTCAAATGCATTGGACCGGTGAACCAAAGCNGACAATGCATCGACCTGGTCGCCGTTGATCAGAATGTCCAGCTTCACGAGCTGGGAAGGNTGATACTGNTCCGGGAAATAATCAAATGAGGCATATCCGCGAGACACGCTCTTCAACTTGTCGTAGAAGTCAAATACAATTTCGCCCAATGGCATTGAGAATGTGAGCTCAACTCGGTCTGAAGTCAGATAAACCTGNTTCTGTAANACNCCCCGCTTGTTGATGCANAGCGTCATNATNGCGCCGACATACTCCGACTTTGTGATGACTTGGGCCTTAATAAACGGCTCCTCNACGTGGTCGAGTTTCGAGGGNTCGGGGAGTTCAGAAGGGTTGTTGATTACCACGGGCTCTCCCTTCTTCGGGTAACACACATAACTCACATTGGGGACGGTGGTGATGACCATCATGTCAAACTCCCGCTCCAANCGCTCTTGAACGATTTCCATGTGCAACATGCCCAGGAAACCGCAACGGAAACCAAAGCCCAAGGCGGCAGANCTCTCGGGCTCAAAAACGAGAGAGGCGTCGTTGAGCTGCAGCTTCTCCATGCTGTAACGAAGCTCCTCGTAATCTTCCGTGTCAACCGGATAGATTCCGGCAAAGACCATGGGCTTNACATCCTCGAANCCCTTGACAGCCTCTTGACATGGTGATTTCGCTAACGTNAGGGTGTCCCCGACTTTGACTTCCTTGGCGTTTTTAATGCCAGAGATGATGTAGCCAACATTGCCTGTTTTCACTGCNTCAACCGGCTGCAAATCCATCCCCAAAACGCCAATCTCTTCCGCNTTGTATTCGCGGCCAGTATTNAAGAGCCGAACACGGTCTCCCTTTTTGATTTNGCCGTTCAGGACACGGTAGTAAGCGATGATGCCCCGAAANGAATTGAAAACGGAGTCGAACACCATCGCTTGCAATGGCGCTTCCAAATCTCCTTTGGGAGCGGGCACCCGATCTACAATGGCTTGCAAGATGTCATCCACGCCTAATCCCGTCTTGCCGCTGGCCGGCAGCACATCGGCTGGATCGCAACCAATCAGGTCTACAATTTGGTCCGTGACGGCTTCTGGGTCTGCACTNGGCAGGTCCATTTTATTCAANACGGGAATGATCTCGAGATCGTGCTCGATNGCGAGGTACAGGTTGGAAATNGTCTGTGCCTCNATNCCTTGNGTNGCNTCNACGATGAGCAGNGCGCCNTCGCAGGCGGCAATGGAGCGGCTNACCTCATAACTGAAGTCCACGTGACCCGGGGTGTCAATGAGGTTTAGGATATACTCATGGCCNCCGCTGGTGTGCCGCATTTGAATNGCGTGGCTCTTGATGGTAATTCCACGCTCTCGCTCCAGATCCATGTCGTCCAAGGTTTGCTCTTGGAGTTGGCGCTCACTCACCGTTCCGGTCTTNTGGAGAAGGCGATCCGCCAANGTGCTCTTGCCGTGATCGATGTGGGCGATGATGCAGAAGTTGCGAATGTGCTTCATNGCAANGGCTAAAATACGGCTTGACNGGGCCTACATCTGTGCAACCGACGGCCCTTATTGTCGGTTTCATCTGCGTTAAACCCCTCAAAGCCACTATGGCACAAAACATGTTCGACAGTGGCCGCCCGTTGCGGTATATTGCGCATCCTGCGAGAACCACCACCATGAGAGCCCACCTGGTATCCCTTTTGTTCCTCTGCCTTTCTGTTTCCGTTGCTGCTCAAGATGCCCTGCCCGAGGACATNGCTGCGCTTTACGGAAAATATGGCGGCTTTGAATTTGCCGTTATGATGATGGACCGAGATGAGTGGGAAACCTACCGAAACTGGGAGGGCTACAATGAGCAAGATGTCATCGACGTCATTAAAAGACACCAAAGCACGCCGGAATACCTGGCGAGAAAAGAAGCCAGAAAAGCCGAAAGATTAAGTCGTGCTGGAGAGTGCGATTGCTGGATAGAACCCGATGAGACGTACATCGAAATCACACCTGAAATGCAACAATTCACGGGTGGTGCCGGAATTGATGTGGACTACTCTCATGGACCGCTTTCCTTGCCGTTTACGTTCAACTTGTTTGGAGCGACATACAATGAATTCTACATCAACTCCAAGGGCCTGATTTCCTTTAGTGAACCAGTAATCGACTGGACACCAGAAGAGTTTCCAGACGCCAACTACAGCGTCATTGCTGGATATTGGGCAGACGGTGACTACCGGTTGACAGGTGACATCTATTACCGCATCACGCCTGAGGTTGTATATGTCAATTGGGTGGATGTCGGATATTACAACAACCACGACGACAGAACAGTGAGTTACCAAATTGCCTTTAGTGCAGATGGTTCTGTTTCGATTGGAGAGGGCAACAACGTTCAACTCTGCTACCAAAACATGGAGTGGTCACACGGAGACGTAGGTGGTTCAGGTGGTTGCTGTGGGCCTGACCCTGCTACTGTTGGCGTGGATGAAGAAAACCAAGGTGGCGACGACTTCGTTCAATTCGGCAGATTCAACCTACCCTCCAACCTGTACAATGGACCATATGGCGCCTCGCCAGAAGAACAAGACGGTTGTTTTTGGTTGAATGGACAGGACTTTTGCATTAATGTATCTGGCTCTGACCCCAACCAAGCCCCCGTCCCAACGCAAACACCTGGAGGCGGATGCGATGACACACTGTTTGTCTGCCTAAACGACACGCTTGACCTCAACATCGGCTTTCTTTCTCCCGAGGAAGGGCAAACGGTAAGCGTGACGATGTCTGACATCGCTGCGGTAAATCAGAATGGGACGTATGTAGAGAATGGCATCACTTTCATTGACGCCTTCCTCGCGGGAACACCCGAAAATGTAGGCACCTACTTTCTTGAAATTACTGCCGTGGATGACGGAACACCAGCCGGTGAAACCGTCCTTAGCTATTATGTAGAAGTCCTTGATATAGAACTTCCCGCGCTCACTGTAGATGGCGACTTCAGCATCTGTTCTGGTCAGGAGACCACCATCACTTGCAACGACGATTTTGACAACTACAGTTGGTCACTGGGGTGTACTGGGCCAGAGTGCACATATGCTTTTGGCGGCGCGTTTGCAGTTACGGCTTCCATCGATGTGGGGTGTTCCGCTACAGCCGAGTTCTTCATCGACCAAAGCCTGTACTTTCTTCCTGATGTCTGTGTCGAGCCAAACCCCATTTGCGGCGACGACACTGCCACCGTTTCAATATGTGACCCCGACATGGACTCGTTTGTAGAGTACACGTGGGATGCGAACTGGAATGACGCCGGCGGAGAAATTGTCATTCCAGCAGAAATGCTCGGTGACACAGCCATTGGCGTCACGCCCGGTTCATACAGAATCCTCGTGACCAACGATGACGGCTGCCAAGGTCAGCGGGTCTTCAACATTGAGCAGGTGACCCAGGTGATTCCCGAGGTGACCATCCCACCTGTATGTGACAGCCTATACTCGGTTCAATTCGCTGGTGGATACACCACGCCGGACGCTGGCCCCTTGCTTATCTACATGACGGCCTCCGACCCTACTGGTTGGGGAGGTGACAATTATTTGGCTGTCACCATCACCGACGCCGACGGGGTTGAATCCAATTACATCCTGACATCGTTTGATGTCTTTACGGCCCACACCGACATTGAAGTTTCGCTCGGTAACCAAGTAGACATCGTACTGGTTACAGGAGAGAATGCGCCCGTAGACGACTTCGGGTTTACCGTTTACAACTGCACCACGACCAACCCCCAACAAGTTGAGGACCTCCCCGCTGGAGGAGGTTTGGTTTACTCTGCAACAGCCAACTGTGAGGTCGACCCGGTTGGCGGGTCTTGGAGCGTGAGCCAGGGTACTGGATTCTTTTCAGACCCCACCGAATTCAATACCTTCTTCACCCCGACCAGCGGATTGGGGTTGTATGAAGTTTGTTTCACGGACGACAACTGTGGCTACAGCGCATGCTATCCCATGGAGACAAGCACGACCCCTGTTGGGTCGTTGGTTGGGCCTGAAAACAGCCTACAGGCTGACGGAACCTACCTCCTGTGCGACGGCGAAACAGCCAACTTCTCAGTAGACACGGCCTTCCAAGGCACCCTCGACCCCATTGAGTGGCCAGAAGCCAATAGTGTAACAGGCTTGTTTGCCGACTACCAATTTGATGGCTTCAACCAATACGACCTGTCCGTTACGTTGAGTAACCTCTGCGGCACCATCGAGCTCCCCTTCACCATCGTCACATCGGAACAAGGCAACCCAGACCTGGGAGAGAACATTATTGTCTGCGATGAAGGTATAGAGGTCACCTTAGATGGTGGGTTGGAAGCTTCGGATGAAATCGAGTTACAGTGGTCATATCAAAACAACGACATCCCTGGCGCCGATGATCCAACGCTGAACGCCGATGATGCGGGTGAATATTGCCTCGAAGCCACAAACGAGTGCGGAACAGCAGAGTCCTGCGTGGAGGTCATCATTTTCGAACCTGTACCCAACCCGCTTGCAGAATACTCCCTCGGTTGCGACGGCGAAACCCAGCTGACCATTGATCCGCTGACGTCCAATGATTGGACCGTCACTTGGGAGGATGGAAGTGTCGGCAACACGTTCAACGCAACCTTCAACCCCCACCATGAAACCTGGATTTCTGCTGTTTTCGAAGACCCTTTGGGGTGCACCACGTTAGAAGACAGTACATACGTTTGGATGGGGTATCCCGTGAACTTGGGTCCATCCTCGCCGGTCCTTCTTCCATCAGAAACACCGCTCTTCCTTTGCCCAGAAATCTCGAACACCTTCGAGTTGGCAGCCAACAACGCTGTCAACTGGAATTGGACCATCGAACAACAAGGATCGTCGGGAACGGCCGTCATCATACCCGGCTTGACCACAGATGCGGTCACCTTCACGACAGCCATGTTCGACAATCTTTTGGATTCCACCTACTACAACAACCCATTGGTGCTGACCGGGACGGGCTACAACCCCTGCACAACAGGCGGAGAGGAATACGAGTGGCAAGTCGAGTGGTACAACTGTGACATTACCATTCCCAACATCTTCACCCCTGGAACCGCAGAAGGGTCAATTGGCAAAAACGATACGTTCGAAATCGATGGTCTCCTCAAATACGATGGGTCAATTCTCGCCATCTACGACCGGTGGGGAAACCAAGTCTTTTACTCTGAGAACTATGACAACCTGTGGAATGCCAGAGATGTATCATCCGGCACACACTATTACATGCTGACTTTGCCCAACGGGCGGGACTACAGCGGTACAGTCATGATTCTTCGCTGATCGCAAACGGTGGCCAAGACCCGCACACGCTTTGTATGCAGCGACTGTGGGCATGTGACCGGCCAATGGGTCGGCCAGTGTCCGAGTTGCAAGGCGTGGAATACCGTTACCGAATTCAAGGAGTCGGCCAACCCCAGAATGGAACGCGCCGCTGTGGCTGCTGGCGTTGCCGAAGCACGGCCTCTTAAAGACTACACCGAGCAAAAAAGCGTCCGTGTCGGAACCAGCGAGCCAGAGTTTGACCGCGTTTTGGGCGGAGGTTTGGTCCCAGGAGCATTGGTTTTGCTGGGGGGAGAACCAGGCATTGGAAAGTCCACATTGAGCCTTCAAACGGCCATGAAAGCCGAGGGGAAAATCCTATACGTTTCTGGAGAGGAGAGCCCTGAACAAGTCCGTCTGCGGGCCGACCGCCTCGGCATACTGGGCGACGACCTGCTTGTGTTGCCAGAAACTTCAACAGAAGGCATCGTCAAGGCCGTCAAAGAGAACGAGCCAGACTTGCTCTTCGTGGATTCCATCCAAACCTTGCACACCCCCAGGGTTGAGAGTGCGCCTGGAAGCGTGGCCCAGGTGAGAGAGTCCACCGCCGAGCTGATCCTCGCCGCCAAGCCCCTGCAGTTGCCTGTCGTCCTCATTGGGCACATCACCAAAGAAGGGGCAATCGCAGGCCCGAAAGTGCTCGAACACATGGTGGATGTTGTGCTCACGTTCGAGGGAGACCGTCACCATGCCTATCGGATTCTCCGCGCCGTGAAGAACCGGTTTGGCTCCACTCAGGAAATCGGCATCTTTGAAATGCGCGGAGACGGGCTCCACCCTGTCTCAGACCCCTCTGGGGCCCTTATTGGAAACGGCGAATCTCGGTTAAGCGGCACGGCCCTTGCCGTTACCATCGAAGGCGCCCGACCCCTCACCGTAGAGATTCAGGCCCTTGTCAGCAGCGCGGTATACGGCACCCCGCAACGTTCGGCCACGGGTTACAACCTGCGCAGGCTCAACATGCTCCTCGCTGTTCTGGAAAAACGCTGTGGGTTCAAGTTGGGCGCATCCGATGTCTTCTTAAACCTGGCCGGAGGCATCCGCCTCGAAGACCCCGGTGTCGACCTCGCTGTGGTCGGTGCCATTCTCAGCAGTACCCTCGACCTGACCCTCAACCCGCGAACCGCCCTTTGCGGAGAAGTTGGCCTGACAGGTGAAGTGCGGCCCGTCGCACGCTTGGAGCAGAGGATGGCAGAGGCCGCCAAAATGGGAATGAAGCGAATTGTAATCAGTGGACTGGGACAAAATGAACCCTTGCCCCCTGATGGGCTCACCTTAGTCAAGGTCAACCGGGTGGGAGAATTGCAAAAGGTGCTTTTCTAACCCCCTTGGGCAGACTCAGTCCTGAATGCCCTCAACAACGACGACGAATTCTCCCTTAGGTGGGTGGGCCTCGAAATACGACAACAGCGCTTCTGCAGAATCGCGTTGGGTCTCTTCAAACTTCTTGCTGATCTCCCGGCTGACACTGACCCGGCGATTGGGACCACAGTGCGCCACCAACTCCCCCAGTAACCTTAACATGCGGTGAGGCGATTCATAAAGCACTGTGGTGCGACGCTCTTGAGCCAGAGCAATAAGCCGAGTCTGTCGCCCCTTTTTGTGCGGCAAAAACCCCTCAAAGACAAACCGGTCGCATGGAAGGCCGCTGACAACAAGGGCAGGAACAAACGCCGTGGGGCCAGGCAAGCAAACCACCTCCACGCCCGCAGCAATACAAGCTCGAACAAGTAGG
Organism: Crocinitomicaceae bacterium; assembly: GCA_002720375.1. Taxonomy (GTDB): domain Bacteria; phylum Bacteroidota; class Bacteroidia; order Flavobacteriales_D; family Sanyastnellaceae; genus UBA8752. The sequence goes on along the minus strand of PBIE01000009.1, from coordinate 63,999 downwards.
AATCCCGGGTCGCTGATTCCTGGGGTACCAGCATCGCTGCACAGGCAAGCCGACGCTCCTGTTCCCATGGTGGCAATGACCTCGTCCAAAACCTTGTGCTCGTTGTGGGCGTGAAAGGCCTTCAGGCGCGCCTCAATGCCTTTTAAGCGCAACAAGGACCCGGTTGTCCGCGTGTCCTCCGCCAACACAAAATCAGCGTTCTCAATCGCCTCAATTGCCCTTGGTGTAAAATCACCGAGATTGCCAATTGGGGTGGGAACGACGGTCAACATTAGCTGTATCGCCTTTGAAGTTTGTCAAAGAAACGGGCCACGGTGGGGTCTTCTTCATCCCATGCCGCTGAATCCGGAACGTGTTGGTGTAGCCAAAGCAACGCCACCTGAACATCCCCGGCACCGTCCAACGCCTCGAGAACACGATCAAACAAGACAGCATCATCTTGAAACAGCGCCTTGATGCACTCATACTTCTCGACCAAACTAAAGGCTGTCCTCAGGTCTCCGATGGCTTGTTGCTCCATCTGCTCCGCCAAACTGGGAGCGGACTCTGTTGGCCCAGCGTTTTCCGCCTTCTTGTCCTCCGACTCTGCATTCAACACAATCGAAAAATCATCTGCCCCTTCCGCAATCTCTTCCTCGATAGGTTCAGCCGTTTCAGGTTCTTTTTCAACTTCATCTACCTGCTCAACACCCTCCACATCCCGCGCATTAGAGGGGCCATCCAAAGCAGGTTCATCTGTAGCCTGCTGCTCTTTTGATTCCGTTAGAGCGGGCGCCTCCTCCGGGGCGCCTTCCACCTTTGAATTGTATGGCTCATCCACCCCGTCAAACAGCCCTGGGGTGCCCGCGTTTCGACGGGCCTCAGCAGCCTGCTCTACCTGTTCCCGGCTGACCTCCTCGATAGCGTCAATGAGTGACGTCTGATACGCAGCTCCAATTCTGAATGGGCGCAAAGGCTGTCGGTCCACAACACCTTCATCTACAGCACCTTCAGGAGCTTTCTTCCGCACTTCATAAGCAACCTCGTGCGCCTTAAACCTCAGCAATACGAGCCGATCACAGAGCTCCCGGGCATCATCCACCAGGGGCGTAAGCTCTTCTGGTTCGAGTTCACCGTCGCGAAGCTTCACAAGCCCTGCACCCAGGTCCCCCACCAAATCCTCCAAATTCTTGAATCCCGCCATCGTAAAGCTTTTTGCAGTTTCATGCCGAAACTACCTGCGGGGGGGGCTCCACCTGCGGCTGCTCCGAAGGGTCATCAACGCGGCACCGTGAATGCCAAAACAACCTCGTGTCCACCACCCAAAACTCGGGCCAACGCACCCATTGCCCAATTCCGGTTGTAACTGAATATGAGTTGGTTGTTGATTCGGATTCCGGCACCAAAATGAGCCGCACCAGCAGTACGATATCCCGCCATAACCCAGTGCTCCTGGTTACGATCGACCCTCAATGACAAAGAAGCCTCAGCCGGAATTGGACGAAGATGCTGGAACTGAACCAGCGGTGTCCAGCCAAACATGCCCGAACCAAAGCGATACGCCAGCAAACCCCGCAAATGGGACTCCAGCTGAGACTCGACGCCTGTCCCATCATAAACAGGAAGATTACCGCCCAAAATTTGCCCCGCTGAGAAACCCGCTCGAAACCGCTCTCCAGAAATCCAAATTCCCGCTGTGGCATCAGGGACGCCAACACTTTGGTAGGTGTCACCCAACGCAGGATCACCCTCCTGCTCGAACTCAATCCGGTTCCCATCAATAGAAAACTGTGTCCACCCGAGGCCAAGCCCAAAAGACAGGCGAAGAGACTTCGTCCATTTGGTGGTATACGCCAGTCCCGCATGGGCACCCGCCATGCGAGTGGGACCCGCCACATCACTCCAAACCCTTGCGCCCCAACCAATGGACTTGGACCCTGTAGGAGAAGTCAGCGCAAGTGCTGTAGTGCGCGGTGCCGAAGCGATCCCTGTCCATGGACTTCGCTGCCATATACTAACGTGAATCGCCGTGTCCGAAGCAGCACCCGGGTGGGCATCAAAAGGGTGTTCCAGAGGCAACGTGGTCACAGGCAACTGCTGAGCCCACCCTTGCCCAACCAAGAGGGGTAAAAAGAGAACCGCGAAAACCGGACGAAGAAAACGCTGTTTTGGACTCATCGCATCAAGGTTATCGGCCCGGTCCATTCCGCCTGCATCGCCGGCTCATCGACCCGAACATGATAGTAGTAAGTGCCCACTGGAACATCCGTCCCGTTGAGCCTCCCGTCCCAAGGCCCGTCTGTCGAACCAAAAGTCATCAAAACGTCTCCCCACCGGTTGAAAAGGGTAATCTCAGCGCTGGGATACTGATCCAGTCCACCCAGGTTCCACCGGTCGTTTACGCCGTCCCCGTTCGGTGTAAACCCGGAGGGAATGTCCAGCGCCAACAGAACATTAACCCATACCGTATCCACACCAATACAACCTTCCGAAGAGGTCGCCGTGAGGATGAATTCAGTTGCATAAGACATGGGTTGTGTAGCGGTTGCCGCCAATTCTGGTGACACCACATCCAACGCAGGCTCCCAACTGTAAACCCAGTCTGGGTTGACGGCACCGCCCAACGCGGCCGAGCCTCCTTCTGTTACAACCGCGTCCGCCCCCGCATCCGGGATGGGCAGAGCCCAACCAGTCACAATCACGGAATCAGTGCGCACGCAACCCAACCTAGAAGCAGTAAATACCCAATGGCTTTCTCCCTCGACGACAACATCCGTGGACGCAGTCAATCCCAACCCTGTAGTTCCACCAGAAAGGGACCACGATAAATCTGTCGCTCCCTGTGCACTGGCCCCCATCGAAAATGGAATGCCTGCACACAAAGCCGTGTCATTGGGGACTGTCAATACCACATCGCCTTCTGCAACCAAAGGAATCGAGGCGATGTCCCCGCTACAACCTGCACCATCAGTCACCTCCACAGCATAGATTCCCTCGCCCACCCCATCAAGGACTGCACCGCCTCCGACCAAAACACCTTCTGTGGTCCACTGGATGTCATACCCCGCGCCGCTGCCGCCGCTCACAGACACGAAAAGCGCACCGTCTTGATCCCCCGCGCAACTTGGCCGGTCGAGGCTGTCCAAGAGCACCACAACCGGCGGAGGCGCCCCAACAGAAACGAATAAAACTGCGGGACAACCCGCTTCATCGATTGCCGTGACCTCATAGATGCCTGAAGACAAATCAGGAATGGAGTCGGTGCTAGGCAATGCCCCAAAAGGCCCAACGAAGGTGAAGTCGGCCTCTCCCACTCCATTGTTTGTCTCCAATAAAATCAACCCGTCTTCGGTGTTGGCGCATGTTGCAGAATCCACCGTGGCGACGAGCTCAAACGCACTCGCTGGCTCAATAATCAGGGTGTCCTCAACCAGACAACCGATAGAGTCCAAAAGGGAAAATGGATACAAACCCGGCACAAGGAAAGGGATAAACAGACTGTCCACTGCTCCCTCTACCTCAATTTCATAAGGAGGAATGCCACCCGTCGGGGTCACCGTCGCTTCCCCAACAAGAGCGCCTCCGCAACTCGGTTGAACAAGCGAGATGGCGGCGTTAAGGCCACTGGAAATCGGGGTCACCCCAATGGTTTCGACAAGCGAACACCCAAGCGAATCAAACGCCACGAAGGTGTACATGCCTTCTGGCAATGCACCCACTTCAGAACCGGAACCTGACAGCGAATCCCCAGAGACAGAAACCCCAGACCACGACCACAACACAGGCGCAACACCCCCCTCAGAAAAAAGGCTGACCATTCCACTGTCAGAAGAGCACAGTGGCTGCAATACTGAACCAGCCCAAGCCAGTGGTTCCGGGAGTAACACCTCCGCTTGTCCTGACGTTTCACACCCTGGGCCTAAGCCCGCTGTCCACCCATACGTTCCCGAAGGAAGTCCCGTCCAAGACCAGATGCCAGTAGTGTCTGTTGTGGATGACAAATCCGCGGGCAACCCGCCGAGCAAAACAGCGGCCGAATCCACATTGCCCGTCACGGTCAGATTGACTTCTGCCTGTGCACTGTTCCCCTCACACGGCTCTATTTCAACCGTCACCATAACATCCAATCCACCTCCTGATTCCACAACAACTGTGCCCGACGTGTCGCATCCCTGCGCATCGATTACAGTCCATAAATAGGTGCCCGAGTTTAGCCCCGACCACACTGAATCCTGTGGGCCCCCGTCCCACTGAAAACTCAGCAGACCCGAGCCTCCGTCAGCCACAAGTAATCCCATGCCATCCGCTATTCCATCACAACTTTCCGGAAACGATGTGGCCTCAACTGAAAGCGGTGAGGGCTCAACCAAAGAGACCAAGGTGTCCAAGGCGCAACCTCGGATATCCACTACACCAGTGAGGTAGGTTCCACTGGTCAACCCTTCCAACGGCTCCAACAAAATGCCTTCTGGGCCTTCTGCAACAACAATCAATGGTTCACTTCCACCCGCTGCTTCCACGAGTATTTGTCCGTCGTTCGCAGCATGGCAGCTGATTGGGGTTGCTGTGACAGATAACGTGAGCTCAGGGAGCGCGGCAAGCACAAAAGAGGTGTCCCGCTCACAACCGGCAGCATCCACGACACTCAACACATATTCTCCTGCTGGCAGCCCTGAAGCCTCAGGTGAATCCCAAACAACAGCTCCGTCGAGTGACGAACCATAAAAACTGATTGGCTCAGCACCACCAATCACGGCCACCGAAGCGGCGCCTGGTGATGACGCACAAGCAAAGTCGAGCGAGGTCAAATTCCAATCAAACAAAGAGAACCCCTCTAGCAACACTTCACTCTCAGCAGTGCACACCCCGTCGGATACGCTCACAGCATAAATACCTGCAGAAAGACCGTGCCATGTAGCACCAGAAGAATCCAACACGGAGGGAGCACCCACAGGGAGCGCATTGTAAGTATAGGAGGCGGTACCGCCAGATGCGCTGGCAGTGATTTGACCTGGCCCCGTGCAGCCCTCAGAAACGACGCTCGTCTCGAAAATCAACGCGGGGTTGACGACCCAGAACGTATCTACCGTACACCCGCGGAAATCCATGGCCGTCACACTGTATTCACCTGGCGAAAGCGAGGGCCATTCAACCGCAGAAACCGGGCCTTCAGGCCCACTAACGGTCAAGCTCAATGGGGCCGCTCCCCCACTTGCAGTTGCCTCGAGTTCTGCGGTTCCTTCACTGCAATCCACCACTGAGACCGATACAGCGACGTCCAGCTCCGGAAGCACCTCGACCGTTCCAAACCACTCCGAAGTACACCCGTTGGCATCCGTTAAGATGCCTGTGTATTCACCTGCTTCAATCCCAACAAGCTCCAACCCATCGCCAATGCTGCCCTCCGAACCGGACCACAAGACAGCATAATCCGGGATGCCCCCCGAAACCGTGGCGATAAGCGCTCCATCCGACCCGTCACAACCCACGGGCATGGTGTTGACCTCAAAGACCAAGGGCTCGGGTGCCTGAAGAACAAACCCAACCTCTGCTACACAGCCGTTGGCGTCCACCGCTGTTGCTGTATAGTCCCCCGTTCCAAGACCTGAAACCGAAAGCCCCACCGCTGGATTGATGCTCCCAGACCAAACGATGATGTAATCCGGAGTCCCACCCTCTACAACGGCAAGCGCTGAGCCATCGCCGTCTCCAAAACACGTGGGCATCGTAGCCAAAACGGACACATTCAAAGTGTCAGGCGCGGACACCTCCACCAACGTGTCCAACGTGCACCCCAATTGATCCGAAATGCCAACGCCATATGTGCCTGCAGACAACCCTTCAATGTTCAATCCTGTCCCCACCACATCAAGCGTGGCAGGGTTCACCCAAGTTGCACTGTATGGTCCGACGCCACCTGAAACGGTGGCCGAGATAGACCCAGAGTCGGAACCCGGACCGTCGGCACACAAAAGCGGTGTAGACTGAATGTCCACCTCCACTGGGTCCTGGTCGACCAACGCAACGCTTCCAGTCGCTTCACAACCCAAAGCATCAACCACATTGTACTCAAAAAGACCCGCAGGCTGTTCATTCAAGAACAACCCAAACGCAACATCGCCAGAGGGAAGGACCCATGACACGGTGTACGGAGAGGTTCCCCCAACCGGAACGACCCCCACCGTTCCATTCGACAACCCAGGACAAGAAGGTGGGGAGACAAAAGAATCAGCCACCAATTCACCAGGCTCCTCTACTGTGACGGCCCCCGAACCCAGACACCCATCCGATGCAATAACCACAACGGAATATGTTCCCGGGGCAAGACCCGTTAAAGCGTCAAGGTCTGGCCCACTAGCGGAAAAGCCATTTGGGCCCGTCCATTCAAAGAAGGCGGCGCTGTCGAAGTCAGCGAAGGCCGTGCCGTCCTCCTCTCCGTTGCAGGACACTGCGCTGGACCCCGTGTTCACTTGTACAGGAGGTGGGTCAAACAGAGACACACTGGTTGATGAGCTGCACCCTCCGATATCCGTTGCCGTCACCGTGTAGCTTCCTGCCTGCAAGCCGAGAACATCCGCACCGCTGCCGACGGCATTTCCCTGCGCATCAACCCATGAAAAACTGTATTCGCCGCCGAGCCCCCCTGTGGCCACGGCAGAAACTGAACCATCGGCAAAACCATTGCACCCAGGGTCGGTGCCAAACGCAAGAACCTCTCCCGGAGGAATTTCCACAGTGACAATGTCCTCATCCGTGCAGCCATTGGCGTCCGTGGCGGACACCAACACCACCTGCTCACACACACCTGTCCCCAAGGGCCCTGTCTCAGTCAGGTTGTGAGACCAGCTATAAGTAACTGGAGTCGCTCCAAAATTGGGGGTCACAGTGATTTCCCCGGAACAAGGGTCATCGCAAGTAGGCAACTGCGAAACTGAAGACGAAATAAAAAAAGGAAAGGGTTCGTTCAGGGTGGACCCAAGCGGCGGACAACCCGGCACGAAGGCCAAATAACTGCCCGGGCCAAGGTTCGATTGGACCGCACCAAATAACGTGTCACTTTCAATAAGCCAGTAAACGTCGGACGCATCAATTCCACTGGGCAATGAAACGATCAACACCCCATCATCGGCACCGCTGCATGAAATGGGCTGAAGCACGTCTATCTCATCGGGGCATTGCGCTTCCACTTGAATAGAAAGGGCAAGAAGCAGAAAGGGAAGCAGAACCCATCCAAAATCAAGTCCCCGCCGTTGCAGAGAAGGAAGGGGACCATATGCTCTGCAACATGTCTTCATCAACGCGATGTTTCCTCTACGAACGAGATGGAATTGTGTTCCATTCTTCTCATTGAAATGCTGCACAGGGGACATGACTTCCCTTGACGGGACAGGCCAGAATGCCGAGGGTGACTTCGTGTGTACTGGAGGCCGCTTGACTCAGTGGGCCCACATTCCAGTCGTACGCATAGCCCACTGTCACATTCTCCAAGATGCGAAGGGTGAACAGTCCGCTCAACGCCGTTTCATTTCGATAACCCAAACCGAAACGAATCACATCATCGTAATCGAACAAGGCTTGAACGTCAACAGCCACGGGCGCACCAGCAGAAAAACGCAGCGACCCGGCCGGGTGGAAACTCCAGGGTCCATCAAGTCGAATCAGCGAACCTCCATAGAAACCCACGTGGCGACGAAATCGGGTGTCAAGTCCCCATTGGTCCACCGAGGGCTCAATCAGATTCTGGACCGAAAGGCCCCAAAACGTGTATTTGTTGTACGCCCAAACCCCAAAGTCCAGTGTGGGCGCGAGAAGCTGGTTGGCATTGGACGTAATCGCGGGGTCGTTTCCCGCTTGGAAATCAGGTAGAACGATGTCCCCAAGCGCCAGTCGATACTGCATGAAACCGAATGCGGCGCCAGCAGCCAGGCGCCATCCCTGATCTATTTTCATATGATAGGCGTATGCCAGATCGAGTTGGGTGAACCCATAAGGCCCCGCACTGTCATCAGTGACGCGCCCCCCAAAACCGTGAATATTTCCGCCGGCAGAACGGGCAATTTCACCTTGAAGGTTCGCAAAAGCCGTCTGCGGAGCACCGTCGAATCCCGCCCATTGTTGCCGATACCCAGCCTTGAGCTCAAGACAATCAGAGAATCCCGCAAACGCCGGGTTTTCTTGGAAATAGTTGAACTGCCAATTGGTCCTGATGGGCAATTGTTGGCCTTGGGCCATGCTGAAGGACACCGCCAAAATGCCGGCAACCAACGAAAAACGAAAGAAAGAACGAATGCGCTTCATCGGATGATCGCCACGTGGCCAGTTTCCGGCGGAATGGGAAGATCCGCGTCGTTAAGTTCAATAACGTAGTAGTAAGTACCTGGGGTCAGTGGCTTCCCGGATCGGCCTCGCCCGTCCCAAGCTTGGGCGTAACCCAGTGAACGGTGTACCAATTGTCCCCATCGGTTGAACACCTCCACCTTGGCCCCGGGGAAAGCGGCGATGCCATCAATCCCCCAAAAATCATTGACGTTGTCTCCGTTTGGCGTGAAGCTGTTGGGCACGCGAATGGGTGAGCCAACTGTCACGGTCACAGCGCTGCTCACTTGGCAATCCCCTATCTGGCCGTCCACCTGATAAGTGATGGTTTCAGCCGGCGTTACTGTAGTCGTCGCCAAATCCGGGTCGGAGAGATAGAAATCTGGGGACCACACATAACCAAACACAGGGTCGCCCCCAGCCACAGTGAGTTCAGCCGACGAGCCTGGAATCAACGTGTGGTTGCAACAAACGTCCATGGTGACCCCGCTTCCCTCCAACTCGACCACCATCGCACACAAGGTGTCCGCGGGGTCATGCTGGGTTCCTATGAGCAAGAAATACTCACTGTTGTGCAAGAGGGCCGAAGACTCCCACACCAAGTCATTCGTGCCTGAAACGCACGGCCCCATGGCGGTCAAAGCCGCCGGTTCACATGGGTCTCCAGATGAGCTCACAACCACGGCAGACAATGTATCTGGCCCCAACGCGCCCTCACATGAAACTTGGGAAATGCGGATGCGCGCACTGCCCGGATTGTCAAAATCATGATCAGACCGGAAGCGAAGAACAGCCACATGGGTGGCATCAATGCATTCGAAATTCAAGAGGGCATCCGCCACGTCAAGGACAAAAACCGATGTCGGTGCCTCAGGACAGAGCAATTGTGGATCCGAGCAAGTCTGCGCGGAAAGCGGAAAAGTGGCCATCCAGAGCGCAGAGGCGCCAAATAGAAATCGTAAATAGAATCTGCACATGGAGTATAATCGAAGGTAGCCGTGTCAACGGCCCGCCATCGCGCACCGCCATCGTTTATCCACAACGGCAGGTGGGGAGGAGACGTTGCCCCAGTCCCCGTCAATTTGCAAGAGAAATTAAGACTGCGTCCTTCTCGACAGCCTCTCCCGGCGACACGAGAATGGACCCGATACAACCTTCGCCTGCTGCGCGAAGCACATTTTCCATCTTCATCGCCTCGAGAACCAGCATGGGGTCCCCCTCATTGACCTCTTGGCCTTTTTTCACCAAAACCTCCAAAACTTTACCCGGCATGGGGGCTCTCAACTCCTTCGCCGCTGACGCCCCGGCCTCATCCAACCCCATGCGCTCCATGAGCTGCTCTCTCAAGCCGTGTAGCGCCCAACGATCCGAGACACCATCTAAGCGAATGTCCCATACACCGCCCGAACCACAATGCAACGAAACCCTGTGATTCCGCTGTCCAATTCGAACCCACCACACCCCTCTTGCATCGCAGTGAACCGTATAACTGTCGGGTGCATCCGGGGCACGGTTGCCTGAAGTGTCTCGGTACATGACCATGGGAGCAATTTACCCACGAAGAAAAGCCAAATTGCAGCCCATGTCCGGCATATACGTGCACATCCCTTTTTGCGTCCAAGCCTGCACCTATTGCGACTTCCACTTTACCACCCGCTTATCGGACAGGAATGCTATGGTAAAGGCCTTGATTGGGGAGCTCCGGGCGCAAATGCCCAACTGGTCGGAACACACCTTTCGCACGCTATACTTCGGAGGGGGCACACCCAGCCTGCTCACGCCCTCAGAATTGGCGGAAATAGCCAAAGTGGCGCACGAGGAAGGCCAGTGGGAACTGAATGAGTGGACCGTGGAGGCCAACCCCGAGGACCTCAACCCAAACACTCTAGCGGCCTTAAAAGAAGCTGGAATCAATCGCCTGAGCATCGGGGTCCAAAGCTTCCAGCCGGAAGTATTGCAATGGATGAACCGAATCCGGGGCAATTGCAACGCGAAACAAGCAGTTGAGTGGGCCGCAGAAGCAGGCTTTGAACATCTCTCGCTGGACCTCATCTACGGCGTACCCGTGGGCGATCATCGCCGGTGGGAAGACGACTTGGAGACCGCATGCAACCTGCCCGTCGACCATCTCAGCTGCTACATTCTCACCGCCGAGCCCAAAACGGCCTATGGTCACCAGCTCCGAATCGGAACCCTTTCTGCTCCGCCAGATGAGCGCGTGCTAGATGAGTATGCGACGCTGTGCGACAAAACCAAAAAAGCAGGTTTCGAACACTACGAAGTATCCAGTTTCGCAAAACCAGGCGGCCGAAGCAAGCACAACAGCGCCTATTGGGATGGAACACCCTACTTGGGGATCGGCCCTGGCGCACACAGCTTCCTAGATGGTTGTCGATGGTGGAACGCCCGGTCCAACGCGAGGTACATGAAGTCCGCTGAAAAAGGAGACTTCACCACGCAGCGAGACTCTGAGTTGCTTGATGCCAATGACCGCTTCAATGAAGCCCTGATCACCGGGCTGCGGAGGGTCGAGGGCGTTGACCCCAAAGCGTTGCTCAAACATACAGGGTTGGACATTCAATCTCAATCGAAACTGGCCGCCCTTCTAGCAGATGGGCGGTGCGAATGGGTCAATGGACGGTTGCGCATTCCAGAGGCCCATTGGCCATTAGCAGACGCCATCACGCTTGAGCTCATCAAATGACACCCTGATCTCGGGCCGCGCGCCGCCGCTTGAGCATCACATCCAAAAAAACGCTCAGAATCAAGACCGCCGCCCCGCCGTAGAATCCCGGGGGCATCACCTCCTCTCGACCAAAAATGGCCAGAGCAAGAAAAATTGCATAAACGGGCTCCAAGTTGATGGCCATCGCCACCGTAAAAGGGCTCAACACACGCATGACTTCCACAGTAATGGCAAAAGCCAAAGACGTAGCCACAAGGCCCAAAAGGAGAAGCCAACCCCAATCAGAGGCGCTCGGCCAAGATGCCGTCCACTCTCCCGTCAAAAGCAAAGTGAAGCCCAAAACCAGACACGCCACAGTCAACTCCAGGCGCGAGACTGACAGGGAAGATGCCCGCTGACACCACACGCTGTTCAGCGTGCCGAACAAAGCTGCGCAAAAGGAGCTCAACAAGGCCAAAGCCATGCCTTTGCCATAGGCAACGTCAACCTGATACATCCACCAGAGTCCGAACAACGCAAGCAGACCCAAGAGCATCTCTGACCCGTCGGGCTTGCGCCTCCGAACCACCGGTTCAATCAGCGCCACAAAAAAGGGTGCCGTAGCCATAACGGCCAAAGCAAGGGAAACCGTGGAGGCCTTAATCGCTGCAAAAAACGTGACCCAATGCAAGGCTACCAATGCGCCCGTCAGAGCAACGGGCCCGCGCAACGTTCGGGGGATGGCCCCTTGGCTGCGCCTCAAGACCACCCAAGCATGGAGCCCAAGTGCCCCGATCAAGGTGCGCCAAAACACAAGCGGCACTGCGGGAAGAACAATCAGCTTTCCCAAAACGCCGGTGAACCCAAACACCACGACCGTAGCATGAAGCAACAAGATGGCCCTGGGCTGTCGCATCCGGTCAGTACAACAACAAGGTCATGGACCAACGGCGACCGTCGCGCCCCGTGCAAACCAAAACATGCCAACCCGGAACAAGCCCATCGGCGTCAATTTGCCACTCAGAACCTGCCACAACAGGCCCTCCACGGCCAACAATGCGCGCAGAAGCGTCTCGCAACGACCAGTTGGCCACATCCACTCGGGACCGAAGCCGGAGGGGTCCGGCCTGACCAAACGGAACTGGACCGCCCTCAAGAATGCCGCTAAATACATTGCTCTCAAAAACAGCGAGAGCACCAGTGTCGGGAAACACCACAACCACCTCCTGAGATGCTTGATCTGTGCAGACCCCGTCCACGCTGTTCGCAGTCAAGAAAACGGTATATGTGCTGTCTGTAGGAAAGACGTGCTCAGGTGACGCTGTTGTGTCCAATGGCGACCCATCACCAAAGCTCCAGAAAAAGGAGCCCGCCCCTTCCGATAGGTTCTCAAAAGGCACCGGGCCGTCTTCAGACGCCCAAGGCGTGGGAGCAGAAAATGCGGCAGAAACCGGTTCAGACAGGTCATCTGCACCCCGAGGCAAAATGGTGTACCCATCCAAAAACGGCGCGTCTTCATCGCGCTGACCCCCAATGCCTGTGACACCAAAAACACCATTTGGTGCCTCTGTACCAAACAAGTCCGTGTCTGCGTCGACCACCATTTTGTACTGTGCGGCTCCATTGGAAACATACACTTCAAACTGCGGTGGGAGGTTTGTCCAGTTGTTGGGGTTGACCAGCTCCACACATTTCAATCGAATCAAATCGCTCTCGGTACTCTCATCCAAAACATTGACGAGCTCAGCCTCCTGCAGGGCTTGGTCTTGAGCAGCCAAAATGAGGGTGTCGGCGAGAATCTGGGCGCGCCCTTGAAACTGTTGAATTGCGCCCCGAATGCGGACGCTGTCCCCTTCCTCAACCAAGTAATTAAAGTTCTCGACGGGGCTGTAAACTTCGATTCCAGAGGTGGGGTCAATAATGGTGAAGCGCAATCCGGAAGGGTAGGTGTTGAAACCGTGGACCACACCCCTCAATTCGCAAGGAATCAGCAGGCTGTCAAGAACCCCATTGACATCAACCCCCCTCACATCGGCAATGGGGTAATGAGGATAACCAAGGTCGCTCGGAGCAATCTGAATCACAACCGACGCCAAGGTGACTTCAGCCTCTCCTTCGATAACAGTCAACGACAGGGTAAACGACTCGATTCCCTCAGGCTCAAAATCGTCCACGATGCTCACCGTGAAAGACTGGGCCCCCAACCAGCCTTGCGGAAACGTGATGTCTAAAGGGAACAACGTACCAAAGTCCGCCACGGGCGTGGCTGTCCCCCCTTCTACCACTGAAATCTGGGTATGAACCTCCCCGACGGGTAAGGAAACAGGAAGCTCTATGAGGATGATGTCGCCTTCAAAAGCAACGACTTCGTCAACAACGAATCCAATGGTGGGCAAAGCGCTGGTATCGATGCCACAAGGCAGAGCGTCGTGATCACCAAAAAAGCTAAAGGTGTTCTCAGGAAAATCAGCCCATTGACCCTGAACCACACCCCAATCAGGCGAACCCGTTGTCACGTCTGGATTTCTAACCAACGTGTTGTGCAGCATGGTCACATCATTGACGGGCCAACCCTCTCCCGGGTTCACCCCAACCTCGCCCAAAACATCGACCACTTGGCCGTTTCGCTCCAATGTGGTCGCATCATTTCCATTGAACAAGGTGACGTCATCGAGGAGATCCGCCAACTGGGTCAGTTCTGTCACGGCAGCGGGATTGGCAATCGTATAGACCTCGCCGGGACCGAGTGAACCAGAAAGGTCCACCTCGTGGTTGGGGCTGCTGCTTCCGTTGTTGTAGGTCTTGATTGAGTACTCGCTCAAATCGGCGGCCGTGGTCGCACTGGGGTTGTAAATCTCGAGGCCCTTGCTAAATGTAGACCCGTCCACATATTCCGAGAAGAACAGGTCGGTGCAGAGTCCACTTGGGTCACATGGCAAAATGGACACTTCTAGCGCTGTTGCAGACAAAAAGCCACATGAATCAGCGGACAGGCCCGAAACCGGGAGGCCGGGTATGAAGGACAAGGTGTCGATGCCTCCCAAATGGCTAAAACCATAAACTGCATAATTACCCAGTCCCAGCGCCTCGAAATCATACTGGGCAATGGAGGTAGAGTCGATGATGTTGTCGTCTTCATCGGCAATGACGAACAGGTAGTCGGCCTGAGGGCTTTCAGAGATGTAGCCAAAATGCACCAAAGTGTTCGCAAACCCCTCGCAACCGATGACCCCGTCATCCCCCGCCGCTGTGTATACCGCCCCACCGTCGCAACTTGGAGGCAAACAATATATCCGGTCCACCTCCACGGGCAAGACGCTGAAAGAAACGCACCCCGTAGCGGAGATGCTGTCGAACGGAGACCCTAGAGCAATTGAGGCGGCGTCCAAGTCACCATCATAACTCATTCCCCATACCAAGCAGGGCCCCGCGGGGGAACCAGAGAAATCATAACCCAAATTGCCCTCTCCGCCAGGCACCACGTCAAGAACCTCCCCATCGAGGTTGGTGACCACCAAACCATACTGACTCTCAATGGCACTGGTCGAAGCATAGAAGGGCAGAAAACCGCCGGCCAGGTCCACACAAACTGAAGCCGCTCCGCCTTCCTCACCTTGAGCAGAAACAAGGCCCCCATCACAGACCAAAACATTCGTCATACCCGGGGTAGGCTGCTGGAGCACCATCTGATTAGAAGCAAAGGCGGGACCCCCATTTGGCAAACGTGACCACGACAATGAGCCTCCATTTTCCGAGCCCAACATCCACTCGTCAAGCTGAGGTTGTCCCGGAGTCAAGGAGTCGATCAAAAAAGGGTTGGTCTGGTCAGCCGTGCCATAAACCACCGCATCAAGCAGGCCTTCGGTTGTCAAAGACGCCCCAAAAGGAAAGTCCACACTGTCTCCCTCAAAAAGAGCGACGGCGTCTCCTCCGTCCCGAAGCAAACCTGGCTCAAATACAACATCAGCCCCGTCCACTCCGGGGTTAGCCAACAAAAAGAACCCCGTAGAATCCGTTTGGTGCCCGTCCAAATCAAACGCCGCATAGGCCGTGGAGGTCAATACACTCCCCCCTCCTTTGTAGAACACCACAATGTGCCCGTCCAAGGGGTAGTTGGGGTTTGCAAAAAGTTCGACAAACTCAAGGCTATCAGGGACGGTATAGCTGTCAGAGTCGACTTCATTCAGGAAAACACCTTGTGCCCAAGTGCCGGACCAAGAGAGCAGGACGGCCAAAAAGACACTGAAAAGACGAAAAGGGAAGTTCTGTATAATGCGCACAACCAATGCGTTGGAATCGGCCGCAAAAATACGACGCGTCCTAATGCGACCACTTTAACATTCAATGAATCCTAGGCGGCTTTCCCTCCGTATCTTCAATCACTGCAACCTGAAAGGGCTGCTTGCTGCCCACACACTTACGGAATGGCCCTAAAAAAAGAGGAACTCAAGGACCGGCTGGACGCATTCGTGCGGAAGTACCATCGCAACGAAATGCTCCGGGGCAGCTTAATACTGTCCGCATCATTGCCAGTGGCATGGCTCGTTGTGATTGGCCTTGAGGCCATCGGGCGATTCGACACGGAGGTCCGGACAGCCCTGTTCTACCTGTTTCTTACCTCAGTGGGCATGGTGGCCATCCGCTACCTGTTTCTTCCATGTCTTCGCTTATTGCGACTGCGTTCCGGAATAGATCACGCAGAAGCAGCGAAAATCATTGGTCGACACTTTCCAGATATTGAGGACCGGCTGTTGAACACACTGCAACTTCAAGCCCATGCAAATTCCGTCGACCCGGGAAGCCAAGAACTAATCCTTGCCTCGATTGCGCAACGCAGCGACCAGCTCCGACCGTATCCGTTTACGTCCGCCGTCGACTTTAAAGAAAACCGGAAGTACCTCAAGTACGCCCTCCCTCCCATCGCACTGTTTGCGGGACTTTACCTCATTCTTCCCGAAGCGATGGAGGCCCCCACGGACCGCCTAATCCACCACCGCACCGAGGTGCTCGACATACCCGACTTCCGCCTTGTGGTTGACGGGGAGTTGCGCACCATCGCAAGAACCGACTTTACATTGACGGTGCGCGCAGTGGGGACGGTGGTTCCCGCTCGGGTGGACGTGCATGCAGGAGAAGGAAGATTCCGGATGGAGCGCAATGGCAACGGTTTTTGGGAGCACACCTTCCGCGCCGTGAGGGAATCAATGGACTTGGTCGTATCGGCACCCGGAACACCCGCGCTGGATTTGGTGTTGACGGTTTTGCCTCGACCGGAACTGCAAGACCTCAAGGTTTCTGTGAGGCCCCCTTTGCACACGGGGTTGCCCCCATTTGAGCAGCGCAACGAAGGCGATTTAGATGTTCCCGAAGGCAGTGTCCTCTCCTTCCAGTTGACAACAAGACATGCGGATAAACTCGGGCTGCGTTGGGGGAAAGAAACCGAAGGGCTTTTGCCTGATTTAGACAATCGATTCAGCTTCTCTCGGACAGCGAACAAAGACCTGACCTACACATTCCACCCCAGCTCAGCAGAGGTGGCACAAGAAGATTCTGTCCGCTATCGACTCCGCTCCATAAAGGACCGACGTCCCACTATCAGGGTAGCAGAGATCCAAGACAGCCTCACACTAAACAGGATTGCCTTTAACGGCATTGTCCAAGACGACTATGGCTTCAGCTCCTTGCGTTTCGTCTATCAAAAAAAGGGCGGAAAAAAAGAGAGCGCGGCACTCAATTCGCCATCCGGCAGGGAAGATGGTTTTATACACCTCTGGGACCTATCTGAGGCTGAAGTTGGGCTCGGGGACGAGGTAGAATACTGGTTTGAAGTACGAGACAACGATGGGATCAATGGCCCAAAAATGACCCAATCAAGAACCTTCTTTCATCAAGCGCCAACAGCAGAAGACCTAGCACAGCAACTCGATAGCGCCGACACGGAATTAACCGCAGCATTAGAAGCCAACCTAGAAGAGGCGAGGCGCCTTCGGGAGGAGATGCAAGAGTTGCGCCGAGAACTCATGGAGGAAGAAGACCTAGGCTGGGAGGAGAAGGCGGCCATTGAGGCGCTTCTCAAACAGCAGGAAGCACTAAAGGAAGAAGTGCAACAAATGCAGGAGAAGAATCGGAAGAAAAACGAAATGCAAGCGGAGTTCAATCAGCCAAACGAAAAGCTGCTACAGAAGCAAGAAGAGTTGCAGCGGCTCATGGATGAGGTCATGACGGATGAACTGCAAAAAATGTTCGACGATTTGCGAGAGCTAATGGAAGAACTGGAGGAGGGTAACAAAGAAAAAATTGAAGAACAGCTTGAAAAGATGGACCTCGACCAAGAGGCTTTGGAACAAGAACTGGATCGGGCGCTCGAACAATTCAAACAACTGCAGTGGGAGCAGAAAATGGAGGAAGCCATCTCGGACCTCGAAAAGCTCTCAGAGAAACAGGATAAGCTGGCAGAAGAAGCCCTAGAAGGAGAAACGCCTGAGGAAGAGCTTAAGGACAAGCAAGATGCGCTAGGTAAAGAATTCGACCGAATCCAAGAGGCGTTGGACGACGCCGAAAAACTCAACAAAGAGCTTGAAAACCCCAACGGCATACCCAAAATGGAGGAGCTCCAAGAGGAGATCGAACAGGACATGGGTGAGGCCGGAGAAAAGCTGGACAGCGGCAAGGAAAAGAAAGCATCTGAAAGCCAAAAAAAGGCGGCCAGCAAGATGCAGAAGATGGCCCAGCAGATGCAAAACGCCATGGAACAGCAGGAACAAGAGTCCGTGGAAGAAGACATGGAGGCCCTGCGCGCCCTACTGGAGAATATCATCACCCTGTCCTTTGACGAAGAGGACCTCATGTCTGCTGTTGGAGACACGCAAAAAGACGACCCTCGCTATGTGTCACACGGCCAATTGCAGCGCAAACTCAAGGATGACGCAGAAATGGTAAAGGACAGCCTATTTGCCCTGAGCAAGCGCATCACCCAACTACAGAGCATTGTCAACCGAGAAATAAGCCTCGTGAACCTACACATGGGCCAAGCACTCGATGGCTTCACGGACAGGGAAACGGGAATCATCACCACAAACCAGCAGTACGTGATGACCTCCTTCAACAACCTCGCCCTGCTCCTCGATGAAGTGCTACAGCAAATGCAAAACGAGTCAAGCTGCAACAAACCGGGGACAGGGAACTGCGAAAAACCAGGAGGAAGCGGCTCCAAGCCCTCGCCAAGTGCCAAGCAGATTAAGGGAATGCAACAGTCCCTTTCTAAGCAGCTGGAGCGGATGAAGGAGAAAATGAAAGGCTTCAACAAGGGAGAGGGAAAAGAAGGCAAGCGCAGCCTCAGCAAAGAGTTGGCCCAAATGGCCGCCCAGCAGTCCGCCATCCGCAAAATGACCCAAAAGCTTGGAGAACAGCTAAATGAAGACGGCTCCGGCACAGGAAACGGCCTAGAAAAGATTGCCAAGGAAATGGAAGAGGTAGAGAAAGACATTGTCAATGGGGAGCTCGATCAACTGACCCTTGACCGCCAAAGGGACATCCTGACAAGGCTTCTTAAAGCGGAGAATGCAGAGCGCATACGCGGGGAGAAAGAAGAACGCGAATCCCGCACTGCGCGCGAGGTGCCAGCCGAATTGCCCCCAAGTTTGGAAGACTACGAAAGAAAGAAAGCACAGGAAATCGAACTGCTCAGAACCGTTCCAGCAGACCTCACTCCGTATTACAAGCTCAGGGTCAACGATTATTTCAATACTTTGGAAGTCCCGAATCGGGAGTGAATTCACATCATGTCCGCAGTGAGACAATTGCAGGTCGCCTCCCGGATGGAGAGCATCACCCAAGTCGAAGGGCTTATCAACGCGCTCTGCGAAGAGTTTGGCGTCGAAGAGACCCATTATGGAGAAATCCTAATCGCCATGACCGAGGCCGTGAACAATGCGGTCGTTCACGGCAACAAACTGGACACCAACAAAATGGTGGATATAGAGGTCCGAACAGAAGGCCAAACCATGGAGTTTCGCATTGCGGACCAAGGCCCCGGTTTTGACTATGAAAACATCCCCGACCCTACAGCGCCGGAGAACATAGAAAAACCAAACGGCCGAGGCGTTTTCCTGATGCGTCAACTCGCTGACACCTGTGAATTTGAAGAGCTCGGCAGGGTTGCAATTTTGCGCTTCGAACAGGCCATCCCCCAGCCTGCGACCGCCCAGTGATCGCTGCGGGAAACATCTCGTTTCAATTTCTTCACACGCCTTTCCGGCTCCGACACCGCACCGCAGTTCGCTCCTGGCTGGAGCACTGTATGGCTGTGCACGGCCACACCGCTGGGAACTTGGCCTTTCTCTTCACCAACGATGAAGAAATGCTTCGCTTCAACCAGCAACACCTCAATCACAACTACTTTACGGATATCCTGACGTTCCCCACGCCATCCGCGATCGGACTCTCAGCAGACATCGTCATCTCCATTGACCGGGTCCGGGACAACGCCAAAACACTGGGAATCAAACCTATAGACGAGACTCATCGGGTGATTGCACACGGCGTATTGCACCTCACCGGTCTTAAGGATGACACCCCTGAGGCAGAAAGCAGCATGCGCCAAGCCGAGGAATCATGGCTGTCGAAGCGGCAACCGCCCTTAACAAAACACTAATGTTCCACGTGGAACCTTGACTATGCTAGAAAAATACGACGTGCTTGTGGTCGGCGGCGGCCACGCCGGCAACGAAGCAGCGCACGCTGCGGCACAAATGGGCAGCAAGGTCCTCCTTGTAACGATGAACCTAACGACCATCGGCGCCATGAGCTGCAACCCGGCCATGGGTGGTGTAGCCAAAGGTCAGATACTTCGGGAAATCGACGCCCTTGGAGGAATGAGTGGCCGCATTTCGGACCGAACAGCAATACAATTCCGGATGCTCAACAGGTCAAAGGGACCTGCGATGTGGTCTCCCAGGACACAAAACGACCGGCATGCCTTTGCCCAAGAATGGCGCCAAACGCTCGAGGCCCATCCGAGAATTCATCTGTGGCAAGACATGGTCAACTCACTCCTCATTGATAAAAACACCGTGATCGGCGTGCGCACTCAACTGGGGATTGAGATTCACGCCAAAACCACTATACTGACCTCAGGCACATTTCTACAAGGCAGGATACACCTCGGCAACCAGCAATTCAGCGGCGGACGATCAGGAGAACGCGCCGCTGATGGAATTACAGACCAACTGGCACAGTACGGCTTCATCACAGGAAGGATGAAAACGGGAACTCCGCCAAGAATTGACGGCAGAAGCATCGACTACAGCCAAACAGAAACACAACCAGGCGAGTCGACCACTGAGGCTTTTAGCCACTTCGAACCACTTCAGCTTGCAAATCAGCACGCCTGCCACATTACGTACACCAACCCCGATGTCCACAACATTTTGCAAGACAGCCTGGCTGACAGTCCACTGTTCTCAGGCGCTATCCAAGGGAAGGGACCTCGATACTGCCCCAGCATCGAAGACAAGATTCATCGTTTTGCAGACAAGGACCGGCACCAGATTTTCATTGAACCAGAAGGCAAGCATACAGTAGAAACATATCTAAACGGCTTTTCTACCTCGCTGCCAAAAGAAGCGCAGCTAGCTGCAATGCGAAAAATCCCAGGCCTTCAGAACGCAAGAATGTTCAGGCCCGGTTATGCTGTTGAATACGACTACTTCCCGCCGACACAACTTCACCACACACTACAAACCAAACACCTGTCCGGCCTGTACTTCGCGGGACAAATAAATGGGACCACGGGCTACGAAGAAGCCGCATGCCAAGGACTCATTGCCGGCATCAACGCCCACCAAGCCACAACAAACGGCGAGGATTTTGTCCTCGCCCGCGACGAAGCCTACACCGGCGTTTTGATTGACGACCTCATCACCAAAGGCACTGACGAGCCATACCGCATGTTCACAAGCCGAGCAGAATACAGAATACTCCTCAGACAAGACAACGCAGATCAGCGCTTAACAGAGAAAGGAAGAGGACTCGGTCTCATCACCGACGGCGATTGGGACGCGTTCCACGTGAAACAAAATGCCATAGCTCAGTTTGAAAAAGAGCTGGAGACAACTTCTGCAGAACCAGCCCAAGTCAACGGACACCTCTCCGCTATTGGAAGCCAGCCCATCAAACAAAAAACGAGGTGGTCCAAACTGCTCAGCCGACCTCACGTTCACATTCATGACCTGCCGATTGAGGCAGCGGGACTGCCAGACGCCTGGCACACGCTTGTAGAAACCACCATCAAGTACCGCGGATACATAGAAAAAGAACAAGCGCAAGCTGACCGCATGCGACAAATGAGCAAGCTGGCCATTCCAGAAGACTTAGAATACCACCGCATGACCTCCCTCAGCATGGAGGCAAGACAAAAGCTTGCGGAGCATCAACCCAAGACCCTGGGACAAGCAAGCAAGATCAGCGGGGTGTCTGCCGCAGACGCAGCCGTGCTCATGCTCTACCTCGGCCGATAAGGTTCCACGTGGAACACAGCAAAGCCTCAAAAGAGGCCCATCACGCCACGTTCTCTATCAAAGCATAGCCTTACACGGCTGAGCCGAGATAACCCAAAAACACAAAACCCTGACAACCAACACCTTAGACAAAAACAAAACTGCGGAAAATCGCCACGTACCTTCGCGTCGCAATTCCGCAAGAATGAACATGAAGCCCCACCTCGACCAACTCGGCCTATCATCAGACAACGCTGGCGTTCAAATTGGTCAAACCAACGCATCCGTTGGAAGTCAAATTGTCAGCATAAGCCCTGTAGACGGGGCAACCATAGGCGCTACTGGCGTTTGCTCGAAAGACGACTACGAGAAGGTCATCGCCGCAGCGACGGAAGCAGGTAAAGCTTGGCGCAACGTACCTGCACCCCAACGCGGTGAAGTTGTGCGTCTTTATGGAGAAGCCCTGCGCGCTCACAAAGACGCCCTCGGTGCCCTTGTCTCTTATGAAATGGGCAAAAGCCTGCAAGAGGGACTTGGTGAAGTCCAAGAAATGATTGACATCTGCGACTTCGCCGTCGGTCTGTCCAGGCAGCTCTATGGTCTAACCATGCATTCCGAACGCCCCGGACACCGCATGTATGAGCAGTGGCATCCCCTTGGTGTGGTAGGGATCATCAGCGCTTTCAACTTTCCTGTAGCGGTTTGGAACTGGAACACAGCCCTGGCTTGGGTTTGTGGAAATGCCTGCATCTGGAAGCCTTCTGAGAAGACCCCACTTACTGCGGTGGCCTGCCAAAACATCTGGAACGAGGTAACCAAAGACATGGACCACGTTCCACAGGGCCTTTCGTGCATTATCCAAGGTGACTATACCGTTGGCGAGATGATGACCCACGACAAGCGGGTTGCCCTTATTTCTGCAACCGGATCCATCCGAATGGGCAAAATTGTCGCCCAAGCCGTGGCAGCACGCCTCGGCAAAAGCCTCTTGGAGCTCGGGGGAAACAACGCCATCATCGTCGAACCAGACGCAGACCTCAAAATGGTGGTGCCCGGCACCGTTTTCGGCGCTGTTGGAACCTGTGGACAACGCTGTACCTCAACGCGAAGGCTCATTATTCACAGCAGCATTTACGACAAGGTCGTTGACGCCATCACCAAGGCCTACGGGCAATTGAGCATTGGGTCACCTTTGGACGAGAACAACCACGTCGGCCCCCTCATTGACAAAGACGCTGTTGGGATGTACCAAAAGGCCCTGGTCGACGTCGTCTCTCAGGGCGGCCGCATCCTTGTCGAAGGCGGTGTCCTCGATGGCCCCGAATACAGCTCCGGATGCTACGTCAAACCCGCCATTGCCGAAGCCACTAACGACATGGCCATCGTTCAGCACGAGACGTTTGCCCCCATCCTTTACGTCATGAAATACGACACACTCGACGAGGCGATTGCCATGCAAAACGGCGTGGTCCAGGGCCTGTCTTCTGCCATCATGACGGGCAACCTTCGCAGCGCTGAGCGCTTCCTGTCGGCCAGTGGCAGCGATTGCGGGATAGCCAACGTCAACATTGGAACCAGCGGTGCAGAAATTGGCGGCGCCTTCGGTGGAGAAAAGGAGACCGGTGGTGGTCGAGAATCAGGAAGCGATGCATGGAGAGCCTACATGCGTCGCCAAACCAACACCATCAACTACAGCACGGAGCTTCCGCTCGCGCAAGGCATCAAGTTCGACCTTTGATGTTGACCCTCACTCGCTTCAAAATGACCATGGCGGCCCCGGCTGCTGTGGTCGTTTTGCTTTCCGCCTGCCTGCAACAGGGCGCGCCCAAAGCCCCCAATGTCCATGGCAGCCTCATATTCCAACTCAACGACACCGACTCGGTTGCCATTCCCGGCTACTGGTACGCGGACACGTTGGTTCTAAACAACGCGGATGAATCGCTGACCCTGATCCCCTCCGACACCATAGACAACGCTTGGAGTGTGCCCGTGTTCGACGGTAGCATTTCACTAATCAATGATACGGGGCACTGGAAAGACAACCTGCGCTCTGGAGACTACAAGGTTCCCGTTCAATGGAAACCACAGCAAACACAAGAAGCCGCCCCCGACTGGTCCAATGACACCCTGTCCTGGTTGCTGTCTTTCGGAGAACAAGACCCGTGGTTCGGTCAACTCTACCTGCAGCAAGCAGGGACCCTTTGCCGAGGGAGCATTGCCACGCCAACCGGTGATTTCCGCTACCTCCACGGCAACCTCAATGAATCAGGGGCAATGCGCCTTCAAACCTTTGACGGAGCGCACCTTTTCTACTTCAAAGGAAGCCTCTCGGCCCAAGGGGACATCGTAGACGGAGTTTTCCTCAGTGGAAACCACTATTCCACCCCGTTTTCTGGCACACGCATTTCCTCATCAGACAATGGGTTGGCTGAAGCCCCAAAAGCCCAGTGGACAGGGCTTCCTTTGGCATACTCTGGGGTATCAATCGACGGAGACTCCGTCCATTGGACCGCTAAAAGCGCAAAAGGCGTCCACGTCTTGAGCGTAATGGGCTCTTGGTGCCCCAACTGCATGGACGAACACCGCCTGCTTTTGAACCTCAGCGCCCGCCACCCTGAGCTAACGATTCACACCTTGGCGTTCGAGCGAGGCGCAGATAACGACCAAGGCAAAGCGACTGCGCTGCAGCGTTTATCCCGCTATTCAGAACAAATGGGGGTGGACAACGGCCGCCCGAATTGGCGCATTACCCTTGTGGGGCCAGCATCAAAAACCGAAGCGCAAAAGGCCCTTCCTTTTCTCAACCGCGTGGTCAGTTTCCCCACAGCTGTTGTCCACCGAGAAGGCCAAGACGCTCCCTGGATTCACAGCGGTTTCAATGGACCAGCAATGGGACCCGCTTACGAAATAGAGGTCGCCAAGTTTACCTCTGCTGTCAGCGGTTCGTTGGAAAATCGTTGACCCGATCGACTACCAACTTCTTCTCCCTGTTGGCGATTTCCCAGGAGGTCAAAAACACGAGCTTACCGATTTCAGCCATTTTGGGGTAGCGAATCTTGCCCGGTGTATCTCCAACGCCATGGTAGTCCTCATGTACACCACTGAAATAAAAAATCACTGGGATGCCATGCTTGGCAAAATTGTAGTGATCGCTTCTATAATAGAACCGGTTTGGGTCGTCAGGGGCATTGAATGTATAATCCAATGAAAGCCCCGTGTACGCATTGTTGACCGCTTCGCTAATGTCGTGCAGCTCACTAGAAAGCTTATCGCTTCCTATCAAGTAAACGTATCGGTCATCATCGGCGTGGGCCTCGTCAAACCGGCCGACCATGTCCATGTTCAGGTCACACACGTGCTGCTCCAATTCAAACGCTGGGTGATCGCTATACCACTCGGAGCCGAGAAGGCCCTTTTCCTCACCCACAAAGGCCATGAACAGAACGCTTCGGCTCGGACCCTCACCAGCTTTGGTGGCCTCCATCCAAGCTTCCGCATTTTCCAACAAACTCACGGTACCACTGCCATCGTCATCCGCCCCATTGTAGACCTCCCCACTCTTGTCTACCCCCACATGATCGTAATGACTTGTTAAGACCACAATCTCTTCGGCCAGCGTGCTGTCTTTTCCCGGAATCATGCCCCAGACATTGTGTGCCACGACCTTTTCATCCTTTCGTGCCAAAGCAATTTTGCCCGCACCAAATGACACGTTGGCCAGCTTTCGTTTGGGCCATTTCTTTCTCGCATGGTCCAAAGATTTCCACCCCGTTAGGGCCAATAAAGAAGACGGATTCATCAAAAGCGTTGGCACGTCTGTTCCCTCTCCCTTTCTGTCCACATCCAAACGCATTCTCTCTCGACTCAACCAAGGAAGAAAACGCGATTTTAACGTGGCGTATTCTTCAGTTACCACAATCACGGCTGATGCTCCCAAACTGTCGGCAATCTCACGCTTAGAATTTCTCCTAGAACCCCATGAGCTTGGCTCTTTTGAGCCTGTCAAGGCATATCCTTTTTTGGAGTTCCCCGGCTCTCCTGCCATAAAGATGACCACCTTGTCTTTGACGTTCATGCCAGCGTAATCATCCCACCCCGCGTCTTTGTCTTGAATTCCAAACCCGACAAACACCACTTGACCTTCTATCTCGGAGACCTCTATTCCAGGGTAGGGTACCCAATCTGTTTTGTACAGAAATTGTTGACTATCAATGGTCAACACGCCACCCTTCAATTGAGACACCCTGAGGGGAACCTCTTGCGTGTACGAGCCACTGACAGGCAAAAGCCCGACAGATTTAAAATGCTGTGCGATGTAATCTGCCGCCATGCGTTGACCTCGCTTTCCCGTTTCTCGGCCCTCCATGCTGTCGGCAGCCAGAATGTGCAGATGATTGGACAATTCCCCTGGCGTAATGGTTTCCGACCACGGCACGCCGAACTCTGCGTGTTTGAGCGTCTGCGCAAAGACCGCATTTATGGATGCCGCGGCCATTACAACAAAAAAGACACGGCAATTCATGAGCAGGCAATTTTCTCTACTCGGCGAGCGTGTCTGCCCCCCTCAAACGCCGTGTCCAAAAAAGAAGCAACGCAATCTAGCGCATCAGGTATAGCAAGAAAGCGCGCGGGCAGACACAACACATTCGCGTCGTTATGCTCCCGTGCCAAACGCGCTATATCCGGTCTCCAAGCAATGGCAGCCCTTATATCAGGGTGTTTATTTGCTGTCATCGCCACACCATTAGCACTGCCGCAGATGAGAATGCCTTTGACCCCATCTTTTGACACGCCTTCGGCTAAGGGATGTGCGTGATCTGGATAGTCCACGCTTGATCCGTCGGTTGTTCCGTGGTCGATAATATCGATGTTGCGCTCGCGTAACCAGGGCAGGAGAGCAGCCCTTAGATCGCCCGCTGCATGGTCGTTGGCCAAGTGAATCCTCATGTCTGCAAGTTGAACCCGAGTCTTCCATTCTCCAATGCACATTCCATTGTGAATTCGCACGATTTTGTGTGGGTAACCCGAGCGTAAAAAAATTTGGCCGTTTCACCCTTTTGCCGGCTTGATTATTTGCCGGACAAACCGAGCAAAAAAAGCCCCGTTTTTATCCCATTCATCTTCACCGAAAAACACCGTCTGTCCACAGCAAAAACTTGAACTACTTGCGATAACCCTTATTATTTAACAAGCTAAACAGTTTAGTGGAAATCTGATTTAAATCGATGAAAGCCAGAGTATTCATTTCGTGCAAAACGGGTTGATGAATGGCTTTTTTCTGTGTATGACGTTTAGTACCAAATCAAGGTCTTAAATGTTATCCTCTGTTTCAACGGGCCTATGACAATGACTAATCTTTTTTTAAAAAGAAGAGAATAGATAGAGGTGATGGGAAAATCATGAAATGGACTGTGTCATCGTTTGATTCAGTGTGGCAACTTGCATCCGTGTTTTTGTTTCGAATTCTCGGCTTTCTTTCGGTGCTGTTTGCCAGCTCGGAGGTGATTTTGTGCCAAGATTCGGTCACGGTTCAATACCGATTTGAAAGCGGATCAATTAGCAGCGAGGGTGTGTTGTTGGATGGCATTCCAGAAGGGTATTGGCGTTCATTTTATGAAAATGGTGTGCGGAAGAGTGAGGGAAACCGGCGAAACGGTGAGTTAGAGGGAGAATGGGTGTTTTATGATGAAGCTGGGAGACTGGAGACGAGCCTTCACTATAAAGGAGGAGAGAAGGAAGGGGAGGAGGTCAGTTGGGATACTACAGGGGTAAGGCGCAGGAGCCGCATTTGGGTTTCGGACCTTTTGCAAGGTCCAGAGCGCATTTTGGATGAACGCGGTGCGGTTGTGAAAATGGTTCCTTGGGTGCAAGGGAAGAGGGAAGGTGTGGCCTTAGAATACGCATCAGAAGAGGACAATGAACCAAGAAGGATCATTCTAAGAATGGGGTACAGAAACGATTTGCTTCGCTGGGTAGAAGAGGTGAATCGATTTGACGATAAACAAAGGAAGACAGGGAAGTGGCTTACGTTTTGGCCAAATGGTCGCATTCGAGAGGAAGGACCATGGGAAAAGGGATTGAAGGAAGGGGTTTTCAAACGATTTTCACGCCAAGGGGATTTAGAGGGGACAGAAACCTGGCATCGCGGTGAAATCGCAGAAGATGCGCCTCAGGCAGTGGCATTGGATTTGAGAAAATCATACCATTCTAATGGACAGATTTCTCGGTCTGGTCCTTGGCGAGAGAACGTACCGATGGGTGCCCACCGATATTACGATGAGTCAGGGTACCTGGTGGAAGTGAAAGTTTTTCGTGAGGGGATGTTGCGAGCAACTGGTATGTTGGACAGCCTCGGTCGAAGAACAGGGCCTTGGATTGAATTTTGGCCAGAAGGCGAAACCCGAGCTGAGGGAACGTATTTGGAAGGTTTACGGGATGGTGATTGGCGGTTTTTTGCCCGAGATGGTCGACTTGAGCAAGAGGGCGGTTTTCAAGCAGGTCTGTGGCACGGCCGTTGGATTTGGTACCACATTAACGGGAGTAAGCATCGCGATGAGCGGTACCGAAAGGGAAAAGAAAACGGCTTGTTTACGGAATGGTCTTTGGTGGGTGATACATTGGCTGTAGGCATATATGAGCGAGGAAAGAAACAAGGCGATTGGATCGAGCACGTGAATGACGACCGTCGCGTAGGTCAGTATGTGGATGGTGAATTGGACGGCCGATGGGTCCACATGGATTCTCAAGGCAAAGTCGTTTTTGAGGGAGCGTTTGTGGCGGGCATTCCAACAGGAGAGCATGTGGGGTATTGGCCTACGGGTATGCGGGAGTGGATTGGGTCGTACAAGGGTGGGTTGCGAAACGGCAATTGGCGATATTTCGACAGTTCGGGAAACGTAAAGTTGATTCGACAGTATGCCGCGGGCAGGATTGTCAAAGTCAATGGAGCCAAAACCGATCAATGACAATGGGCGGAGAAAACGGCAAGAACGCCGGCGATTGGCCGGGGGATTGGATGGATCAATTGCCATCAGCCGTGATTTTGGTTCGCGATGGAAAAGTGATTAAGGCAAATCGCCACGCGGTGTTCTTGTTTGATTGGAAGGCTGGGTTGCCGGAAGATCCCGATTGGTTTGATGGAGGCTGGTTGACTTGGCGTGCTGAGGACCGGACCTATTTTGATGTTCGATGGGAGTGTGTTCCTGTTGTGGATCGAACATTGCTTCGGTTGGAGCTGATGGCTGTTCGGACAGGGGGAGAATCGTTTCACGTTGAACTGAGGCTGTCTCCTGGGCCAGGATTCACAGACTTGGTGCAAATCACTGACATCAGTGAGTCACGTTTCCGACAGCAGGCGCTGCAGGATAGAGAAGCGCATTACCGCAGATTAAACGATATCGCTCAGGAGGCAATCGTTCAAATTAAAGGTGGGGTGGTTTTGGATGTGAACTCTCGTTTTTTAGCCATGCTGGGCGTTGATCACGCCGAGGAAGTTATTGGTGACCCCGTCGGTCAGCTCGGGTTGCGGAGAATTGGAAATCTTGAACCAATTGATGGAAGCGGGGTGTTTGATCGTGGCGATTGGATGATGCAGAATCGCAACGGAGAGGTGTTGAATCTGGATATCGGTAAGGGACGCTTGGAGGATGGCTCGGAAGTGTGGATGATGTATGACATTTCGGACCGCAAGCGGATTGAATACGACCTGATTCAAGAAAGGGAGAGGTTTAGGCTGCTCGTTCAGAGCTCACCTAATGGAATCTTGATTCTTGTGGACGATTTGATTCGATATGCCAATCCTGTTGCGGAGAAACTGTTTAAGGGAGATTCCAATGTGTTGGAGGGCATGCGCTTTGAATCGATGTTTCCAGAAGAGCATAGACAACTCGCTTTGTTTTGTTCGTCGGAAGCCCGTCAAGGTCGGGATGTGGAGGAATGGGAGTTGGAGCTTCCGACGAATAAAAAGCGGATTACACTGAAATGGAGGCTGACCATTTTTGATGGCCAGCCCGCGGTGCAAGTCAACCTTTCCGATGTTACAGACCGGCATTCCCTTATGCAGGAGCGAATACGCGCTGAGTTGGCTGAAGAGGCAAACCAACAGTTGACACAACAAATTGAACAGCGTATCGCTGCGGAAGCGGCATTGAAAAGCGCCACCGCACGAATGCGGAGCATCGTTGAGTCCGGGGAGGATTTTGTGATTTGGACAGCGACTGCAGGACACATTGTAACAAGCGCCAACCGAAACTTCATCCAGTGGCTCGGCGGCGATGACGAAAGGGACGGTAAGTCAATGGAGGACCTAAGTAATCGCTTGTCTGATGCGGTTCGGAAAAGTCAGGAGTGGAATGGGTTTGACCTTGAAGACCGATTTGCTCGGGCCGTAAGTGGAACTCCTCAGCGATTTGAATGGGCCATTGTTCCCGAGGGAAAGGGGGACGATCGGCGGTGGCTTCAGTTGTTCTTGAATCCCATTGAACTGGTCGAGGGAACACCTGAAATTAGTGCTATTGCGTATGATATAACGGAGCGGAAGCGAATAGACAAAGCCATTCGGGGGGCCTTAAAGGAGAAGGAAATCCTTCTACAGGAGGTGCACCACAGGGTCAAGAACAACCTCCAAATCATCAATTCGATACTCAACCTCCAGAAGAACTTTGTAAACGACGAGAAGACCATTACAGGACTGGAGGAAATCCAAAACCGCGTTTCAACGATGAGCATCATTCACGAGACGTTGTATCAGAACACAGACGTGTCGAACATTGGGTTTCCATCTTATCTCACTCGGATTGCAGGCAACATTATTCAGGGTTATCAATCCAGTACTCAGGTGAAACTGGAAACAGAGCTTGAGGACCTTCAAGCGCCATTGGATCAGGCTATTCCTTGCGGTCTTATTTTGAATGAGTGGGTTTCAAATGCGATGAAATACGCGTTTGAGGGTAGAGAAAAGGGCACCATTTCTGTTGGTTTGCGTTCAAGACCCGTGAAGGACAACCCTGAAGAGGAGGAAATTCAAATTGAGGTTTGTGACGACGGTGTGGGGTTGCCAAAGGGGTTTGATTGGAGCGGGCGCGACTCGTTGGGTTTATACCTTGTTCAGGCATTGAGTGAGCAGCTTGATGCGGAACTCTTGGCAGAAAGTGACGAAGGAACGCGCTTTTTAGTTAGCTTTCGGCGGCCAAAAAACCTGTTTGACGGATGAAGCGAGCGCTTCTATCGAATGATTCGACAGGTTGGCACTGAACCTGAACCAGCGCAAATATGTCAATCAACATTCTGGTGACCGAGGACGAGAGCATCGTTCGCAAAGACATCGAGCAGACCCTCGAGAAGATAGGATACAACGTTGTGGCCACTGCCGACAACGGCGAGGACGCCATTGATTTGGCTGTTCGTTATCGTCCAGACGTGGTCCTCATGGATATCATGCTTAAAGGAGACATGAACGGTATTGCTGCGGCAGAGGAAATCAAGCGAACTTTAGATGTGCCCATTATTTTTCTGACTGCATATGCGGATCGGAGCACTTTGGGAGAGGCCAAGTTGGCTGAGCCTCACGGCTACATTCTGAAGCCTTTTAAAGATGTCGATTTGCAGACGAGCATTGAGATGGCAATGCACAAATTTTCTAAGGAGCAGGAAGCGCGCTTAGAGAATGAGTTTCTCCGCAATATGGCTGAGCACAAAGAGACCGCGGAGTATCTCTTTGTCAAGAATCGCAGCCGCCTGATGAAGATTGATTATGATGAGCTGCTTTTCATAGAGGCGCTGAAAGACTATGTCGTCGTTCACACGCCGGAGCAGAGTTTTACGATTCACAGCACCATGAAGGACGTTGAGAACAAGCTNAANGAGCGNCGTTTNATGNGNGTNCANCGCAGCTACATTGTGAANCTNGACGCNATCCACAGCATCAANTANTCNATGATTCAAGTGAAGGGNATGGAGAANGANATNCCNATTGGCGGAAGCTANAAGGACATCTTGGCNAGCNGNATNAACCTTCTNTGATGNCGNCAGAANNANANCATCNNATNGAAAGAAAAAACCCCGGGNCANNCCCNGGGTTNTTTTTGCTCCCCCACCTGGACTTGAACCAGGGACCTACTGATTAACAGTCAGTCGCTCTAACCAGCTGAGCTATAGGGGAGTGCTCAGTCCTACTTTTCGAAGGAGCGCAAAGATAGTGGGTTTCGGCCTTTAGTGCAATGAAAGCGGACNTCAGCAAAGCNGTCCTGTACCTTTGCGACCTTCATTTTTGATNATGAGCTGGAATCCATTCTCAATTGTAGCGGTTGGTACCGTTGCGTTCGACTCGATTAAGACACCCTTCGGCAAACGGGATCGCATTGTGGGCGGTGCGGGAACTTACATAGGCTGGTCCACCACACGGTTGGGTGTGGGCGCCGGNCTTGTCAGCGTAATTGGTGAGGACTTTCCGCAGGAAGAACTTCATGNGATGTCCGAAGCGGGAATGCACTTGGAAGGGGTTGATTGTCTGAAGGGAGGCAAGAGTTTCTTCTGGTCCGGCTCATATCACGAGGACATGAATGGCCGCGATACGCTCGCCACAGAACTCAACGTTCTTGCTGATTTTAAGCCTGTTATCCCTAAGGATTGGCGCAAGGCTAAGTGGCTCATGCTGGGCAACATTGACCCAACTTTACAGGNGTCTGTTTTGGACCAGATGGAAGCACGCCCAGAATTGGTGGTTATGGACACCATGAACTTTTGGATGGACATTGCAATGGAGAAGCTTAAGTCTGTCATTTCTCGAGTTGACGTTCTTACGATTAATGATGAGGAGGCAAGACAGTTGAGTGGAGAGCACAGCCTTGTTCGGGCGGCACGCTTAATTCTTGAGATGGGACCCCGGTATTTGATTATCAAAAAAGGGGAGCATGGCGCCTTGTTGTTTCATCACCGGGACAGCAAGCTTGAGACTTTCTTTTGCCCGGCGTTGCCCCTTGAAGAGGTTGTCGACCCAACGGGCGCTGGAGACACCTTTGCCGGGGGGTTCATTGGTCATGTGGCGCGTTGTGGATCTACAGACTTTGAAACCTTGAAGGAGGGCATTGTTGTTGGCAGTGCGTTGGCCAGCTTTACATGTGAATCATTTGGCACAGAAGGGATTCGCGCGGTGAACCAAAGGATGTTGGACGACAGGATGGAGGCGTTTAGGAGCATGATGTATTGGCAGGCATCATCCGAGGGCGTTAAGGCCTAATCAGTTTTGAAGGCGGATCCTGAGTGAGGGATCTATGGCTGCCCCAGACTCCCACCATTCAAAATGCAGGTGGGGCCCTGTGCTGTGGTCTCCGGTGTTGCCAATGATCGCCACGGGCTCGCCTTGGCNTACGTGGTCGCCGGATGAGACAAGGGTCCTGCTGTTGTGCATGTAGACTGACACGCGGTTGTCTTTGTGTTGAATCATGACCGTGTGACCCCCACCCGAGGTAAATCCAGCAAAGAGCACGGTACCATCCCCCACGGCTTTGACGGGCGTGTTGGCGGGTGCCACGAGGTCCAAACCCCAGTGGCCAATTGCTGGGTCCCAAGGAGAGGAGATCACGCCCTCTANGGGGGGCATCCAAAGACCGGACTCTTTGAGGGCGTTGGGACGGTTGACCGCAAAGGCGTCCTCTTCTTTGACGCGATTTCGCAGTCCATTCAGTGCATCTGCTGATAAGGAATGAAGTTGCTCNTGCTCCCGGTCTTGGCTTGNCGGCTCATCTAATTGATTGGTAAGCGTTAATGCGCTCGCTGGAAGTTGTCCAGAAAGGATGGNCCTAAGGTTGTCCAAGTATTGAGACTGTTGCTCTACGACGGTGGACAAGGAGTCCGCAATTCGCCACGAGTCGGCTTGAAGTGCCCGGGTTTCAGACGCCATATACCCNGGGACAATGTGTTCTTTGAGCGGAGTCAGCGCAATTATTGCGTAAGTCAAGGCGGCGACAACCAGAGNGGACAAGGCTGTGAGGGCCTTAAGTTGATTGGGTTGGACCCTCATTGACCACCGCTCTGCAAAGGTTCCTTCCTCTTGCAGGATCAATTTGAATCGCCTNGTTGGGGTGTGCTCTGATTGTGGTGCCTTGGACATCCTATCGGGTTCTTCGTTCTTCAAAGATGGACGACAACGAAAGGATGCCCATGATTTTGTCATTGGGGTGGAAGGATTGCAATATTTTCGCGCCTTTCGAGTTGGTCGCTCGGAACCCGAGTCGAATCATGTCCGCCACAACAACGTCATCGAGGAGTGCCCAGCACAGATGGGTCGCATTGTACTCGGTGCTTATTGTTTTTTTGTTGGGCTTCTNCGGGTGNACAACTCAGAGGGATGGCCGCTTTTATCGAGCTTATCACAACACGACATCACGGTTCAATGGGTTTCACTTTGCGNGGTTGGCGATGGAAGAGGCCGACGAGAAGCTGGCCGAAACCCATGAGGAGAATTGGGACGAGGTGATTCCTTTGTTTCTGTATGGTTCTGAAGACCAAGCAGACTTCTTGTACCCGCTGATGGAGAGGGCCATCGAAAAGTGCTCAAGGGTGGTAGACCGTCACGCGATGACTCCACCAAGAAGCCAGCAGAAGGATTTTAAGCGTCCGCAGTTGAACCGGTGGATTGATGATAATTATACTTTGATTGGAAAGGGCCACTTCTACAAAGGAGACTTGGCCAAGGCAGAGGAGGTTTTTAANTATCTGCAACGCAAACACAAGGAGCCAGACAGTCAGGTTGCCGCAGGCGCCTGGTTGGCCAGGACTTACATGGCCATGGANAACATGCCGAAAGCGAATTCTGCACTGCTTAAGGCCGTTGGAGAGCGGGATGCCTCANATGAGCTCAGGGCGGATGCTTTTTTGGTTCAGGCCGAATTTCTCTTGACCCAAGACAACGTAGAAGAGGCCATTCGTTACATTGAGAGGGCCATTCCCAAAATCAAGCCGAANCGNGACCGTGCTCGCCCTCTTTTCGTTCTGGCCCAATTNAAGAGAGAATATGGNAGTAATCGGGAGGCGATTGAACTTTTTGAGGAGGTGGTCAAGTTGAAGACACCTTATGAAATGGAGTTCCAAGCCCGCATGCAGCAGGCGTTGGCTTTTGACCGGCGTCGGGGTGACAGCATGGAAATCAAGGAGCTTTTCTTTGACATGCTCGAAGAGGACAGGAACGAGGATTACCGAGANCAGATTTACTACGCTTTGGCGCAAATTGAATTGGAGGAATTGAACCGGGATGAGTGCATGGGATACCTGCGCGACGCTTTGGCCGAGAATTCCGGAAATCGCCGGCCCAGAATGAAGAGCTTTCTCTCCTTGGCGGACCTTCATTTGGAGGACCGGGAGTATGAGTTGGCCCAAGCTTACTANGACAGCACTTTGGCCAACATGAATGAGGACCACCCGAGGTATCAGGAGGTCAGCAACAACGCGAAGAGCTTGACTGAATTGGTGGAGCAACTCATGGTGGTTNTGAGAAATGATAGCTTGCGGGACATCTGTAATCTAGATGAGGATGCCCGCTATGTCAGGATGGAGGAAATCATTGAGGGGCTTAGGGTGGCGCAGGAGGAGGCTGCTGCGGAAGCGGAGCGCCTCGCTGAGGAAGCGCTGTCTGAGAGTTTGTCGGTTCCTGGAGCGGCAACAGCATTTTGGCCGTACAACCCTAACCTTCGGGAGAAAGGAAGGCAGGACTTTCTGTCACAATGGGGAGACCGCCCGCTTGAAGACCACTGGAGGAGAAGCCGAAGGTTGGCTTCTGGGTTTGGAACCATTGAGAACGTGGCGGAAGAAGTCGCTTCGGTCGACCNTCTTGCGTCTGGAGGCGAGCTGCCGACTCCTGAAGAGTTATTGGAATCACTCCCCTGTTCTGAGGAGCAGCGCGCCGCAGCAGATGTGGAGACAGCCACAGCGGTCTACCAGAGCGGCGTGATTTACAAGGAAAAGCTTGACGATACTGACAATGCCATTGAGGCGTGGGTTGACCTTCTCGATCGTTACANAGAGAGTGCTGAGCACCCCTTGGCCCACTATCAGTTGTACAGAACGTATTTGTTTCTNGAGGAGACGGAGAATTACCAGAACCCTTTTTGCGGCACGTGCAACTCGCAGTACTGGGCAGATCAGATTTCGCTGTTGTATCCAGACAGCGAATGGGCCCAATTGGTGGAAAACCCGGATTTTGTGGACTTTGAGGAGCAGCGCCGAATTGATGAGTTGGTTGCGTACGAAGCCCACCTCATTCGGTATTACAACCAAAAGGATTATCAGGAGTTGCTAACCGAGATCAATGTGTTGCTTGATACGGTTCCCAACCACACCCAAGAATGCCGGTATCGCTTCCTCCGTGCTCAGTGTGTGGGATGGCTGGATGGTCGTGTGCGAGGACGGGAGAACTACATCTCGGCTTTAAAGGATGTGGTGGCCTCTTGTGACTCTTCAGACCAGGCTCTGGCCGCCCAGGACATTTTGTTTGGCCTCGGTGTTGGAGACTCCCAGAAGACCAAAGGAAAAAACACGGACGCCGTCCCTAAGGTCGACGATTACGGGAACTTCAAGGATAACCCCGTACTCGAGCATTATTTCGCNGTTGTGATTCCCGTTAGTGAGGGGGGGTCAGACGAGACAAAAGCCGATTTGGCAGATTTTAATCGGCAGTTTTTTGCAAGCGCGAACCTTAGGGTGACGAGCAACCTGATGGACAGGGAGAATCAACTTGTTCTTGTTAAGGCTTTCCCGAGGAAGGACCGAGCAATGGACTACTTCAAAGTTCTCTCGACCAACCGAGAGTCGATGATTGATNTCAATACCAGTGGATTTGAGATGTTTGTCATTCATACGGAGAACTACGTGGAGCTGTTTAAGGGTAAAGACATTGACGGTTACAGTAAATTCTTCGAGGAGGTTTACCTTGGGGANTAAACCACTTNGAGAACCGAGCACCATGGCGAGAAACCGCAACCGTGACGTTGGATTAGATCAGGGAATCAACCGCATTGTGGAGGGCACCTTGGTNGAAGGATCCATCCGAAGTGAAGGAAGCATTCGAATAGACGGTCATTTTGTTGGTGACATACACACGACCGGCCGATTGGTGATTGGCTTGACTGGCAGAGTGGAGGGCAATGTGGATTGCTACGACTGTGAGTCCCAAGGAGTGGTGACGGGAAACTTGCGTGTAGTTGGGTTGCTTACGCTCAAGGAGTCTAGCGGTGTTGACGGGGAGATTCGATATGGTCGGATGGCCGTAGAGGCCGGTGCGCGTGTTGAGGGGATGTGTAAGCTCGACGATGTTGGCGAAACTTCCGTCTCAGAGGAACGAGCGGTTAAGAATCTGGACCATGCCGAACAGGCCTTCCAGCAAAGCGCCTGAACCCAATCGGAGTGTGATGCGCCATGCGGGCATGGCCTCTACACTGTTTTTTTCTATTGGTGGCGGGGCTTGGTTGGGTCGCCGATGGGACGAAAAATCGGGTCACGAGGTGGCCTGGGGCACGGCAGTGGGCGCTCTTTTTGGACTTTTTGCTGCAATGGTCATGGTCATACGTGATGCAAAACGATGAAGACGCGAGAAATGAGGTTTTTGGCCACCAACATTCTGATTGCAGTTGTTGCGTTGTTGTTGATTCACACGCTGCAAGAGCCCTGGATGGTGGATTCGGCAAGGCTCTCTCTTACCGCGGTTGTGCTGTTTTTGGCTGTGATGACGCCATGCCTTGAGTGGTGGTTGCGGCCAGAGAATTCATCAAGCTCAGGTGCGCAGGTGCGAAAGGTCATGGGGGTCACCATGATCAAAATGTTTTCAATGCTCATTTTGGTGCTGCTTTATCTCTTCATCGGGGGGCCATGCCCATTGACTTTTGGGCTAGCCGTATACTTGGTTTACGTCGCGTTTACTGTGATTCTTGTGGTGGAAACCATGCGCCACAAATGGCCGCCCACGGACCCGCGTTGAAAGTTCTTTCCGGGACTTCACCATCAGGGTGAATAGGGAAGGAATTCGGACACTATCTTCGCACCCAAATTCGCCGAACGCGATTATGATTTCTCTCCTCATCCGTTTCCAGCGGTGCATGACCAAAGCCTTAACCCTAGGCCTTTTTCTGGGGGCCATTGGAACGGTAGCAGCGTCTGATGAAATCCACGAAGGAGGTGGGTTCAACCCTAGTGAGTTTATCATCCATCACATTCAGGACGCGCATGAAATCCACTTGGTTGGCGGGATTCACATTCCGTTGCCGGTTATTGCTTATGCGCCCAGTACAGGGCAGTTTGACGCCTTCATGAGCAGCGCGTTGCATCACGGAGCGCACCAAGGCAGTTCTGGGTTGTGGTACACCATGGATCACGGGGTTTTGGCTGCACATGACCATGACCCGTCGGGAAATGGTCATCACGGCCAAGATGAACCTGACGCAGAAGATGACGGTAACCACCACGCAGGAGGAATTGATATTGTCGACTTGTCCATCACCAAAAGCATTTTTGGTATGCTGCTTATGATGGGCCTCGTCCTCCTTCTTTTTGGTCGGGCGGCCACGGGTTATTCAAAGCGAAAGGGCCAAGCGCCGACAGGCCTTCAAAACGCGCTCGAACCCATGGTTTTGTTCATTCGAGATGAGGTGGCCATTCCGAGCATTGGAAAGCAAAAAGCCGAGCGTTACCTGCCCTTTTTATTGACGGTGTTTTTTTTCATCTTCTTCAGCAACTTACTGGGTTTGATTCCTTTTGTCGGAGGGTTCAATATCACCGGAACATTGGGCATCACATTGGTTTTAGCCACGCTGGTGTTTTTGATCACGACCGTTTCCGGGAACAAGCACTACTGGAGCCACATTCTTTGGCCATCAGGCGTACCGCTGCCCATCAAGTTTATCCTCGTACCGATCGAGATAGCCAGCATCTTTATTAAGCCCGCGGTCCTGATGATTCGTTTGACCGCGAACATCACCGCGGGTCACATTATCATTTTGTCCTTTACATCGCTGATTTTCATTCTTGGAGAACAGTTCGGTGGGGGCGTTGGAATGGGAACAGGCGTGTTCTCTACGCTCTTCATGATTTTCATGTACTTAATTGAATTCTTGGTTGCCTTTTTGCAGGCATACGTGTTCACGTTGCTCGCAGCCCTGTATTTCGGGGAAGCCACCCATGAAGCCCATCACTAAGACAACCTAAACAACCCAAATCCATACACCATGGAACTCGCAATGATCCTTCTGGAATCAATGAATCAAGGTCTCGCAGGTCTCGGAGCCGGCGTCGCTGCTATCGGAGCCGGCATCGGCGTGGGCCGCATCGGCGGATCCGCACTTGAGGCAATGGCACGTCAACCTGAGATGAGCGGAGACCTCCGCGCCAACATGATCGTGGCTGCCGCCCTCGTAGAGGGTGTTGCACTCTTCGCGGTCATCGTTTGCCTTTTGGTCGTTTTCGCTTAATCGCCAACGCACTCCGACATGGATGCGTTGTTGACACCCGCTTTCGGATCGGTCGTTTGGGCGACGGTCTCCTTTTTGGTGGTCCTGTTTTTGCTTCGAAAGATGGCATGGGGCCCTATTCTCCAAGGTCTTAAGGATCGGGAAGAGGAAATAGAGGGAGCGCTCAATTCCGCCAAGGAGGCGCGTGCGGAAATCCAAAACCTGCAGTCGGACAATGAACGTTTGCTGCAAGAGGCCCGCGCGGAGCGTGACGGCATGTTGCGCGATGCACGCGACATGGCCGACAAGTTGGTGGCTGATGCTAAACAAATCGCCAAAGACGAAGGTGAGCGCATGATCGATCAGGCCAAACAGGCCATCGATGGTGAGCGAGCGGCGGCTGTGGCAGAGCTTAAGGCAGAGGTCGCGAAACTGAGCCTAGAAATCGCGGAGAACTTGGTTCGCCATGAGCTCAAGGGCGATGGCGCCCAGCAAGAGCTGATTGGCCGCATGATTTCGGACTCCAAACTGAACTGACCTCATGTCTGCTACTACAGTTGCCCGCCGATATGGAAAGTCTTTGCTCACGTTGAGTAAGGAGCAAAATGCGGTGGACGTAGTCGAGCAGGACATGCGGGCGTTGATCGAGGCGGCCAAAGAGAACCGAGAACTTTCGACCATCTTGGCCAGCCCTGTTGTTCGCCCTGAAAAGAAGGAGGCCATTGTGCGCAGCGTCTTTGCAGGAGCCCATGATTTGACAACGGCGTTTTTGGCGCTGTTGGCCAAGAAGGGCAGAGCGGGGTTGATTGCGCACATGGCTGAGGCTTTTGTTTCTCTCGTGCGAGAGGAGCGGGGTGTCGTGCTGGCTGAAGTCGTGACGGCAGTGCCTCTTGACGATGCGCGTCGGTCCGAAATCAACGTACTGATTGGCAAGGTCCACGAAGGAGGTGTGGAACTGTCAGAAACAGTCGATCCCCAACTCATTGGCGGCTTTAAGCTGCGCGTGGGTGATCGGATGATCGACGCCTCGGTGTTTGAGTCCCTTCGGACGTTGCACCGGAACCTCACCAACAACCCCTATGAACCGGCTTACTGAGCGCACCTAGACCTCATGTCCCAGATCAAACCCGCTGAAGTATCCGCCATCCTGCGTGAGCAGCTTGCCGGAAATCAATCTGAGGCCGACCTCCAAGAGGTTGGCACCGTCCTCCAAGTGGGGGACGGAATTGCCCGTATTTATGGCCTTTCGAATGTGCAGGCCGGAGAGCTAATAGAATTCGAAAACGGCGTCCGTGGCATTGCATTGAACCTCGAGGAGGACAATGTAGGTGCGGTTTTGCTCGAGCCTTCCGGTGAGCTCAAGGAGGGCTCATCTGTGAAGCGTTTGAACCGAATTGCTTCTGTGAAGGTGGGCCGCGGCATGCTGGGGCGTGTCGTCAATACTCTGGGCGAGCCCATTGATGGAAAGGGCCACATTGAGGGTGACCTGTATGACATGCCCATGGAGCGCAAGGCGCCTGGCGTGATTTACCGTCAGCCGGTAAATGAGCCGCTGCAAACCGGAATCAAGGCCATTGATTCGATGATTCCAATTGGCCGTGGTCAGCGGGAGTTGATCATTGGTGACCGCCAAACAGGAAAGACGACAGTGGCGATTGACACCATCATTAACCAGAAGGAATTCTATGATCGCGGTGAGACCGTCTATTGCATCTACGTGGCCATT
This sequence comes from Crocinitomicaceae bacterium, assembly GCA_002720375.1. Classification (GTDB taxonomy): domain Bacteria; phylum Bacteroidota; class Bacteroidia; order Flavobacteriales_D; family Sanyastnellaceae; genus UBA8752. The sequence goes on along the minus strand of PBIE01000009.1, from coordinate 23,385 downwards.
GGGCAGAAGGGCTCTACGGTTGCGGGCATTGTACAGACGCTCGAAGAAGCGGGTGCAATGGCATACACCGTGGTTGTTGCGGCTACGGCCTCGGACCCAGCACCACTGCAGTTCTATGCTCCATTTACGGGAGCGGCGATTGGTGAGTTCTTCCGGGATACGGGCAACCCAGCGCTTGCAGTCTATGATGACCTGTCAAAGCAGGCGGTTGCGTATCGCGAAGTTTCATTGCTGCTCCGTCGCCCCCCGGGCCGTGAGGCGTACCCTGGAGATGTATTCTACTTGCACAGCCGATTGTTGGAGCGCGCCGCTAAGGTGATCTCTGACGACAACATCGCAAAGGAGATGAACGATCTGCCCGAAAGCCTTCGCCCGATGGTAAAGGGGGGGGGTCAATGACGGCGTTGCCGATCATTGAGACGCAAGCGGGAGACGTTTCTGCATACATTCCGACGAACGTGATTTCCATCACGGACGGTCAAATTTTCTTGGAGAGCAACCTCTTCCTTTCTGGAGTGCGTCCCGCGATCAACGTGGGAATCTCTGTGAGTCGTGTTGGAGGTTCAGCGCAAATCAAGTCCATGAAGAAGGTGTCTGGCACGCTGAAGTTGGACCAGGCACAGTACCGTGAGCTTGAGGCTTTCGCGAAGTTTGGATCTGATCTTGACGAGGCCACCAAGGCCGTGCTTGACAAGGGCATGCGCAACGTGGAAATTTTGAAGCAGAATCTCAACTCACCAATGCCGGTCGAGGAGCAGACGGCCATTATTTATGCGGGCACAAAAAACCTGCTGAAGACTGTGCCTGTAAGCCGTGTCAAGGAGTTTGAGACAGCATACCTCGACTACCTGCGATCCAAGCATGCCGATACAATGTCCGAACTTAAGAGTGGAAAGTACTCGGATGAGGCACAGGCGATCATGAAGGCCGCTGCTGAAGAAGTGAGCAAGCAATTCGCCAGCTGATTTATCCAAATGGCCGGTCTCAAGGAAGTACGCAATCGAATCGCCTCTGTCGGAAGTACCCGGCAGATTACCCAAGCGATGAAGCTGGTGTCTGCAGCGAAGCTGCGGAGGGCGCAAGATGCCGTGACGCAAATGCGTCCCTATGCTGAAAAGTTGAAGGAGATTCTGGTCAACGTTTCGGCGTCTCTTGACGCGTCTGAAAACCCCTATGCGGTAGAGCGTGAAGCCAATAAGGTGTTGTTGGTCGCTGTGACCTCTAACCGCGGATTGTGTGGGGCGTTCAACAACAACATTATAAAACTGGCCCACCAAAGAATCGAGGATTTGAAAGGCAAGGAGGTCAGTGTTTTGTGTCTAGGAAAGAAGGCCGCCGACGTGTTCCGTCGCACGGAACACTTCACGACATTGGACTTGGGCAGTCAGCCCCACACGGTGTTTGACAACCTCGACTTCCAAGGGGCAGCGAACGCCGCAGGTCAGGTAATGGAGGCGTTTCGTTCCGGTAAATACGACCGGGTGGAGCTCCTGTATAATCGCTTTGTCAATGCTGCCGTGCAGGATGTGATGTGTGAGCAGATGCTCCCTATTGAACAGACGCCGATTGAAGAAACGGCAGAGACAGTGGCCACTTCAGTGGACTACATTTTGGAGCCCAGCCGCGAGGAAATTGCCGAAAACATCATTCCGAACACGCTGAAAATTCAGCTGTACAAGGCGCTCTTGGACAGCCATGCTTCTGAGCACGGGGCGCGAATGACGGCCATGCACAAGGCCACGGAAAATGCGGGCGAAATGTTGCGCGAGCTCAAACTGAGCTACAACAAGGCGCGTCAGGCGGCCATTACGGCAGAAATTCTCGAGATTGTGGGCGGCGCGGAAGCGCTTGAAGGTTGATTCCACACTCTTGATTCGACTCTCCTTAAGAAGACGACTGCTGCTGGCGATGCTGGCAGTGACTGCGTTGGGCTTCATCCTGACGGGCGCGGCAACGTATATCGGATTTTCTCGGTTGGACGCGGATTACAATGCAGCGCGTCTTGAAAGAAAAGAATCGGCGGTTGCAAAGAGTTTGGGATTTGCGTTGAGCAGGGCTGTTGGTGATGATGTGGAACCATCGTCGTTGAGTTGGGCTGTTGTAGCAGGAGGGTTTGCGGACCGAGTCGTTGAAATGGAAGCCGTTCACGGTTTGCCGATCGCTGTGTATCGATTGGACGGCACGCTTTTCGTGACGTCATCAGTCGGACCACCTGAGGAATCTGGGTTTCCTGCTGAGGTTGATCCCGAGGTTTTGGTCACCCTTGCAGACGGTATTGCCCGTCTTGAGGTACCAACAGGTAACGGGGACTACTTGGCCTATTGGTACCATTTGAATGCAGCGCGCCTCCCGGTGGCTTTGGTTGCTTTGCGCTATGAATCAAGGAGCCTTGAGGCGGTTGTGCGCAATGAGTTCATGCGCAACTTGGGTGCTGTTTTTGCACTTGTCTTTGGCGCAGCGGTAGCCTTGGCCTTCTTCCTGACCCGGTCGATTACCCAGCCTCTCGCTCGGTTGGGAAGTCGAATGGACGGCATGGATGTGGGGCGCGAGGTTGAGTCAGAGCCATTGAGGTATGACTCTGCACCAGGCGATGAGATTGGTGTGCTGGTGGAACGCTATAATAGGATGGTGGAGAACGTCAGGCGATCGGCGTTTGCTTTGGCGCAATCTGAACGTCAGAGCGCGTGGCGCGAGATGGCCATGCAGGTTGCCCATGAGATTAAAAACCCTTTGACCCCAATGAAGCTGGGCATTCAGCAGTTGGAACGAAGGGCGCTTGACGCGGACTCAGATCCAGCGGAGTTAAAAGACCGAATTGTGGCTTTGTCGTCTACGCTGCAGGGTCAGATTGACTTGTTGTCGAGGATAGCGGCGGAATTCAGCACGCTGGCGCGGCTTCCACAAGGGGAGTTACTGGCATTGTCTTTAAAGCGCTTGTTGGAGGAGGTTGTGTTGCTTCATGGTGTGGAGGGCGTTGGGCCAACGTTGCGTTGTGATGGGGACATTGAGGTTGAAGGTGACGCGGACCAATTGAAGCGGTTGTTTTCGAATTTGATCATTAATGCCCAACAGGCCATCGGGGATGGGCCCGGTAAGGTTTGGGTGGTGTTGGACGCTTCCGAGCAATGCATTGTGGTCAAGGACAGTGGTCCAGGCATGACGAAGGAAGTTGCGGATCGTGTGTTCGAACCTCGGTTTACCACGAGGGGCGGTGGGTCAGGCTTGGGTTTGGCGATGGTCAAGGCCATTGCTGAGCGGCACGCTTGGCTTGTGGACTTTGACAGCGCCCCGGATATCGGCACTGAATTTCGACTCTTGGTCAAGCGTTGATTCGAGCACGCTTTGGTTCACCTTTGGCCCAGTAAAGGCATCAGCCGTTGGGCATGACCGATGCCGGAAACCACAAGGGTCGAGACGGCGCGGCGTCGTTGATGAAAGGAGCGACCTGCATTGCCAGTAGCCCAAGGCCTTCTGAAAGGCCCTGAGGGACGCACAGGAGCTCTGAAATGGTGGCGCCGACACGAGGTTTGCCTCCGCTAAAAAAGAAGGCGTTGTGTGCCCGCAAAACGCCGTTGTCGACCTCGCGATCTACACTGGGAAGGTCCAGAAGAAGGTGCTGGACGCCATGGCGGACCAAAATTTCGGCGAATCCGTCGGCGAGATAGGGTGGATTGGCGTTGCTCCAGTCCCTTTGAACGTCGCTTGTGGTACAGCGGAGGACAACGGCACGAGGCGCTTTTTGTGTTAACAGTTCGGAGGCATTCTCTACAGCAGACGTTGGCACCACCCAGTCTTGATCAGCGGACTCAGGTTGAGCTTCGAGCAAGAGGGCGGGCATCAAGAATGGCAGTTGTTCAGAACGCGCCAGCGCATCGATTGGTTGAAACTCATCGGAGACGTGTTCCCTCGTTTCTGTGTGGGTGCCGTGGGCGTGGGGGTTGAAGGTGAGGTCCCGAAAGTTGACACTGCCTCCTTCGGCGATGGACCCCACCCAATTTTCGCTGCGCACCGGGCTCGCTGTGGCAGGCCCCCTGTACCAGGCGCGGGGCAGCCCGGTGTGGGGGTTGACAGGAACACTCAAGTCTGTTGCGGGCCCTTGGGCGTGCCATGTATGGCCGTGGTGGTCGAGTTCGATGCGGAGGGTCATGGTGGCCAAGTTGCCGAGTCTTCAGCAGTGGGACAAAAGAGAAAAGCCCCACCGATAAGGGCAGGGCTTTTCCAATTGGATGATTTTCCGATTACTGGAAGAGGTATCCGAGTCGCAGTTGCGCTTGGAATTGGGTTCCGAGCGACCCGCCTTGCTGGCCTCCCGTCCAGAAAGGGCGGTCGTTAATGTTGGCTGGGTGCTGACCACTGTATGCGTGACCAACAAGATCTACGCTGCCTTGAATTGGAGCGGGCATCTCAGTTAGGTCGCTTGGGTCAACAGCATTTTGGGTGCCCCAGAACAAGTTGTACGCAACATTGTCAGTTGCAGAAATTTCCATGTCGTTCACCGTTGAGCTCCTGAATCCAAGGCCGGCTTCAGCACCCAAGTAGAGGTAATCTGTAATATATGCGTCGAAACCGGTCACAAGGCCGACCATGAACACGCTGGCACTCTGGGTGAGGGTTTGCGTCCAAACGATGTACTGGTCTTGGTCACCGACTTGGTTCTCATCGTCTGCACTCCAGAATTCCTGTTCGAAGGAAGAACTGCTTACACCATACCCCACCTCAAAACCAACGTAAGGGCTGAGTTTGTCTCCACCGGCGTCAAAGTGCTTCTCATAACCAGGCGCAATCATCCAGCTGCTCTGACTAAAGGTGTCGTACATGTCTGGGCTTGGGATTTCGTCGTCACCAGACGTAACGTAGGCGCCTGCGATGGCTGGAATACCACCTTCTATGACTGTGCCGTCGGGCATAATGCTGAAGTAGGGCTCCGGACGACCAACACCGTTAAAGTCAAACTCACGGAAGCCGATGGACTTGGAGTTCGTACTGTTAAGCGTGAGGCTCAGACGGAATGCGGACTCTTCGTCGGTAAAGTTCCGGTACTTGATGGTGGTGCCGTCAACTGGGCTGTCACCAAGCGGAGTGAATTGGAGTTCGATGTTGTGCTCGCCGCCGAATTGCTTCTGGGCGTTGGCCGTGACTGCAAAGAGGGCAATCAAGGCAAGGGCTGACAGGATGTGCTTCATCTTGAGGTTTCTGAAAAAAGATTTCCGGCCGCAAGAAAGGCAATTCCGTCTAAGCTTTTGGGGGTATACACTGTTTTTCCACATTTCCCCTTGTGGATGCCGAGAACAGAATTAGAAGCTCGGTGAGCCTGAGCCCCTGATTTCTTTCATTTTGATGTCATTTTGCAGACATGGACCCTCTACACCCGCTGTTGAATAAGGCGTATAACCCAGCGCGCTTTTGTCGTTTGGCACACCAAGTGGTGGATGACTTGAAGCAACACCTTGAGGATGCACAAGGTCGCAGCGCCCCCCAATCGATGCCATGGACATCGCCTGAACAAGAACGGGTTTTTTGGGAGGGCCGTTTGAATCGGCCGGTGGGCTTGGCAGACCTCATGCGCGAGGTTGTGCTGCGGTCAAACGCGTTGCAAGACCCACGTTACATGGGTCACCAAGTGGCGGTTCCGTTTCCTGACGGGGCATTGGTTGGCATGGTCACAGACATGTTGAACAATGGGGGCGCCATTTATGAAATGGGACCGACGAACTCGGCCATGGAGGAGGTGTTGATGTCTCGCATTGGCCGAATGATGGGTTTTTCTGAAGGTTGTGGGGGCGTGATGTGCCACGGGGGCACCTTGGCCAATATGGTGGCCCTCTTGGCTGCGAGGAGATGGGGCGGGGGGCCAGACGCTGATTCTTGGCAACAAGGGGATGACGGCCGGGGAGCAGTGTTGGTTTCGAAGCAAGCGCATTACTGTGTTGACAGGGCTGTTCGGGTCATGGGGTGGGGCGCCGACGGTGTTGGGCTGGTGGAGACTGATGCGCGTCATCGAATCACTAGGGAGGGCCTGGAGAAGGCGATGGCCGACACGCTGTCAAGGGGAAGGCGAGTGGTTTCGGTCGTGGGAAGTGCATGCACTACGAGCACCGGAGCGTATGACGACTTGAATCTCCTTGCTGACTTTGCAAAAGAGCACGGGATTTGGTTCCACGTTGACGGTGCCCACGGTGCGCCGGCCATTTTCAGCAAACAGCATCGGCACTTGGTTGACGGCATGGACAAGGCGGACAGTGTGGCCATGGATTTTCACAAAATCATGGGTGTGCCAGCGCTTTGTACGGGGTTGTTTTATGCGAAGCATGAGTACAGCTTTTTGCCGTTTACCCAAACGGCAGAATACCTCTGGAGCGACGCAGAGGAGCCGGAATGGTGGAATTTTGGCAAGCGCACTTTCGAGTGTACCAAGCGCATGTTGAGCACACGTGTGGCAGCTGTTTTAGAAGAGTACGGATCAGAAATTTGGGGCCACTTGGTGGACCGGTTGTTTGCTTTGGGGAGGGAGTTGGCCATTCAGGTTAAACAACGTGATGGCTTTGAACTGGCCATGGAGCCGGAGGCGAATATTGTTTGCTTTCGCTTGGTCCCTGAGCATTTGAGTTTGGCTTCTCTTGAGCAGCAGAACGATTTCAACGAGCTGCTGAGGCGGCAGCACCTCGAGGAGGGCGAACACTATGTGGTCATGACGCGGTTTGACGGTACGGCGTGGCTGCGGTGCACATTGATGAATCCGTTGACAGAGGCCGATGATTTGGAGGCCATGCTCGACAGCCTTGAGTCTATNGCTGTGGGACTTACTCTACGGTGACGCTTTTGGCCAGATTTCTTGGCTGATCTACGTTTCTGTCCANCATGACGGCGATGTGGTAGCTCAACAGTTGGAACGGGATGGTGCTCAAAATCGGGACGAGGGCGTTTTGTGCTGAGTGGATTTGAATCGTGTGGTCAGCCATTCTGGCGACCTCACTGTCTCCGGTTGACACAACGGCGATGACCTTTCCTCCCCTGGCTTTTACCTCTTGAATGTTGGACAGCACCTTTTCGTAGTGGGCGTCTTGGGTGGCCACAATAAATACAGGCATGTTCTCATCAATCAGCGCGATGGGCCCGTGCTTCATTTCTGCAGCCGGATAACCCTCAGCATGGATGTAGCTGATTTCCTTTAGTTTGAGAGCCCCCTCAAGGGCCACAGGGAAATTGTATCCCCGGCCTAGGAAGAGTGCGTTTGGTGCGCCTTTGTAGATCTCTGCAATGGCTTTGATTTNGTCTTCTTTTTTGAGAATTGCTTCCACCTTGTTTGGGAGCTCTTCTAGCCCGACCATGAGGCGGTTCAATTGCTGAGCATCGATGGTTTCCCTCAATTCGCCAACCCGGAGCGCCACGAGTGCGAGCACGGTGAGCTGTGCTGTAAAAGCCTTTGTGGAGGCAACTCCAATTTCAGGTCCCGCATGGGTGTATGCNCCGCTGTGGGACTCCCTTGATATGCTCGACCCTACAACGTTGCAAATTCCAAAAACATGGGCGCCGCGCTCTTTCGCCATGCGGATGGCAGCCAGCGTGTCCGCCGTCTCTCCAGATTGGCTGATAGCAATTAAGATGTCACCTTCGCCCAACACGGGGTTTCGGTAGCGGAATTCACTTGCGTATTCGACCTCTACAGGTATGCGGAGGAGGTCTTCGAACATGTACTCTGCCACCAAACTTGCATGCCAACTGGTTCCACAGGCCACTATGATAAGGCGGTTGGCGTTGGACCACATTTCCTTGTGGTTGTCAATTCCAGCCATGCGAATGCCTCCAAGACCAAGCCTTAATCTCCCCCTAAGGCAGTCTGCAATTGAACGGGGTTGCTCGTGGATTTCCTTGAGCATGAAGTGTTCGTAGCCCCCCTTTTCAATGGACTCCAATGCCACCTCGAGTTCTGTTACAACNGGGGTGACCCTGTGGTTTTTNGTGGTNCTGATTTTTAGTCCTGCGGTCAGGGAAATTCGGGCAACCTCTTCGTCTTCTAGGTAGACGACGTTTTTTGTGTACTCTACGATTGGTGTGGCATCGGAGGCTATGAAGTACTCTCCATCGCCAATACCTATGACCAGNGGGCTGGATTTTCGAGCGAGAACGAGTTCGTTGGGCCGTCCAATGTCCACCACGGCGATAGCGTAGGCACCGACGACTTCATTTAAAGCCACGCGTGTGGCTTCGAACAGATNTAATTCTTCGCTGCTCCNCATCACCTCTGAAATGAGGTGNACNAACACCTCGGTATCGGTGTCGCTGTAGAAGGTGTGGCCCCGGCCNATCAAAGTTTCTTTTAGGGCGTGGTAGTTNTCGATGATGCCGTTGTGGATCAGCGCGAGTTGTCNATCGCCACTTAGGTGAGGGTGTGCATTGATGTCGTTTGGAGGACCGTGGGTTGCCCACCGTGTGTGCCCTATGCCCAGGTGTCCCTGTGGCGCATTGTCATCAAGGTGTTCCAACAGATCNTCCACCTTCCCNTTTTTTCGGTGGTGAGAAAGGGTGCCGNTTGAGTCCAAAACAGCAATGCCAGCGCTGTCATATCCCCGGTATTCAAGTCTTTTTAACCCTTTAATGAGAAGGGGAAANGCCGGTTGTTTACCGAGGTATCCTACAATGCCGCACATGAAATAAAGATACTCTCAATGCGGCTTTCGGTTATTCTGAGCGAGTGAGGATGAATGCCGCCTCTGACGTGGATTCTGGGGTGCGGAACACCACTTGTTCTAAAGCGACTGAAGAGAGCTCCGAGTACAAGTAGACATGGGGTCGTGTTTCTTCTCCGTTTAGCCTGCGTTGGGCGTAAATCGGCAGGTTAATAACGTAGGCATTTTGGGTGGGGTCATAGGTTCCNCCATAGGTGACCCCGGGTGACGCTACTTCAGGGGTGAATTCGAGTCCGCCGTTCAAACCCTGCATGAAGGCGGTAAGCGTGGCCGGTCGCGGGAGTTTTGACGGGACGTCATCTAGAGGAAGGATNACTTCCGCTCTGTTGATGACCGTTCCATTTTCGACATCGAGGCTGTCCAATCCATTGAGGTTGAGCCTCAAGTACGAGCCGGCCGCACCAACCAACGCGACGCGCAGGGCGTTTTCGGTGGGTAGACTGTCGTTTAATGGCCCAAATTCCGGGGGCCAACTGTGTGTGAAGTGTCCGATTCGAGCCGCATTGCTGTTGATGATGAAGTTGTAGCTCGTCGTGTCCGTTGTGTTGTGGTAATGCAATGTCAAATATGACGTGCCGGCATTGGGTTCAAGACTCACGATTCCACCGCCACCGGATGTGGATCGGACTTGGAGCCCCTTAAACCAAGACCGCCACGCGTCATTTGAAGCGTATACGGAGGTGTCTGCGTCAATCAACCCTTGGCCGAAGGTGGTACTAAGTGGAATTCGGACTTGTGCTGACAGGGCTTCTGACCCAACAAGCACCGAATCAAATGGGTGCATTTGGACGGGTTGACCTGAGGGGGTGGCGAGGTTAATCGGAATGGTTNACGGAANGTCTTGGCTGTAATAGGAACTGTCTATGGAGATNGTGTCTGCCAACTGCTCCACCGNTAACACTTGATCNAAATTGAATCCATAGGAAGGACCNTTGAACCGGAGNGTGAAGATGACGCTGTCACAAATGGGGTCGGTTCCGAAGTCCTTGTTGGTTTGAGACAGGCGTAATTCGGTAGAAAAGAAGGCCGAAGTGAGGCCGCTAATAGGGTCGATGGTATTGCCTAGAAGCAGGCGACTTCTCTCGTCTGTGCGAAGAGAATCGACCGGGACCATTTCGATGGAAAAGGCCAGCGTATCAGTTCGCAAGTCCAGCAATTCTCCCTCGGGCTGGAGCCCGAGCCCGATATCACTGTTGGGTCTTCTGCATCCAGTAATGGTTGCTAAGACGAGCAGGAGTAGAAAAGCGACGCGTGCGNAACGCATGGGTGAATCGGATTGATGCACGCAAGGTCGTGCAGAATGGCCGTCGGGGAACACCTTCGTAAACCGATGGTCGAAGGTGCAGNATGTCAGACGTAAAGAAGAGGGGGTTATTCCTCAACGGCCACCTCCTTTCCCTCNAGGATGGTGTCGTAGAAGTTGGCCACTTCAGCGGCTCCAAGCTCGGCTTCGATGTGCTGCATTTTGGGCAACACTGAAGACTGGAACAGNGCCTCGGTTTCCTCTGACAACTCTTNCGAACCGGCAATGATGGCGTCAGAGTGCTCTATTGCGATTGCGTTTAAAGCGTCAAATGTGGGGATTTGGATGGCCCCAACCCTTTCTTCTTGGATGCCGTCAAAGGTGATTTTTTCGTGCAGACTTCCGTTTAATGTGCCTTTAAACCCGTCGCTATAGAGGCTCGTTACCACCTTGGTNTTCTCAAAGTGAGCGTCCTCGCTAAATAGGCTTTTTANATAGAGNGGAACAAGAGACGCCATCCATCCATGACAGTGAATAATGTCTGGGGCCCATGACAATTTGCGAACGGTTTCAAGNACGCCTCTGGCAAAGAAAATGGCGCGCTCGTCGTTGTCAGAAACAAGCTTGTCTTTGGCATCAAGCCAAGTGACTTTCTTTTTGAAATAGTGCTCGTTNTCTATGAAGTAGACCTGCATNCGCGCCGTGGGAATGGAGGCCACTTTGATGATCAACGGGTGATCTGTGTCNTTGATGTTTAGGTTCATTCCGCTTANACGGATAACCTCNTGCAACTGATGGCGGCGCTCATTGATAACGCCAAANCGNGGCATAAAAACACGAATTTCGCGGCCTCGTTCGTGAATGCCTTGNGGAATTTGCCTTGCTGCCCTACTGATGTCACTCTCCGGGAGAAAAGGTTGGATTGCTTGACTGACGTATAGTATGCGGGTCTTNCTCATGAATCATCANGAATAACAGGCTCCCTCAAATATAGCGCGAAAACCTTGGAAATTCAAGTGCTTCGGCTACTTTAAGCNTCTCAAATTCGTGTCCGTTGGCACAGATTAACGCTNTGAACGCGAATCTGTGGGNTCCGGCCTCACAAAACAGGAACAATCCACTTTAGAAGGCCAGTGCGCATTTACCATGCATTCGAAGATTGGAGGCGNGGGTCTGAGGAGGCGTTTCGAACGGTTTCAGTGGGCTTTGTGCCCACTATGGGGGCTTTACATGACGGCCATGCATCTTTGATTCGGCGGGCCCGANATGAGCTCGGTGATAATGGTCACGTGATTGTNAGCGTATACGTGAACCCCACTCAATTTGATGACGCCANAGACTTTGANTTGTATCCAAGCACGCGAGAATCTGATGTCAAAATAGCTCAGGATGCCGGTGCGGATGCTGTCGTGTTTCCCCGTTCCGACGAGTTATACCCTNNGGGTATTCCCGAAAGGCCAGAATCAGTGGATTACGGCATGCTCACGTGTCATTGGGAGGGGTTGCACAGGGTGGGACACTTTGACGGCGTTGTGGCGGTGGTGCGTTCTTTGTTTCGATTGGTTAAGCCAGAACGGGCTTATTTCGGGGAAAAGGATTGGCAGCAGTTGGCTGTTATNTCNGAGTTGGTGCGCCGTGAATTTTCTGGATTGACTGTGGTATCGGTTCCTACCGTTCGCGAATCAGACGGCCTGGCCATGAGTTCGCGCAACACGCGAATAGCACCTCGTGATAGGGAGACTGCCGCGTTGCTTTATGGCGCATTGTGCACGGTCGCTGAGGCTGGAGGATCTAAGGAAAGCGTTGATGCACAGATCGCTGCGTTAGGGGCCAAGGGGTGGGAAATGGAGTATTTGGCCGTGGTGGATGCGGAGACTTTGGAGGACGCGGTTGATTCAATACGTCCAAGGCGTGTTTTAGCAGCTGGTTTTTGCGGTGGAGTAAGGCTTATTGATAACCTTCGGGTTGAGGGTTGAGCCCCAGGAGTGGTATAGACGGCATCTTTTGCCGAACTTCGCTTCAAAATCCGCCGGATGGGAGCCATTGGACCTACTCAAGTTTTTCTGATCGTTTTGGTCGTTCTCTTGTTGTTTGGAGGAAGAAAAATTCCCGAGTTGATGCGCGGTTTGGGCCGTGGCGTTAAGGAGTTTAAGGACGCTACACAGGATGACGGCAAGGCCGGCGATGATGGCGACAAGGCCTAATTGCCTTCCCTGCGATCACGTTGTCCGGTTCTTTTTGGCTGCTTGCGTGGCAGGTTGTTCATCCGGGCTGATGGCCCAGTCAGATTCTCTTGAATACGCCCTTAACTCTGTCCGGGTGGAGAGCGACCGCGTTTCGGAACAACATGGGGAATACCTTGACTCAGCCGCCATGTCTTTTGCCCAGCGGGTGGATTCGCTTTGGCTGGCTTGGTGCAAAGAGGCACATTGTGCGAGCATAGACAGCACGGTGTGGTTTGCGGGAACCTCAAGCAAACAACTGGCCAAGTCTTTGGATACAATGGCGGTGGTGAGGGACTTGGCGGACTTGGACCGAAGAACTTCGTTTGACCTTGCGCCACACGGGGCGGTATTGGACCGGATTGCCTTTATGATGCGTAGTCGGCCTGTTTTTTTAGGGAAGATGATGGGGCGCGCTCCCCGTTATTTTCCAATGTTCGAAGAGGCGTTGGACCGCCATGGACTTCCTCTTGAGTTGAAGTATCTCCCAGTTCTGGAGAGTGGATTAAATCCGCTTGCCAGAAGTAATGCGGGTGCTACAGGTTTGTGGCAGTTCATGTATCCAACAGCGCGAAGGCACGAATTGGAAATCAACAGTTGGGTGGACGAGCGAAAGGATCCGGCGGCATCTACAGAGGCTGCTTGCTTGTTTTTGAAGCGATTGTTTAAGATTTATGACGGTGACTGGCACCTGGCTCTGGCGGCTTATAACGCTGGCTCAGGCAATGTCAACAAGGCCATTCGCAGATCTGGATCCCGTGATTTTTGGCGCGTGCGTCGGTTTTTGCCAAGAGAGACGGCCAAGTATGTGCCCTCCATTATTGCCTTGGCCTATTTGTTCGCGCACCCCGTGGAGGCCGGTCTGATTCCCAGTGAAACGGCCGTGCCCACCTTTGCTCTGGACACAATCATGGTATACCGAAATGTGCGGTTTGATCAAGTGGCAAAGGCAACGGGGCGCTCCGTGGAGGAGGTGGCGCAGCTGAACCCACAGTATCGGAAGGAGGTCGTTCCCGGCGCAATCGGTGGTGGATGGCCCATTGTCTTGCCAGTGGAGTCTGTGGGTCCATTTTTGGAGGGAATGCCAGAGGCGCTTCTGTGGGAGCCGCATCGTACGCCCGAGGTTCGCTTTGAGCCCGAGGTGATAGCGTACCGTGTTCGGAATGGGGATGTGTTGGGCACCATAGCGAGAAAGCACGGTGTGTCGGTTCGTGAATTGAAGAAGTGGAACGGGTTGAGCGGAGACATGATCCGGGCCGGTCAGAAACTCTATATCCATGCAGACCCACGTTGAATTCACCCGTTGTCTTCGCGATTGTCTCCCGTTGATTTGGTCAGGAGTCTTGTCGCTTACTCTGGCCGCTTGCTCTGGGCTTGAGGGAGAAGTTGAAGCAGGATCTGTGACTTCAAGGGAGGCGCTTCTCCCGGGAAAGCTGGGGCCCAGCGGCGAAGTGGTGATGGTGGTTTCCGAGTCCCTATGGAACCGAGGTGTTTCTGCTGCTGTTGACAGTATTTTCCTTGGTCCTGTTAAGGTGCTTCCGCAATATGAGCCGCGGTTTGATGTGGTTCGTTTGGACCCCTCGGAGTTTGACCGCTTTTGGAAGCCCCATCGCAACCTTGTCGTCTTCGACATTGCAGACCGGATTGACACCCAAGAACCGCAAATGCGTGTGGTGCGGTCTCGCTTTTCAAAAGGGCAGATTTACGTTGAGGTTAAGGCAAGAACAGCACAGGCTGCCGCCACCCTGCTCCTTGATCCTGTTCAAGGAGAGATGCTTGTTGACCTATTGGAAGAAGAGGAGGCAAAACGCTATGCGCAATGGTTCGCCTTGGACCGGAATGAAGCGCTGGAAGAGAGGATCCAGCAGGAACATGGGCTGACCTGTGTGCTTCCACGAGATGCGCGATTGGTGACCTCTGATGGGGGGTTTGCTTGGATTGAACGAAACCTGACCCGAATGAAAGGCGGGCAAAATCACGATGTACAGCTGGGCATCGTTTTGCATCGCACGCCTTATGCGGGGCCTGCTGATTTCTCCATGGACCGAATCCTTGCCCGGCGAGATTCGTTGCTCAAGGCCCGCATTTCTGGCCCCAACCCCGATAGCCACATGGTGACAGAGTTTCGGTTGCCTCCGCAGTACGAAGAGGTTTCTTTTAGGGGCGGATTTGCAGCGAAGATGCGCGGTTTGTGGAAGATGGAGGGCGATTTTATGGGCGGCCCGTGGACGTCCATTGCGTGGGTGGACGAGGCGCGCGGACAGCTGGTGTCCGTGGACGGTTACGTCTATGCCCCTTATTTCGGAAAGCGGGAATACTTGAGGGAGGTTGAAGCCACGGTTCGTTCATTCGCCCCTGCCGACACCAAAATCAATTCACCATGAAATACACGATTCATTACACTTTGAGAGCAGATGGCCTTGAGGGAGAGGTCATAGAGGCAACGGTTCCAGAGGAGCCGTTCTCATTTGAGGCTGGTGCCGATGAGATTCTCGAGGATTTAGAGGAAGCGGTTAAAGCGGCCTCTGTTGGAGATAAAATTGAGTTGCTCATACCGGCAGATAAGGCATATGGCCCTGAAATGGAAGGCGCCTTTGTGACGCTGCCCAAGACTCAATTCGTGGATGAAGACGGTATGGATGAGTCTGTCATGGCGGAGGGTGAAGTTGTGGTCATGCGCGATGAGTCAGGAGAGGAGTTGCACGGCGTGGTGATTGGCTTGACTAAAGAAGAGGTGGAGGTTGATTTTAACCACCCCCTTGCTGGCATTGACCTGCATTTTACGGTTCAGGTTATGGGTTCATCTGAGGCTTAAATTGTCCCAACAAGGGCAAGAGCCGGATATTGTGTGGGCGACTGCGTCATCTCCTGAAGGGGTCGATTAACTTCGGCGACTTAGCATGCGTCAAATCCGACCCGCCCGAAGCAAGGCCCATGGCTTTTCCGCTTTCTCTACCGCTTTGGGGGTTGGGTTGACCCTAGGCATTCTGGGTGCATTTATTGCGGGTGCGCTTGTGGTCCGAGAGCTGCGACAGGGCTGGTGGGCTTTGATGGCCGTTCAGGTCGTTTTGGAAGACGGAGTCAACGGAGACGATGTCGTAAAGAAGTGGATGGCAGAGGAGGCTGTGGCTCAAGCTGTTTTTTTAGACGCGGACTCGGCGTCGGCTGAAATGGAGCGTGAATTGGGTGAGCCATTTATGGATTTTTTGGGCACCTCTCCCTTGCCTGCAATGGTGGAAATTCGATTGAATCCAGATTGGGTTGGGCGCTCTGGAACGGAAGGGCTGGCGGCACTTGTTTCCCAATGGGAATCGCGTGAAGGGGTGGTGCGCGTGGCCTATCCCCGACGGGTTCTTGATCGACTTGATCGTGGGTTTTCGGATTGGACAGTTCCCTTGTCTCTGTTATTGGTGGTCTTCATGGCTGTGGCAGTAGCACAGATTTTCAATGTGGTGCGTTTGAGCGTGTTTGGCCGAAGGCAATTGATTCGGAGCATGGATTTGGTGGGGGCCCCTCCGAGGAGGATCAGGAGGCCTTTCATTGCTGAAGCCATGGGGTATGGTTTGGTGGGGGCGATATTGGCTTATGCAGCGGTTGTTGGGCTTCTCGGAATGTTGAAGCCTTACTTGTTCGTTTTGCAGTCTTGGGGCGCTGAGCAACTGGTTTTTTTGTTTGTGCTGCAGGTGGCTATGGGCCTGCTTATGACGGGTTTGAGCGCACGGTGGGCGGTGGCCCGATACTTGGGCGCGAGATTGGATAAGCTCGTTTGACCTGTGGCCGCATTGCAGCGCTTATTTTCGTGCCATGAGCAGCCCGTCCCCCGAATCACAAGGCCGCAATGCGTTTCCTTTTGAGCGCAGGAATTACCTCTTCTTTTTTTTTGGCCTTATTCTTTTATCCGCTGGTTACTTGCTGATGAGCGGTGGCGGGGTGGAGGACCCGAACGAATTTTCCGAGGCCATCTTCAGTGTCCGCCGGATTACCATAGCACCCTTGACGGTGCTGTTGGGTTACGGGGTCATTTTCTACAGCATTCTGAAGCGGTTCCCCGCCGAGTCGGAGAACGGTTAACGGAATGAGCGCACTGGAGGCCTTCCTTCTGGGCCTGGTTCAGGGCTTGACAGAGTTTCTTCCGGTCAGTAGCTCGGGTCATTTGGAGTTGGCCAAGGCTGTCTTGGGTGTTGATGAAGGGGGCTTGGCGTTCAGCGTGGTCGTGCATGGTGCGACAGCCTTGAGCACGGTTGTGGTCTTTCGCAAGGACATTGCTAGATTGGCTATGGGGTTGTTCTCCTCGGGAGAGCAAGGCTCTGTTGCGCGTGGATTCTCCTGGTTGATTTTGCTCTCTATGGTACCGGTCGGTGTGGTTGGCCTTTTGTTCAAGGATGACATTGAGTCCCGATTGGATGGGCACTTGGGTGCAGTGGGCGTCGCATTAATGTTGACGGCGTTTTTGCTGTTTTGGGCCCAGAGGAGAGGCCGTTCTGTCGGCCGGGTGGGGGCGATGGAGGCGATTTTGATTGGCTGTGCTCAAGCAGTGGCCGTCATGCCTGGGATCAGTAGAAGTGGGGCCACTATTTCAACGGCGCTTTTGTTGGGCGTGGACAGGGAAGAGGCAGCGAGGTTTAGTTTCCTCATGGTGCTGCCACCGATTTTTGGCGCGACACTGCTGGAGGTTAAGGATCTGATGGACCCGGCTGTTCAAGGCGGACAATCGGCCTCAGTCCTGTCTTTAAGTATCGGTGCCTTTGCCGCGTTTGTGAGTGGCTGGTGGGCTTGCAGAACTATGATGGCGTTGGTCAAGCGCAATGGGTTCAATGGGTTTGCCGTTTACTGCGCGGCCGTGGGTCTGGCGGCCCTCATTTTGAGTACATGACACAGCATCCTTTTTTAGTCCTCTTGTTTCTGGTTGCCGTCTTGCTGGTAACGTCATGCAAACCCACCGTTCAATTTGAGGAGCCGATGCCTCCGGGCAGATTCAACCTGCCCAATATCCCCCGCGCTTTTCGCGGTGAGATTGTGGATGATGGGGAGGTAACACGTATTGGAAAGGATTCGATTTGGATGGACGATGAGGTCATGGTCAACGGCCAAGATTTTCTTTTGCGGCGCATGGCGGGGCACATTGTGATGAGCCAACCTGTTGCTGAAACTGGACACTGGGAGGTGTTTGTCGTAAAGCGGGAAGACGACCAGTTTCGTTTGGGGTATTTCAATGACGACAAGCGCACACTCAGAAGGATGACCACCTTGCTCGAAGTGCCCTTTGAGAAGGCGCGTTCAGAGGGAACACCCGGCTATGGATATGTGCTGTTGAGCCCGTCTTCCAAGGAATTCAAGGCCATCTTGAAACAAGGGCTGTACGAGGCAGGCGAAGAGACGGTGCCGTTGCCGCGGGGCGGGGTGGTCAAGCCATAAGGCGGGACACCTCTGACCAATTGATGCGGCCCAATAATGCAGACACGTAGTCTGTGCGCCGGCTCTCGTAATTCAAGTAATAGGCGTGCTCCCAAATGTCGATGCCGAGAATGGGTCGACCTTGAATGTCCGCACCCACAATGCCCTTCATCAAAGGGTTGTCTTGGTTTGGTGTGGAGCACACAAAGAGCCGGTCAGGATTTTCTTCGTCTTGTACCAACCAAGCCCAGCCCGAACCGAAATGCTTCCCCGCGGCAGCAGACAAAGAGGCGAGCAGCGCCTCGAGGCTTCCGAATGAGGATTGGATTCGTTTGGCCAAGACCCCTTTAGGCACGGACGTTCCTGGGGCCGGCGTCAAGACGTTCCAAAAGAGGGCGTGGTTAAAGTGTCCCCCTCCATTGTTTCTCAATGCAAGGTCATTGCTTTTAATGGCGCTTAGGATTTCTTCTAGGGTTCTGCCTCGCAAGGGGTGGTTGTCAAGGGCAGCATTGAACTTTCGTACATAGCCCGCATGGTGATGTTCGTGATGAATCTGCATGGTCATGCGGTCCACTACGGGTTCCAATGCATCATGAGAAAACCCCAGTGCGGGTAAAGTGAAACCGCTGAATGGATCGGGCGTTTCGCCGATTGGTTGCGGTGTTGATCCGCATCCTATTAGGCTTGACAGGAGGGGCGTCGCAACGAGGCCTGCGCCAGCAACACTTGATAGTTTGATAAAGGTGCGCTTGTCCATGGTTATGGTTTCAAGGATGAAAATTCCTTCATGTCCCCCATAATTCAACCTCTAACGTTGGCGTTGGTTCAACTACACCCTGTGAAGGGGTCAAGGTGCCACGGATATTTGTGGGTATTGTGCCATGGAGGAAACGCCACCGACGATATTGATGAAGGGCTCAGCAGAGTTAAATCCGGTTCGGCGTCGAGTGGCGCGATGTGGTTTAATGCTGGGCATTCTGTTTTTGGCATTTTCAGCTTGGGTCGTTTGGCAGGCTAGGGGGTTGGAGGCTCGCGTCGTTGAGGTTATGAGGCCGCTTTTGGCGGCGGATGTGGCCATTGGTGAGGTGTCCCTTTCTTTTTGGTCGGCTTGGCCGGATGTAGAGGTGGTTTTGGATGATGTGCGCATTGAAGACGCGTTGCAAAGGGGCCAGGACTTCTTGTCGCTTGATCAGATTGGGTTTAGAATGGCCTGTTTGCCTTTGCTTGAGAACCGATTAGAGGTCATAGCGCTTCGCATGCAGGGGGGCAAGGTGAGTTTGAAGCGCACGAAGTCAGGGGAAGAGAATTGGCGGTTTTGGCGCCGTTCTGACACTGGCGATGATGGTCTAGAAGGCTTGAAAGTCGAGGGTATAGAGGTTCGGGATGTAGAGGTGGTTGGTGAATGGAACGGGACAGATGAAGGGGTGGCTTGGTCTGGACGTGTGGTCGCTTCTAATTTGACTTTGAGGTCTGAGGACGGGGTGCTTTTGGCCAAAGGTGATGTTCAGACCAGTGGTGTGGATCTGCGGACGGGAAATGACCAGTGGTTTGAAGACAGGGTTTTGCGGTGTGACTTGGATTTAAGAGCTACAGATGAAAGGGTGGATTTGGTGGTTGTCGATGGCCACATAGGCCGAGGAGATTGGGACGTGGAGTTGGCGGGTGTCTTGTCCTCGGCCCCTGGGGATTTTCGGATTGCCTTGTCTTCAGATCAGTTTGCCATTGGTGCAGCAGAGGCGAGTTTGCCTCCAGAAGTGTACCGGGTTTTGAAGCCGACGCTGTCTAGGTTGGGTGGAGCAGTTCAAGTTGAATTAAGCTTAGGCGGGCCCGTTGGTCGGGGCCATTGGGGTGGCCCCGACGTTTCTGATTGGGATGGGGGTTGGGCCTTGAGGCTTGGAGGGAAGGGAATGACGTGGACGGAGGGCCCCAATCAAGCGCGTTGGATTAAGGGTGTTGTGGAAGTGTTCAGCACGCCAACAGGATGGAAGGCCCATGGCCCTTCGGTTGGTGTGGGTGTTGCCGGGGGAGAATTCCAAGGTGAAGTGCACATGAAGGAGGACGGCGATGCGCTTCGTGTTGAGGTCGATGGACGGGGTGTCTTTAGGCCCAATGGGATTTGGGCGTGGTCTGGATTGTCTTCGGTCGATTCGGGGAGGGAATGGGCCGTATTCGATGAGGGAAAGGTGGATGTCAGGGGAGGGGTTAATCTGTTGATTCGCGATGGCAAAGCGGTCAAGTGGAATGTTGTTCCAGGCACAAGTGCAACGTTGTCCCGGCTTTCTGCAGTGAAGGCGGGAAAGGCAGTTTTTTTGGAGACGGTAGAGGGGAAGGTGGTGGACGACGGCCAATGGAATGTTCAGTTGGGAGGCGTCCGATTGCCAGGAGTTGTGGGCCGAGCTCAAGCCAGTTGGGCCAATGGTGTTGGTCGAGTGAATTTTGACTTGGATCAATTGGATGTTGATACGTTGTTGTTCTTGGCGGATGATGTCACGGGCAGTTCTGGTATGCGGGGTGGCGCGTTTGAAGAACCGTGGAGGTTGGAGTTGAACTGTGGGCCAGTTTCTCATGGCCCGCTTATGTTTGAGCGCTTGTCGATGGTGGGAACATGGACAGGTGGGGCTTTAAATGTGGAGGCGTTGGAGGCGGTTGGTTTGGATGGCCGGGTTGAGGCAACAGGCCGGGTTGACATGACGGCGGCATCTTTTGATGGCCGATTGGTGGACGCTGACTTTGCTCAGGTTCTGGAGGGCACTTCCGGGTTAGGTCAAGACATTTTGCTCGCCCGACATGTGCGTGGAAGGGTGTGGGCGGAAGGCGAGGTGTCTCATGTGTTTGGTCGAACTGAATTTGTCCCTTGGGACGCCGATGTCCAGGTGCGTTTGGAGAAGGCAGAATTGATTGGATTTGAATTGTTGCAAGAGATTCCAGATGTGCTCGAGTCGGAGCGCAAATACCGTTTGATAGCAGACGCACAGGATTTGAGGAGGCGCTTGAACAGGGTTCGCTTTGAGCCTTTGGATGCTCGGGTTCAGTTGGAAAGGGGTTTGATCAACTTGGACCCGGTTGAGATTGGTTCGGATGCGCTGGATGTTGGTGTGAAGGGGTGGTATAGAATGGGAGGCCCTATGGATTTTACTTTGGATTTTGCCCTTCGAGACCTGAAGTCGGGGGAGGGAGAGTTCGGTACAATTGAGGAGGATGGGTTGGGACACCGATTTTTTCTGGCCATGAGAGGGACCCTTGAAGAGCCTGAGTTTGGTTACGATCGCAATGCGCACCAGTCGCACAGGAAGGAAGAGCGTCAAGGAGCGTGGGACCGATTGCGGGGTGCACTTCAAGGCGAGTTGAATCGCAGGGGTGAAAATTCAAATGAACTCCGGGCCATTTCACTTGACTCGATTGAAGTGGATACAGCCTCTCCTCCGGCACAAAATATTGATATTCCGGTTGTTGTGGATGAGGACGATGACGACTTTTGAATTCAATCAAGACGAACGCGGGTTGTGAACCGACAAACGTTAATATTTGGTATATTGCAATCCTTCTTAAGCGGGCTGAATCCCGCGGAAGGGCTTAACCAAATTGGCTTGTATCACTTCTTGCCGGGAAACGCCGACACCAAGTCGGCGTTTTTTTATTTGGTGCAGTGGTTCTGTAGACGGTTTATGGGGGCCAATCCCGCTATTGAATACCATTTTTGTTCTGCGCGCGTTTGTTTCGCGATGTAAACCATGGCCTTACGCAGCAAGCAAACTTCTCGGTTTATTCTCCTCCTTGGGGCAACTGGTATTGTGGCGTTAACGCTCTGGTCGAGCGGTCGCATTGCGCGGACTTTGAGGTTAGAGGAGCAGAGAAAAGTAAAACTTTGGTCTGAAGCTATTGTGCAGCGGGCGCAGCTGGTGCGTTACACTGATGCGCTTTTTGCTTCTCTTCGAACCGAGGAACGCGACAAGGCGGACCTGATGGGTGAGGCGTATCGCATTATTCAAGAGGCTGAACCCGGAGCGCCAGTCGACTTGACTTTCATTACCCGGTTTATTCAAGGAAACCGCACGATTCCCGTTTTGGTTTATAAGGACGGGGTGCTTCAAGCGGACATCAATGTCCCTGAGGAATTGCGAACGCCAACTCGACTGGACTCAATGCGTCTGGTACTGAAGGAAAACAACTCCGTGATTGAATTTGAAGAGGGGTTGATGGTCTATTACGACCAAAGCAACCGCTTTCGGGAGTTGCAGTCGGTCATGGACGACCTGATCCATTCATTCATTTCGGAGACGGTGCTCAATTCCGCATCTATACCCGTTTTGCTTGCTGATTCAACACTCAATAACATTTTGCAGGCAGACCGTTTTGCGGAAGATGATTTGGCGGACACCACAGAGTTGATCAACCGTCTGACCGCCATTAACCCACCGATTGCATTGGACCTGCCTGAAACGGGCCGCCGTTGGATTCTGTATGATGAGTCCATTGTGTTGAAGCAACTGCGGTTTTTCCCAGTGATTCAGCTCCTGATTATTGGCGGATTTCTCTTGCTTGCTTATTCCACATTTAGTGCGTTCCGCAGGTCAGAGCAGAATCGAGTTTGGGTGGGGATGGCCAAGGAGACAGCACATCAATTGGGCACACCGCTTTCGGCGCTCTTGGCTTGGGTTGAGGTGCTCAGGGGAGAGGGTGTTTCAGAGGAGGTACTGGTTGAGTTGGGAAAGGACCTAGATCGGCTTCGAACGGTGACGGATCGATTCTCTAAAATCGGATCTGATCCAGAGCTGGCCGCGCATGATTTGGGTCAGTTTGTGATGGACACCATGGGGTATTTGGAGCGCCGGATGCCAAGGGCTGTGGCTTTCCGTGTTCAGGCTCCTGAAACGGCAGTTTTTGCAGCCATAAACCCCGCGTTGTTCGGTTGGGTCTTGGAGAACCTCACCAAAAATGCGGTAGACGCCATGGAGGGCGTGGGCACTTTGGACGTCCAGTTGGTTCTGGATCAAGGCAAGGTGTTGTTGGATATAGAGGATGACGGGAAGGGCATGCCACGCCGTGTTCAGCGACAAATTTTCGACCCTGGTTTCAGCACGAAAGCCAGGGGTTGGGGCCTAGGCTTGAGCTTGGTTCGGCGCATTGTGCGGGAATATCACGGAGGTCAAATTGTGATTTTGCGGAGTGAAGAAGGGGTGGGAACCACGTTCCGTGTTACGCTTCCGGTGAATTCCGGGAGTTGATGGCTAAATTTGCGCACTCCTTGGCCCGGATGGCGGAATTGGTAGACGCGCTCGACTCAAACTCGAGTTCCTTTGGAGTGTGGGTTCGATTCCCACTCCGGGTACAAAACCTTCTTTTGGTTAGAAAGGCCTCAGGCCTTTATGGCGCTGAGTTCGTGCGCTCCTCTCTCATTTGATAGTGTGGCTGCCCGTGAATTCTGGGGGCTATTTGAAAGGGACTTAAAGCGAGTGGGATGACCATGAAGCCGTTGGGGACACTACTTTGCGTTCATGCGCCTTGTATTCGCTATTCTGTTTTTCTCATTGTCAGGGGCTTTGTTGGCCCAGCCGGTTTTTCAGGAGCCATCCATGGCTCCATTGGGTTATTCTGCGGACATCATAGGGGCGGACTACATTCCACCGACGCCTCCAAGTGCAGAGCCGCAGGTCTGGGATTTCAGTTGGTTGTCCGGATCTGCCGTGGCCTTGCTTGTGGTGGAGCCTGCCGCGCAATCTCCTTTTTTTGACGCGTTTTCCGGAGCTGAGTGGGTCAACACGGTGGGCGACCAGTTGACCTTTTGGTCATTGGATGACGGTGTATTTGCGGTGCAGGGCAACGCCAATGTGGTCAATGG
>PBIE01000008.1 GCA_002720375.1 Crocinitomicaceae bacterium | reverse complement strand
CCACGCCGGAAGCCGGGGTTGTCCGACTTACTTGTCTAGAATCCGGAATTCGGTCCTCCTGTTGTTGGCCTTTCCGGCTTCGGTGGCATTGTCTGAACGGGGTTGAGATTCGCCGTATCCCTTGGCTTTGAGTTTGTCTCGCGGCACCCCGCTTTTGACGAGTTGGTCTCGCACTGCATCTGCACGCTGCTGGCTCAAAATCAAGTTGTCGGCATCATTTCCGACATCATCGGTATGGCCTCCGATTTCTACGGAAAGTTCCGTACCCAATAGATACTCGGCGAAAAGGTCGAGCATCAACAGGCTGGTGCGGCCGATGCGAGCAGAGCCAGTGGCGTAACGGATGTCTTGAATTTCGAATGCTGCATTTCTTTCCTCAATGGACCGAATGGACAGGTCTGCCTGAACTAATGCGGGGTCTTCCTCGTCCCGGTCGACCACAAGTCCTGCGGTGAAAGCAGCGCCATCGGCCTTAGCCACAATCAGGACATCTTCTGAGGTTTCCAAATCAACAATAGCAGCATAGGCCCCGTCATCTTCCATTTCGATGGCCTGTGCGCGCCTGCTTTGGGCATACCGGAGTTCCAGTGTTATTGGGGTGTCTTGCAGGTCATCACTCACGTCCAGTTGGCCGCGAACCACCACTGATGCGCGGGGGCGAAGGGATGCTGGTAGTGTCCACGTCATGATGTCGAGTCCCTGTGTTCCCGGTCGGCGGCTTGAGAAGTATGCAGTTTTCCCATTGGCTGATGTGACGAGCCCGTGTTCATCTCCTGAAGTATTGAGTGGCATGCCAAGGTTGACCGGGGTCGACCAGCCATTGGGGTCCAACGGAGAGCTGAGGCTGTCCAATTTGGACATCCAGATGTCGTATCCGCCACCGCCCGGTTTCCGGTCGGAGGCGAAATAAAGCGTTTGACCATCGGGGTGAATGAAGGGGGCTTTGTCGCTGTCGGGACTGTTGATTGGGGATGGGAGGCGCTCGGCTGGTGTCCAGTTGGATCCATTCCAAGTGGAAGCCAGCACATCGATGGAGGGGTGCCCGTGTTCATCAGGTGTCGTTCCAGGGCGCACTGCAGCGAAGTAAAGGGTCTGACCATCAGGACTGATGGCGGGTTGACTTTCCCATCCGTCAGGCGTGTTGAGTTGGGTGAGTGGAGTCGGGTCTGTCCACAGGTAGACCTTGTCGTTTCCGGTGTCTTCGAGAAGAGAATACCGCGTCGAATAGAGGTCGATATTTTCGGGGTTGCCGGGGGCTGGGGTTTTAATGGCCAGGTACAGCGATCGGTTGTCCACAGAAATGGATGCGCCACCATAGCTAGAGGAGCGATTGAAGGGGTCTTCCATCGGGAATCCCGAGTCAAATGGGACTGATGGTCCCTTTCTCCGCGCCCAAGTGAAATCTTCGAAGGGCTTGCTCACGATGTCGCCCTTGGATTTTCGTTGGCCGGCGCGGGTGAAGAATAGCAACGTGCCGTCGGCAGACAGGGCGGGTAGATATTCGGCGTCTCTCGTTGAAACTTCGCGAAGGAGCTTTGGAGGAGGGGCGTTTCTGTGCGCCGTGTATTGAATCAGAAATTGCAATTCGGGAAGCACCTGTTCCACTTGTTCCAGTCGTTTTCTGTGACGGGAAGAGATGGGTCGGCCGGTTTTAGATTCCCACTGCAAAAATTGATTGAACCAATCCAGGGCTTCTTTTGGCCGGTCCTCTGCATAGGCGATGGCCCCGAGCGTATAAGGAACCTCCTCATCGTAAGCGGGACATGCTGTATAGACGTAGGTTAAGAGCTCTCTCGCCTCTGCAAAACCTTCGCCATTACGGCGAGCCAGCGTATGGTAGAGGAGCCCTAGGGCAAGGGCGATTTCGACAGAGGTGTCGTCTTCTTCCCTAGCGCCTTCGAGGTGTTCCTTGCGCTTCTCAATGTCATATTTGCGTTTGTCGGTTCCCTTTTCCAGCAGTTTGGCTGCCTTGCTGGACGTTTGGCTTGAACAGAAGGCGTTCTCTTGACCGAGCGCAATGGGGCAGAGGAGCAGACCACAGAGGCCCAAAAGCAAGGTTTTGCGTAGCGCAGGGGGCATGATTCAGCTCTGGGGCACTTCGAGTTCTCCTTCGCTGTTGGCAATGAGTGTGGAGACCGCGCCGTCTCCGGTGACGTTAACCACGGTCCGGCACATGTCTAAAATTCGGTCGACAGGGAAGATCAGTGCGATCCAAGCTGGGTTCAATCCCACGCTTTCCAAAACGATGATCATCAGAACCAGCCCGGCGCTCGGTACTGCTGCAGCTCCAATGGATGCTAGAGTTGCGGTCAACACGATCACGGCCTGCTGACCAAAGCTCAGTTCGACCAAGTGGAATTGCGCAAGGGAAACGACGGCAATGGCTTGATAAAGAGAGGTTCCGTCCATGTTGACGGTCGCTCCGATGGGCAAAACAAAGCTTGTGGTCCTTTCCGATACGCCGATTCGGTTGCGAACGCAGTCCATCGTGACAGGCAAGGTGGCCACCGAGCTAGACGTGGAGAATGCAGTGATTTGTGCATCTCGCATCCCGGACATGAACCGTCTGTAGCTCAGTTTTTTCACAATCAAAGCAACCAGTGATGGATAGAATAGAAAGACCATGAAAGCCAGGCCCAACACCACGACGAGGCTGTATTGAAGCAGGTATTCTAGAAGTTGTCTAAACATGTCCGGATCGCTTCCGGCGGCGTTCACGATTTGTCCGGCCATCAAGGCAAAGACGAAAATGGGCATGGCCTTCATTACAATCCAGACCATCTGAATGAAGACCTCATTTAATGCTTCTATTCCTTTTGTCAACGGCGCTGCGGTGTCCTTGGGCATGCCCACGAGTACAACCCCAAAGAACACCGCGAAGAAGATGATCTGGAGCATCGACATGTCCGCGAGCGCTTGAAATATGTTCGTTGGCACGACGTCCACGAGGGGTTGCAGTGGTCCGCTGGCCTTGGTCCGTTCGGCCTTGGTCAATTTGTCTACGACCCAGTCATTCATTTGGACCTGCTCTTTGGTGATGATGGCCACCTTGTCTTGATGTGCAGGATCGTTTCTGAGTTGAATTTTATCCAGTACTTGAATTCCATTGGCGTCGCGCCACAATTCGTAGCGGATGCGATTGGACTCCAATAGATCAGTGGACACCCGAGCGCCAGGTTCAAAGAGGTTCACCAAAACCAAACCGACGATGACTGCAGCCATGGTGGTCAGTAGGTAGGTGAGCACAGTTTTAATTCCAAGACGCCCAAGTTTGGCTGGGTCACCGAGGCTGGCAACACCTGAAATTATGCTAAAGAGAACGAGAGGTACTGCTATGAGCTTCAGTATATTAATAAATATGTCGCCGAAAGGCTTGATGTAGTCGATGGTGAAATCATTCCATCCCAGTGTGATGGAGAGCCAGGCGTACAGAACGCCAATTGCGAGGCCAATCAGGACTTGCCAGTGGAGGGCGAGGCGCATGGGTGGGTTTGGTTTCGTTCGGGTTGCAATCTACCGATTCAGAGGCGTGCGTATCGTTGTCGAAGGGCGTGATCTGCCAATACAAGCAAGACCATAGCTTCCACGAGGGGCACGGCCCTGGGAAGAACACAGGGGTCATGACGGCCTTTGCCTGCGACAAGGGTGGGAATTCCATCGCGGTTGACTGTGCTCTGGTCTTCCACGATGGTGGCCACGGGTTTGAAGCCAATTCTCAAGACGATGTTTTCGCCATTGCTGATTCCGCCTTGAATGCCCCCGCTGTGATTGGTCGAGGTGCCGATTCCGCTTTCCTTGGCCACAAAGGGATCGTTGTGTTCCGATCCCCGCATGAGGGTTCCGGAGAACCCGCTGCCCAACTCCAATCCTTTTACTGCTGGTAAACTCCACAGTGCCTTGGCCAAATCTGCATGGAGCTTATCAAAGACAGGGCTTCCCCAACCGGGGGGGATTTGCGTTGCGACAACGGTCACGGCTCCACCCACTGTATCTCCTGCCTTTCTGACCTCTTTAATTCTGGCAATCATTCGCGCTGCAGTCTCCGCATGGGGGCAGCGTATGGGGGTGGCGTCCACGGTCTTTTTATCGTGGAATGCTGGCGCTTCTGGCATAGCAATGTCTTCGACCCGCTCGACATATGCCGAGACCGCAGGTGGGGCTTCGGGTGTCATTTGTTCCAGCATTTGTCGGGCAATGGCTCCAGCCACTACTCGGCTGACCGTTTCTCTGGCACTGGCCCGTCCACCGCCCCGGTGGTCGCGGTGTCCGTATTTGGCTTCGTAGGTGTAGTCCGCGTGGCTTGGACGATAGCGGTCGACCAGGTGATCGTAATCCGCGCTGCGGACATCGCCATTGAGAATGGTAAATCCGATGGGTGTGCCCGTGGTCCGACCTTCATAAACACCGGAGAGCAATGTGACGGTGTCGGTTTCCTTGCGCTGCGTGGTCAGCTTACTTTGCCCAGGCCTTCTGCGATCGAGCTCTTCTTGGATTCGAGGCAGGTTGAGTTCGACTCCTGCGGGAACGCCGTCCACTACGCCGCCCATGGCGGGGCCATGCGATTCTCCAAACGATGTGAGCTTGAAGGCGGATCCGATGGAATTGCCGGACATGGTACAAAGGTACGGGTCAGGTCGCCTCGGATTGTGCGACATTCGGGCCATGGAAAGAGGATTTGCAAAGGGGCGACTGCTCATCAAGGACATTGGTCACTTGGTTGGCTTTGGTCCTAAACCCTTAGGGCGACTGTGTGGAGGCGACATGCGTAAGTTACCTGTGCTGGAGAATGCTTGGATGGCCATAGAAGATGGCCGTGTATTGGATGGCGGGTCAATGGTGGATTTTCCCGGAATTGTCGATTGGAATGGCCTTGAAGTGGTGGAAGCTGACGGCCGTGTTGTTCTTCCTTCATGGGTTGACAGTCACACCCACTTGGTCCACGCGGCATCGCGAGAAGGGGAGTTTGTGGATAGGATCAGGGGCCTGAGCTATCAGGAAATTGCCACCCGGGGAGGGGGTATTCTCAACAGTTCCCGTGCTCTCCGGGAGATGAGCGAGGATGAGCTTTACGATCGTTCATTGGAGCGGTTTGAGCGCATAATCAGGATGGGGACCTGCGCCATTGAAATCAAGTCTGGATATGGACTCGACATGGATTCTGAAATGAAGATGCTCAGGGTGGCTCGTCGATTGGGGGCACTGGATTTGATACCTGTGAAAACCACGTTTCTCGGCTGTCATGCTGTACCGGAGGGGTGGTCAGATGCCATGGCATACACGCGGCACATGGCAGAGGTGGTTCTCCCTGTTGTTGCTGAGGAGGGCTTGGCCGATTTCGTTGACATCTTCTGTGAGGAGGGGTATTTCGGTCTAGAGGAGACGCGTTTGCTTCTTTCTGAGGCTGCATTGCGGGGATTGCCTGCCAAGGTTCACGTCAATCAATTCACCGCAAGTGGGGGTGTTGCATTGTGTTCCGAGTTGGATGCCCTAAGTGTGGATCACCTCGAGGTCTTGGAGGCTGAAGATGTGGCCGAACTGGCGTCGAGTGAGACAATTCCTGTCGCCCTGCCTTTGTGCTCATTGTTTCTTGATTTGCCCTACACGCCCGGCCGAACCTTAGTGGATGCGGGTTGCGCATTGGCCATCGCAACGGATTTTAATCCCGGCTCAGCGCCATCGGGCAATATGCATTTGGCGGCTTCTTTGGGCTGCCTCCGAATGGGATTGGAGCCGATAGAGGCTCTGGCTGCGGCGACAGTCAATGGCGCAGCCGCCCTCGGCCTTCAAGATGCAGTCGGCGGGCTCGCGATTGGACAGGAGGCAAGCCTTATCATGACGCGTCCTTTGCGTTCGGTCGAGGAAGCATTGTATGCCTTTGGAGACCCTCTTTCAGAGCGCATATTGCTCCGGGGTCATTGGGTCTCCTGATTGGGTTTCGTACCTTATTTGTTGGATTAACAGCCTGCTGTCGGTCAGGTCACATTCCGATGAAGAAATCGAATCGCTGGTTTTTCTTTTTGATGCTTCTGGCCGCAAGTTTGGCCGCGACTGGGCAGTCCGCGGAGTTCACTGACCACAGCATTCAGGCGGGATTGGGGGGCAATTACCTCAACCACACGGCGTCGGTGGCGGATTACGATCTCGACGGAGATCTAGATGTATATGTGGGCAGCCGACTTGCCCCCAACACATTGTATCGAAATGAGGGAGGTGCCGCGTTCGAAGCGGTTGTCGCAGGGGTAGAGGATGATGGGTTCACAATGGCCTCTCTTTTCTTTGACTTTGACAACGATGGGGACCCGGACTTGTTCAGTTGCAACAACGGCGATGTCAATCGTTTCTGGAGAAATGAAGGAGGCGCTTTTATGGATATCTCTGAAGAACTGGGTTTGAACACAGACGGCCAGTGCCGAAGTGCACACGCGGCTGATGTTAATCTGGATGGCTGGCTGGATTTGTATGTGGTCAACATGAACGAACCCAATGAATTCTGGATCTCAGATGGGGAGGGGGGCTACGTCGATGGCTATTTTGCTTCTGGTGCGCTCGACAACTTGATCGGAATGGGCGCGTTGTTTCTGGATATCGAGAACGATGGTGACCTTGATCTCTACCTGACTCACGACGGAAACCAAGCCAACAAGCTTTTCATCAACAACGGCACAGGTGTGTATTCAGAAGAGGGGGATTTATG
Organism: Crocinitomicaceae bacterium; assembly: GCA_002720375.1. GTDB lineage: Bacteria > Bacteroidota > Bacteroidia > Flavobacteriales_D > Sanyastnellaceae > UBA8752. Next base: position 23,034 of record PBIE01000008.1, on the reverse strand, counting down.
GGGCCTTGCACTGGAAGCACAGGGAATGGGTGTGGATGCGGCGGATTTGAACCACGACGGGTTCATGGACCTCTACATATCCAATAACCTGCCCAACGATCTGTTTTTGAATCCTGGCCCGTCGCCAGAAGGCGGAGGAGTCGAGCCATTCACCAACATAACAGGTGGAGCAGGTGTTGGTGATCCAGGTATGGGATGGGGAACGGTGTTCATCGATCACGATCACGATGGTGAGCGGGACTTGTATGTGGCCAATGAGTTTTCGTTCAGTCCATACCCCAACTTGTTGTACCACAACAATGGTGACCTTTCTTTCACGGATATAGCATCGGGGTTACCGATTTCAAGTCCATACAGTGGGTATGCCACCGTGGCGGCTGATTTTGATGGCAACGGTACTGAGGACCTCTTGGTGGTCAACACGCTGGTCAGCGCAAATCCGGGATGCCAGTTGTTCCTCAATGAAAAGGTGGAGCATCACTGGATTGGCTTTGAATTGGAGGGGGTGGTGTCGCCAAGGGATGCAGCAGGTGCGCGTGTGGTGGTGCACGCTGCACCAGACTTTATTCGGACAGACCAAAGCTTTCTGGGATATGGTTACAGCTCATGTGGACCGTTGACGTTCAATTTTGGTTTGGCGGATCACGCATCGGTAGACAGTGTCGAGTTTTTTTGGCCGAGTGGCATCCGGACAGTGATGCTGGCCCCGGAGGTGGACACATACCATACTGTGATTGAGAGTGCTTGTCTTGATGTCGCGCCTGTTTTGGACTGGCCAGAATTCATTGAGCTCTGTCCAGGTGATTCTGTTGTCCTCGAGGTGCCTGCAGGTTGGACAGGCGAGGCTTGGACAGGAGGAGCCTCCTTAGCAGGGGGGCGCATCATCACAGAAGCGGGTGTGGTTCAGGCGATGTTGATGTCTGACGATGGTTGTTCGGTCCTGTCACCCTCGGTCGAGGTGTCTGTGGTGTTCGAAACGCCGCCTATCATCGCCTTAGACGGGCCGGATAAATTTTGCTTGGGTACCCTGCGCGCCTTGACCGTGGAAGGACAGCATGAGTCGGTATTGTGGTCTAATGGGACCGCGGCTGATACGTTGTATTTGGCGAATTCGGACACCGTTACCGTGCAAACGACCAACGTTTGTGGCTATACTGACTTTTCTGATTCAGTCGTTGTGTCGGTATTTGGGGTGCCTCAGGACCCGATTGTGCCATCCGCTGTGGTGTCGGTTGGTGCAGTTCATACGTTTGAGCCCATCTTCTTGGATGACGCGGTTCTACGGTGGCATGCGCCATGGGGTCCTGCAGCTTGGGAGGACCTTGTGGCTGGTACAACGGAGACGTTGGGGGCTTTCATAGTTGAGGCCCCGACTTTCACTACCGAGCCGCTTTTTGCGTCCACTGGATGGTGGGTGCAAGCCCATGTCCAGCGAGACGTCCGGCAAGCCAATGGCGGTGAATTGACCAGTTCCTCAGGCGGTTTTTTGGATTCCGATTCCCAAGGTTTGCTTTTTGATGTTCATGAGCCCATCGTTTTGGAGACGGTTCGCATGCGGGCTCAAACGGCTGGACCTCGCGTGGTTCAGGTGTTATTGCCTCAACTTGGTGAGGTGATGAGCAAAACAGTGGTTCTCGATATTGGTTGGAATACAGTTGAACTGGACTTTGCTCTTGAGCCTGCGTTGGGCTATACAATTAAAGCACAAGGGGAAGACTTGGGCCTATGGCGCGATAACAGTGCCGCTGAGTTGAATTATCCGTATGAATTGGATGATATGGTTTCCATTCAGTCTACAACCATTCCCAATGCAGCTGGATTGGGCTACTATTATTTTTTCTATGACTGGAACATCCGAAGCCAGGGTTTTACGTGCAGCAGTCAGCCCGTGTCTGCGTTTGTAGAGGTGGTGGAAGGCGTCTCGGGTTGTACGTATTCGTTTGCGGCCAACTTTAACCCGCTCGCCTCATTTGATGATGGAAGTTGCATTTTGGCCGGTTGTTTAGATCCCAATGCGGTCAATTTCAATTCTGATGCCACCGTAGACGATGGGAGTTGCGCTGTTCAATGTGCGAGCGACCTAAATGGAGACGGTCAGATTGGTGCCCCTGACCTGTTGACATTGTTGTCACAATGGGGTGGCGCCTGCGATTGATGAGGCAGTAGCTTGGCGGTCGCAAACAGCGATACCATGACCACTCGCCTTATCGAATGCGTGCCCAACATCAGTGAGGGCCGAGACCGTGCCAAGATTGACGCCATTGCCTCCGTTGTTGAAACCGTAGAGGGTGTCCGTCTGCTCGATGTTGATGCAGGAAGTTCGACCCACCGGACAGTCATCACGTTTGTGGGCTCCCCCGAAACCATTGTGGAAGCGGCATTCCGCCTAATCAAAAAGGCGGGGGAACTCATCGACATGTCAAGGCATCAGGGGGAGCACCCGCGGATGGGGGCCACGGATGTCTGCCCATTTGTCCCGGTGGCAGGCGTGACGATGGAGGACTGTATGGCGGCTGCGCACGCTTTAGGTCGGAGAGTTGGGGAGGAGCTGGGTATTCCCGGTTACTTTTATGAGGAAGCCGCCACCCGGCCAGAGCGGCGGAATTTGGCGCATTGTCGCAAAGGAGAGTATGAGGGACTTGAAAAGCTGTCAGCACCTGATTGGGTGCCGGACTTCGGTCCAGCAATGTTCAATGATCGCGTGAGGTCGACAGGAGCCACTGCCATTGGTGCTCGTGATTTTTTGGTCGCATACAACATCAATTTGAACACAACCTCAACCCGCCGAGCCAATGCGGTTGCATTTGACCTTCGAGAGAACGGGCGCGTCAAGCGGAAGGGCGGATTGCTGGGAGCGGTGGTCAATGATGCCCAAGGCAATCCTATGCGCGAGCCAGGATTGTTGAAGTGTGTCAAGGGCATTGGCTGGTACATTGAGGAATACGGAATTGCACAGTTGTCTTTGAACCTGACCAACATTTCTGTCACGACGGTTCACGAAGCTTTTGACGCTGCTTGCGATCGCGCGATGGCCAGGGGAATGCGCGTGACTGGAAGTGAAATCGTTGGGCTCATTCCAAAACGGGTGTTGATTGATGCAGCGCACCATTATTTGAAAAAGCAGAGCCGCAGCTTGGGCATCAGTGAACAAGAAAAGGTCAAGGTGGCCGTCAAGTCACTAGGATTGGACGATTTGGCCCCATTTGATGCCCGCAAGCGGGTAATCGAGTACCTGCTTGAGGATGCCGGAGAAGACACTGCGCCTTTGGCGTCCATGACCTTGATTGAATTTTCGGATGAGACGGCGAGCGAAAGCCCAGCGCCAGGTGGGGGTTCTATTTCAGCGTATGTAGGGGCGTTGGGTGTATCGCTGGGTACCATGGTGGCGAACCTGAGCGCGCACAAGCGGGGTTGGGATGACCGTTGGACTTCTTTTAGTGATGTCGCTGAGCGCGGTATGGCATTGCAGTCTCGTTTGCTCCAATTGGTCGATGAGGACACCGCTGCGTTTGATGCGATCATGTCTGCCTTTGGCCTACCTAAAGGCAACGAAGCCCAAAAAGCGGAGCGTGCAGGAGCCATTCAGGCGGCCACTCTGGGAGCGATGGAGACCCCACTTGAGGTGGCGGAATTGGCCTTGGCCTCAATGGAGGTGATGGAGGACATGGCGGAGCGTGGAAATCCCAATTCTGTAACCGATGCCGGTGTGGGGGCTTTGTGCGCCAGGACGGCTGTTTTGGGTGCCATCATGAACGTGAGGGTCAATGCAGCAGACTTGAAGGACCGGAACAGAGCCGACGCCATGCTCCGGCGGTGTGTTGAACTGGAAAAGCAGGCTGAAGTAGCAGAGGCGGCGGTTCGTGCGCGTGTAAGCGAAGTCTTGGGGGCGTGATTGTGATTAGACGGTGTCTCCGCAAGAGGCCTCCTCTTCCTCTTCGTTGGCGATGGCGCGCTGAATGGCTTTGGCCATGTAACTGACCCTTTTGGCATCCACGGGGTAAAGTTCACCTTCAAACCAACGCCCTTCGTGGGCCACTCCAGCACTGTGTCTTGCCGACGCTCGGAAGCACGAGAGCCCTGCGGACCACATTTTGGCGGCCCCGTGGGGAAGAACAGCTCCTGATGCGTAGATGTCAAAGTCCACCCTCGATTGCCAGTCGACCAAGTCCTCGTGTCCTTTTATGGCGTTGCCTTTGCCCGCACTGGAGGCAAGTCCTCCGATGGGCATTTCGGCTAAACGGTCAAAGTTTCGGTGGGGTTTTTTGGTACTGTCCAAAGCCCTATTGACCATGATGCATTCTCCCCCAAAACGACCGATTGCTGTTTCTATTAGAGGGAAATCGAATTCGAGTTGCGCATTGAGTCCACCGATCAACACTTGTGATGCCCCGTGCTCTAAGCTCCATTCGGCGTCTTGAAGTATGATTTCTCGCTCTGAGGCGCTGAAGATGAGATGGCCCTCTCTCGGCCTCAGTGCCACAATGACCGGTAGGTTTGTTGCAGCGATGCAGCTGCGAATGGTTCCTGGGGATGGGGTGACGCCTCCGGTGGTGTAGCACCCTGCGAGTTCAATCCTGGTGGCACCGCCGCGTTCTGCCCGCGAGACATCGCCCGGGGTGCTGCATATGATTTGGATTTCAAAAGGGTCGGCCATCTCAAAGGAGCAAGATACGGAGGGGAGGGCCGTTACGCAGAGAAGCCGGACGTGCTGCCCGGCTTCTCTGAGTTGTGGAAAGCATCCGATTACTCGGCTTTCTGGTAGGATCTTTTTTCCTTGATTCGCGCACTTTTTCCTGTGAGGCCACGCAGATAGTAGATGCGTGACCGGCGAACCTTACCAATTTTCATCACTTCAACTGCTTCGAGGAATGGGCTGCCGAATGGAAAGACCCGCTCTACACCTACGCCTGAAGCCATTTTTCGGACCGTGAAGGTTTCGGTTGGACCCTCACCTCGACGCTGGATTACGGTGCCTTGAAACACTTGTGTGCGTTCCTTTGCGCCCTCTTTAATCTTGTAGCTAACCTTGATGGTGTCACCAGCCTTAAAGTCGGGCCAGTCCTGCATGTTGTTGAGCTGCTGGGAGATTTGACGAAGACGATCCATAGCAATGGGAGTATGTGAGTCCGAAATAACGGGGTGCAATATTACGAAAATTCAAGCCTCGTCCAACAGGTCCGGACGAAGTCGTTTTGTCCGTTCAATAGCTTGTTCCATTCGCCATTTGTCGATTTCTGCATGATGGCCTCGAAGGAGTACGTTGGGTACGGTGTGTCCATTCCATTCTGCAGGTCTCGTGTACACTGGAGGGGCGAGGAGTCCATCTTGGAAACTGTCGGTCAAGGCACTCTCCCCGTCTCCTATGGCACCGGGGACCAAACGCACTATGGCGTCCGCAAGTACGGCGGCGGCCAATTCTCCGCCGCTGAGTACGTAGTCGCCTATGCTGATTTCCATCGTGATGACGTGATCACGAATGCGTTGATCAATGCCCTTGTAGTGACCACAGAGCATTAGAAGGTTGCCTGCGAGGCTGAGTTGGTTGACCCGTGATTGTTTCAGTTGTTCGCCGTCTGGTGTCAGATAGATGATTTCGTCGTAAGCCCTTTGGGACTTCAAATCTGCGATGGCATCTACAATCGGTTGGATTGCCATGACCATGCCAGCGCCGCCTCCAAATGCGGTGTCGTCGATTTTACCATGCTTGTCGGTCGTCCACTTTCGGATGTCGTGAACTTGAACGTCTGCCACCCCTGCATTGCGAGCCCGGCCCACAATGCTTTCACTNAATGGCCCTTTCAACAAGTCGGGCACGGCGGAGAGAATGTCAATGCGCATGGGAATNGGCTGTTTTGCTAAGGTTGAATCACAGGGATGAAGGCCGTTNCCTNCGAGCCTGCCNTAATCCATACTGCGAAGTTAGCNGGGGCGGGATTCTCCTCGAACTCGGGTTCGGTTTGATTGTAATATGAGCAGTGCCGGCAATGCTCCGGTTAAACTCAATTTTACCCCCATGGAGCATTCCACATACGCTGCCGCCGTTGCGCGACCTTTCGAAGTCTACAACAGCATTTTTTTGACCTTGCCTCTGGACGGCATTCGGGGTACAGGCCTCCGCGTACCGCTCTTTGCCGAAGCGTGTCGCAAGGGCTTAATCGAAGGGCGCTCTCCTATGGATTTGCTTTCTGATCATCTTAGTGATGACGGAGTCTTGGACGAGGATGTTGTCAACCTGTTGTTCCACTACGTTCAGTACATCGAGCGCCAAGTGGTGCTCGTGGATGCCCTTGAGGATGCCCGTTATGATCGGCTCAATGATTTGGAAGGAGCGGAATCCTTGGCGGGCCTGTTGCCCAGAATTGCACGCCGTGGCCTCGAGAGGGAGCTGGTTCGGTCTTTTGGTGAACACCACGTGAGGGTCGTTTTGACGGCTCATCCGACGCAGTTTTATCCAGGAACAGCACTCGGAATCATAACAGACCTGACAGCCCATATTCAGAAAGGGGATTTGGAAAGTGCCCACAATTTGCTCCATCAGTTGGGGCTGACGCCCTTTTTCCAAACGAAAAAGCCCACGCCTTATGAAGAGGCTGTTCGACAAAGTTGGTACCTCGAGCATGTATTTTTCGAGGCTTTCCCAAAGTTGGCTTTGCGTGTTTCCGCGTCCGTTGGGGTTTCCCTAGAAACTGCTGCGGGTTTGTTCTCAGTTGGGTTTTGGCCCGGTGGGGATCGCGATGGAAATCCCTATGTAGATGCAGGCACGACGCTGCGCGTGGCCCGTCGACTGCGCTTGACTTTGTTGCGGTGCTATCGTCGTTCCTTTCAGCAATTGCGCCGGAGAATTACATACAAGGGCCTAGATATTGAACTGGATGTCTTGCAGTCCAAGGTTGAAGCGGCCATTCTTGCCATCGACACACAGGTGTTTGATGACGAAGGGGTTCTCGATGGTCTGGAGGAGATTGAGAAACGTGTTCGGCAAGATTTTGGGGGACTTCATGCCGAGGCAGTTTCCCTATTGAGGGTGGCCATTCTCATGTTTGGAAGGCACTTCGCCAGTATGGACATCCGGCAGGACAGCCGAGTCCTTCGGCGTTCTGCTGACGCACTGGGTTTGCCCGACGGAATCGAGGCGCTGCTTCAATCACAGAGCGTTCGTCCAATTGCCGAAGATGAGGATGAGGTGGTGCGCGATGTATGGGAAGTGATGGATTCGATCAAAGAGATTCAGCAACTCAATGGCCCTCGGGGATGTCATCGTTTCATCATCAGCAACTGCAGGGGTGCAGAAGATGTCATCCGTTTGTTCGTAATGGCCCGATATGCCCATGCCGATGCAGAATTGGAACTGGATTTTGTTCCGCTCTTCGAAACGGTTGACGACTTGTCAGGCGCCCCAGACCAGATGCGCATATTGTTCGGGACAAAGGTGTATCGCGACCATGTGTCTGCTCGGGGCGATGTACAACATGTGATGCTCGGCTTCAGTGACGGCACCAAGGATGGAGGCTACCTCAGAGCGAATTGGTCCATTCACTTGGCCAAGGAACGCTTGTCTGCGGTGTGCAGGGAGTTTGGCGTTGAGGTGGTGTTCTTCGATGGTCGGGGAGGGCCTCCAGCGCGAGGTGGTGGAAACACCCACCGCTTTTATGCATCCTTGGGCCCAGATGTGGATACTCGGGAGGTCCAGACAACAATCCAAGGGCAATCTATCAGTTCCAAATTCGGGACCCCACGCAGTGCGTCTTACAATTTAGAGCTCCTGTTGACTGCAGGTATTCAGCATCGCTTGATTGATCCGGATAAGTCGCGTTGGACTCGAGAGCAGCGCATGCTCATGGACGAGTTGGCCGAGCGGAGTTATGCCGGGTACAACCAGCTCAAGGCCCACCCCATGTTCATGGAATACCTCTCGACGTATGGCACGCTGAAGCACTATGGAGCGACCAATATCGCCAGTCGACCGACGAGTCGAAAGAAGGAGGGTCCGTTGACCTTGGATGACCTTCGGGCCATTCCTTTTGTCGGGTCTTGGAGTCAGCTCAAGCAGAATGTTCCAGGTTTCTTTGGTATTGGTACTGCGTTGTCCACCTTGGAAGATGAGGGGAGATTGGAGGAGGTGGCCGAGTTGTATCGGAGTCAGCCTTTGTTTGCTGCGTTGTTAGACAACAGCATGCAGAGCATGCGCAAATGCAACTTTTCTCTGACGGCTCACCTCGAGAACGATGAGCGATTTGGCGATATCTGGCGGAGGGTTCGTTCTGAATTCGCATTGACTCGTCAGTTAATTCTGCGGATTTCAGGTCAATCCGAGCTCATGGATCGGTCGCCGGACATTGCAGAATCCATTGACCTGAGGGAATCCATCATCTTGCCACTTTTGGTCATTCAACAGGCGGCCTTGCAGTGGTTGGATGGCCAAGGCGCTCCACCAGCCAATCGCGCTGTTTTAGAGAAACTCGTTGTGCGTACGATGTTTGGTATCATCAATGCCGGCCGAAATGCAGTCTGATTTTGGTGATTGCAAAAGCCTTGGTCAAGGCTGAATTTGGGCCGAGTATATTTGAGATCATGTTCTTCCGGCTTTCCTCTGTTTGGACACTTGGTTTCGTTTGGGTCTTGATTTCCTGTGGCAAGCCCGAGCTGGAAAGGACCATGACTATCATTGAAGGGTTTGACGCGTCTCCTTGTGCCTTGATTGAGGACAGCCTCGTGATTGAGACGGACGACGGGTTCCCATTGTCCTTTGAAAGCGAGCCGTTTTGGTCCCTTAAATTCCCTGAGGGTGGCGAACAACTGACGCTGCGGTACTATCAATTTGACCCCGTCTACCCTGAAGAAGAAATTCATTCGTTTTACTCGGTGGGAGACAGCAAGGCTGACTTCATCAATGCCCAGGGCATGTGTGTGTACCGTTACCGTGAGTTTTTGAATTTCGATACGGACGGGACGGTGATTTGGGCAGATGAAACCACCGACGTGACGATTCACGCCGGGCACATTGAGGTGGTGCGATGGGTTCAGTCCCAAGGGATCTACCTCACGTATTCCTTTTTACGAAACACAGAGCCTGTGTGCAATCCAGTGGAGGAAGCAGATGTGGTCGAGATGGGGATTGAATACGGTGAGCCATACGTGTACTCAATCTGGTCCGTTTCGCCTTGGACAGAGGAGGAGTTTACCGTTCACTTGGAGATTGTTTTTGTCGATTCCGAGACTGCGATCCGATTCGATCCGTTGGCCAATGTGTCAGATACGCTGGAGTTGTGCGCTTATGACGGCGACTGGCCCAATGGCCTTGACATTGGCGGCTTTGAGTTTGACTACCAGCATTACCCTGAAATAGCCATGACCCGGCTCAGTTATCAGTCGGAATGGTGGGATCCAGTGGAGCAGCAGTTTCACATCTATTTGTGAAGGGCCTTTCGTAGCCCGTCCGGGAAAGGGCTCTGGAGTCCATTCAGATGTGTTGGTCCACTAAAAGATGAATGCCGCCAATCAAAAAGCCCCGCTGGCAGGCGGGGCTTTTCGTTGTTCTGTTGAAGACTTGATTAACGTCCTTCCTCAACTGGAGCTGTCATCTCGCCTGCTGGCATGGGCTTGGGTGTGGTCACGAAGTCAATTTCGTCAATCAGGTTCTGTGCGCCGGCCATCTTGTCAATGACCCACATCACGTAGCGGATGTCCACACTGATTGTCCGTTGCAGTTCGGGTTCGAATGCGATGTCTCCGCTCATGGCTTCCCAATTGCCATCAAATGCGAGGCCGATGAGGTCGCCGTCCCCGTTGAGCACTGGGCTTCCGGAATTTCCGCCCGTGATGTCGTTTCCGGAGATGAAGCAGAGCACAAGGTTTCCGTCCTCGTCAGCATAACGGCCGTAGTCCTTGTTGCGAATCAGGGTTTCCAAGGTGGGGTGCACGACGAACTCTGGGTTGCTGTTGTCCTTTTTCTGCAGGATGCCTTCTGCTGTCGTCACGAAGTCGTAGTGGACTGCGTCTGCCGGATCGTAATCTCCGACTTGACCATAGCTCAATCGCATGGTGGAGTTGGCGTCCGGGTACCACATCTTGTCGGGCTGCATTTCGCGCAGTCCAGCGGTGAGCAGCCGGTACCCTTCATCGAATTTGCTCTGCTCAGGTGAGGAGAAGTAGCCGCGGTAGGTGTCGATGAGGCTCATGGCGGCAGCCACGGCGAGGTCCTTATCGAGGACCTTTTGGCTTGGGTTAGCCAGGAAAGCTGCAAAGCGATCTGGATCGGTCAGGAAGCTCTTTGGGTACATCTTGTCCGCATAGCGGGTGAAGTCTCCCTTGTACTTGTTTTGGACCGTGGCGAAGAATGCCGGTTGCTGGTCTGGAGCGATATCGGTCATGTACTTGGTCATCAATTGGATGAACAGGTCCCGATCAGTGTCTTGGTCGTAATCCTTGAAGAAGTCGTCTGCGCGTCCTTGGAGCGAGGCCGCAGCACCAGTCGCCCGTTCCGCATCTTCACTAAACAGCCCTTGTGCACCCATGCCGACGCGGAAGGCAAACAGCATGAGGTCGCATCCAATCAGGCCAGCTTCGAGCGAATAGACCTGCCCTTTGACTGTGGCATCTGTGTTGGCGTAGTACTTGTCGATAAGGTTGAGTGTCTCGCCGTATTTGGCTTTTCGGTCGCTGTTGCCTTCGACCCAAGCGGTGAACTCATCTTCGAGGGCTTTTTTCTTGCCGTACACGTCCAAAGCGCGAAGGCCTTTTGACTGACCGATGTAGTACTTCCAGTAGTTCGCTGTGGAGGCATATTTCGAGGCGTACTGGATGCGGACAGCGGGGTCGGCATCCATGTGCGACTTCATGGTTTTCAGTTTGAGGTCTCGAACGTCCACAACACTGGGATTGTAAAGTTCGAGCGCCTGTTGAATGCCGCGGCTGCTCAAGAACCGGTCGGTGCTGCCTGGGTAGCCCATGATCATGGTGAAGTCGCCGTTTTCGACACCGTCGAGGCTCACCTTGAGGTGGCGCTTGGGCTGGTAGGGAACATTGTCTTCACTGTAGTCTGCTGGATTGTTGTCGCTGTCGGCATAAATGCGAAGCAGGGAAAAATCTCCCGTGTGGCGTGGCCACATCCAGTTGTCTGTGTCACCGCCGAACTTTCCCACGCTCTCAGGTGGATTGCCTACAAGACGGATGTCGCTGTAGTCGCGGTAGACGAAAAGGTAGAACTCATTGGCGTGGTAAAAAGACTTCACTTGGGGTCGGAAATCGGGGCTGATGCCCTTTTCCTCCTCTTCGATTTGTCCAATGACCGCCTGAATGGTCTGCTGGCGGGTGCTCTCGTCCATGTCATCCGTGATGTCGGCAAGCACGCGTTCAGTCACATCCTCAATGCGCTGGAGGAAGGTCACGCTGAAATCCGGAATCGGCTTTTCTTCTTCTAAGCTCATGGCCCAGAACCCGTTGGTTAGGATATCATCCTCTACAGTGCTGAACCCCTGAATAGCACCATAAGCGCAGTGGTGGTTGGTGAGCACAAGGCCCTCACTGGAAATCAGTTCGGCTGTGCAGCTGCCTCCATTGAGTGTAATGACAGCGTCTTTCAAGCAAGCTTGGTTGAGTGAGTATATGTCTTCAGCAGACAGGTTGAGGCCCATTTGCTGCATCTCGGCCTCATTGATGCGCTGGAGCATGTGCAACAGCCACATGCCTTCATCGGCTTTGGCTGGTGCTGAGGCGAGTTGAAAGGCTGCAAAAAGCAGCAGGAAAATGCGGTGCTTCATGAATTTGAATCGTTTCGATATGGGCAAAACCTGCCCTGAGCGAGCGGCGAAAATAGGGCAGGGAATCAATGCTCCGAGGGAATCCAGTCGGTCGTGGATATGAGGCTGTCCAGCGCGGTATAGAGCGCATCGATATTTGGTCCTTCAAAACGGTCATACAGATCGCATCCGGCCAGCAGGATGTGTCTGGCAGGAAGGTCCGTGATGAGGGGGTTGTCATATCGGCCGGCTTTGGACTTGAAGCGCACACCGTAGGCCTTCTCTGCTACAATTTGGCGTTCTTCGTTTCCCCAAGTGGCCAGATGGTGACCGTTTGGTTCAGCGTTGCGTCCGCCGTGGAACCAAGCGGTTCCGTCTGTTGACACTTCGAGTTTAAAGACAGGGCACGGTCCGAAGCAGGGTGTGCGCTCGTAGACCAACCACGTGTCGTCTCCTTTCGGGAGGTATTGTCTAGGTCCTGCACATCCAGCAGTAAAGAGCAGCGCAGTAATGGTCCACCAAGACGCATATGGCGCCGTCATTTTTTGCGTTTTTGGTTCCGGGACTTTCTTGATTGGTCCCGTTGGCGCTTCATTTCCTCAGCTTTTTGCTGTTGTTCCTTTTGCATGGCTTCCAACCGCGCCGCAAATCCACTCTTCTTTTTCTCCTCTTTGGGCTCAGCTTGCTTGGCCTTGATCTTCTCGCGAATCTTGTCTTCGTTGATGAAGAACTTCTTGACCGTGGTGACCTGACCAATGGTGATCAGGTTGGCAATGAAATAGTAAAGGCTCAGGCCGCTGGCGAACTTGTTAAAGAAGAACAGCATAAACAGTGGCATGATGCGCGCCATGATGCGCATGTCGGGCATGCCAGGCTGGGTCGGCGCGGCCTGTTGAGCCATGGTTTGTCCCATGTAGACAAACATGGACCCTGCCATGAGCACTGTGAATCCAGAGACGTGTGCCCCATAGAATGGAATTTCGAAGGGCAAGTCGAGAATGCTGTCATATGCCCCGAGATCGTCTGCCCACAGGAAGGACTTTCCGCGAAGCTCGATGTTGGCCGGGAAGAAGCGGAACATCGCATACAACAAGGGCATTTGAATGAGCTGAGGGATGCATCCTGCGAGCGGATTTACCCCGCTTTCCCGGTACAGCTTCATGGTCTCCTGTTGCCGCTGCATTGCATCCTCCTGATTGGGATACTTGGTATTTATTTCCTCCATGTCCGGCTTGAGCAGGCGCATTTTGGCGGAGCTGACGTAGTTTTTCCACGTGATGGGAAAGAGGATGGACTTGATGGCGATGGTCAAGACCAGAATGATGAGTCCTGCTGAGCCCATGTATTGGGCCAAAAAGGCGTAGATCGGGAAGATGACATTCCGGTTGATCCAACCGAAAATCCACCAGCCAAAATCGATGACCCTTCCAATTTCGCCCCAGCCGGTGGCGTTCAATTCAGAGACATCATTGGGTCCGAAGTAAAAGCGCAAGTCGGCCACCTCTCTGCCGTCTCGATCCACAGTGGGCATGCGGACGTCCATGCCATACCGCATGGTGATGAGCGTGTCAGCCGATTCTGTAGGTGGAAGGCTGCGCAAAGTGCCCGAGGTAAACCCGGCGTCGGTTCCCACGATGGCGGAGAAGTAGTTCTGCTTGAATGCGACCCATTCGACGGGGTCTTCAATGTCGGCAGAGTCGTCTCGTCCTTCGTATAAATAGTCTCGTCCGCGTCCCTGTTCGCGGAAGTAAATGCTGCTTTTTTGCCGCTCTACATCGATGCCCTTTTCGTTGTGGGCACCGTCTGCTTGCCATTGGAAACCCACCTCGCCTCGGGCATCTTCGAATGCGGCCTGCACATCCACCAGATAGCCATCAATGGTGTAGGTCAGCGTTTTCAATGGGCCGTCTCCACGGTTGGCGAGGACGACCTCGCTTTCGCTTTGGGACACCACATCAAAACTCTGGTCATAAGAGACTTCGCCTCGGGCGACGAAGTTCATGTCCGACCCGCCCTCTGTCCAGAGCTGGATGGGCTGTCTGTTCCAGAAATCGAGGTACCCGTCTTGGAGGGTGGCCCGGATGGGCGTGCCTCCGTCCGTGGTGATTTCCACTTCCAGGACGTCTGACCTGAGCTTGGTCAGCTTGGAGGTATACGTGCTGTCGAGGACATTGGCCACTTCTGTAGCGCGGAAATCCGAGACCAGAGAAGGGGTTTCCGGTGTGGAAACAGTTTGGGCTTGGTCTTCTGCCAGTTCTTGAGGGGCAGGGACGAAGTACAGCTGATACACGATGACCATCGCGAAAATCAGCAAGAACCCTGTAATCGTATTGCGGTCCATTGGGCGGCAAACTTACGCGTTCACCACGCGTGAGCGAGGTGATTCATCCACAAGCCTTTCATTTTCATTCCTTGTTCTAAAATGTCGCGGACGCACCCCTCACCGCCACGAACTGGACTAATGTAGTCACAGACTGCTCTGACTTCGGGAACAGCGTCGTTCGGACAACATGCCAGACCCACTGCTTTCAGGACGGGGATGTCTGGAATGTCATCGCCCATGTAGCACACTTGGTTAAGCTGGATGCCCCATCGTTCGCACAGGGCCTCCATTTCGCCCAATTTGACGGCCGCACCGCTGATGACGTCGGATACGCCAAGGCCATTCATTCGACGGGTGACTTCTTCGCTTCTGCCGCCCGTGATCATAGCCATCTTGACCCCGCATTTTGCAGCGTGTTGGACGGCATATCCGTCCCGTGTGCTTGCCGTTCGGACCTGTTCACCGCCAGGCATCAGGTAAACAGTGCCGTTGGTGAAGACGCCATCGTTGTCGAAGACAAAGCCTTCAATCCCTTTGAGGCGTTCCTTGAAGTGGGGGGAGGGGGTCGTGTCCATGGTGGGTAAGGATGCGGTTGGTCAAGATGTGGTGAATTTGGGTCAAATCCCCTCGACTGTCATGCGTTTCTAGGAAATCAGCTTGACGGGTTAATGTCTCCCTGTCGTTGCGCGCTGCAGGTCCAGTGACGTGGTTGAGTGCCAACCCGTCTAGGGCCCTTAATACACTGGATTGGACCAATGGACTCAATGCACGAGCGTCCAGTCCGCGGTCATGGAGGTGCTGCTGTACCATGCCTAGCCATCCGGCGGTAAGATTGCCCATTAGGACGGCGGCCAAATGCAGCTCTGAACGCGCGTCTCCTTGAACATCCGTACAATTGGGGGTAAGGTTCCGAGCCCAATTCCGAATGGCAGAGTGTTCGGTGTCTACGATCAACGGCAGCATTGACCAATCTGGGGTGACGTCGGTTTGGAAGGTCATGGGAGGCCAGAGCACTGCTGTAGGCGCTTGTGTAGGTCCCAATGTGTCTTTTGGTACGGATCCGGCGTGGTGAATCAGCCATGTGCTAGAATTTAGGCCGTGTCGAATCGAATTTGCGACCGGTTGAATGGCGTCATCTGATACGGTCAGAAAGACTGCGTCAGGTTGGGTTTTGGCGGTCCACTCCGCAAGGGATGGGATTCCTTCAGTCGGGGTTCGGTTCCAACGCTGGACGGCGATGCCCAAGTCTTCGAGACGCAAGGCGAGGTGATGCCCGAGGCGTCCCATTCCGATGACATGGGCGCTTTTCATGCGGCTTTTGATTTGCGTCTAAGCTCCATTCGCTTTCGTTCCCTGACGGCCATTAGGGCGCCAGCTGTCATGATGAGACAGCCCAACCAGAGCAGGTTGATCTGGGGAAACACGATGGCCTGCATCACAATGAAGTCCCTGCGAATGGACAGATTTTCCCAGATGACCGTTTCGAACGTTGCCTCCGCCGGACGGAAGCCATCGATCCGGAGTTTTACACCTCGCTCTTGCAAGGTCACCATGTCTGGAATGAGCAAGCTATCTCTGACGATGTAAAGTGCGGTGAAGGTGGTGTCAGGTCCATTGCCGGACAGACGGAAATGGGCGGCAACCGCGATGTCTTTGTCAAGAAGGCCATAGCCGGGTTTTTGAGGGCGGGTCACGGCAGAGATGGAGTCCAAAGCCAGGATGGACTTTCCGATGACCAGGCTGTCCCTCCGCATCATGTCGTGTTTGCGTCCATCCATCCAGCCTTCCTCGTCGGCGTCTGGGTCGGATACGCGGCCCCACTTGATGTGGGTATACAGGTCTCGATTCCAGTATCGCTTGGTGTCCGGTTCTGGTGCATTGCCCATCTGCTCGTTGAGCTGAATCCGCGGATCAAGTGTGAAGGCGAAGGGTCCGGGTTTTCCCGCTGACCATGCCTTGGCCTCCCTCTGCTGTCGCTCATTTGGCATGGGGAGAAAGGTCCAATTTGATTCGAGGTCCGAGGTGAAATCTGGACTTGCGGTGTGGTCAGTAATGCATTGAAACAGGAACCCATCTCGCGCCACCACTTCACCTTTTGTGTAAGCCTCAGGCACTGTTCTGAAGTAGTCCACAGCGAACTTAGCGTGTATTCCATCTTGGCGTCGTTCCCTGTAGCAGACATAATATGGGCCCATTGCTATGGTGTCCCCTTGAAGAAGAAGGAGGTCCTCCTCGTTGGACAGGGACTCATTGAGCATCGCCAAATCGCCAAACCGGTTGGCGCTGATGATGTCTTTTTTGGCTGTGGAAAGAACCGCGCCAAAAATGACAAGGGCAAAGCCAATGTGGGACAGGCTTGCGCCTGCGAAATTCCATTGTCCCTTGAGCACTTGAAACACATAGTCCGCATTGGCTGAGGCAGACCAGAGACAAGCGAAGAGAAGGGCCACGCGGGGGGCTTCCCAACTGGCAAAGTCATAGGCGAGGAGGAATACGCTGGTCATCACTGCTGCAGTGATTAAGCTTCTGAGCAACTTGATGAACAGGCCCTTTTCGCTGTCTATTCTGTACCTCAAGAATTGGGCAAAGGCGGTGATGCTGATGAAAAGGAAGGCCAGGGGAACCTGAACTGCATGATAGGTCGCATCAAAGTCGGTGCCAGGTGCTAAATCGTGTGCTGCCAGCTTTCGGGCCAATGGCCAGCCAGTGGACTGGAACAGCTGATCGAAGAGTCCACTGAAGGGGGCCAGAAAGTGATTCAATACTGGCAGGCTCGTTTGAAAGGTGATGTGAACTGCTGATGCGAACATCAGCATTCCTCCGACAAACATCCAGAATTCACGGGTCCACAATGGACTCTCCTTGTCCGGTTTGGGAAGGTGCTTCAGATGTCCCCGTAAGATGGCGCCCGTCATGAGGACCAACATGAGAAGGATACAGATTGCGGGCTGTCCCAAGGCAATGCCTACCGCGAGCAAAAGCTGAATCAAGGCAAAAGCATTGCGTTCCTGGCCAGCGGGTAAAAACAAGACAGAAAAGAGGATGCAATTTCCGAGTAGAAAGGCGAGGAGCTGGGGCAGGATGCCGCTGTCCACAAAACTGTGAACCGATGTGTCCCCTAGGATGCCACTCTTTGTGAGAAACGTGGAGTAGACCACGAGTAAGAAAGAGAGCCCAACCATCAAGTAGGTGGCGGTGACTGCCGTGCCCGGTTTGTTCTGGTTGATGAGCAGAAGGTGGGCTCCTGCCACCAGGACGAGCCAGGGCACCAAGGAACTGTTTTCCACGGGGTCCCAAGCCCAGAATCCACCGAAGCTGAGTGCCTCATAAGCCCAAGCGCCACCCATCAAAATACCGGCCCCCAGTATGGCCACACCGAAGAAGGCCCACGTTATGGCCTTGCGCATCCATGTTTTGTGGTCGCCAAGCCATAGGCCCGCCACAGCCATGGCAAAAGGCATCAGCGTGCTTGCAAAACCCAGAAACAACGTAGGTGGGTGAATGACCATCCAGTAGTTCTGTAGTAGTGGGTTGAGTCCCTGACCGTCGGCGAACTGCGGAATAAGGTTGAGGTAGTTACCATTAAACGTCCAAGGCAAGCCTGCGTTTTGTGGGGCCTCACGGAGGAGAAGGAAAGGGTCCAGTCCGAATTGAAAATCGCCGAAGTACAACCCCAATAGCATGGAGCTTAGTCCCGTGAGCACACCACCATGAATGGCCATCACAGGGGCTTCTAAACGCCCGGGATCTCGCCGCAGAAAGAGCAGTGCGAGAATCAGCATCCATGACATCCAAATGAGGAATCCGCCTTCTTGTCCACCCCAGAAGCTCGAGACCATAAAACCGAGTGGCATTGCGTCATTGAGGTGCTTCCAGATGTATTGGAACTCATAACGGTGGCAGAAGATGAGGAGGTACAGCAGGACACTGGCCCCGAAGATGCTCGCAGCGTGGATTCGGAAGGCCCATCGGCCCATCTTCATCCAGCGTTGTGTCGGTTGGTGAACGGCGAAGACATACCCAATCGTGGACATCAATCCAGCTGCAAAGGCGACTGCCAGAAAAAGGCGGCCTAGTGAGGCAGCCCAAGTCCATTCTCCGATGTAGGTGATGTCCACAGGGGTGGGGATCAAGGGGCGTTTGTCGCGTCAGCTAGACTGTGCGATTGCTCGTTGTATTTGCTCGGGCACTTCATTAGCATTTCTCCGGCGATGAATTGTCCGTCAATAACAGTGCCGTACAGGTCTATGGATTCACTTTGCTCTAGCCCTGTCGGTTTTGCCTTTTGAAGAATGACCTCTTGGACCTCTCCATTTTTGTCGCGCATGTGAAAACGGGTCTTGGCCACAGCCACTTCTGGATCGTAAATCACGGGGTAATCGGGGTCAAGTGTTCCGGAAACCTTGAATTCCACTCCAGGTTCAGCAAATGCCCTCGCGAAAACGACCGATTCACTGTTTGTCGTGAATACGCTGAGGAGTGCGCCCATAAGCACAGCCACCAATAGAAGGACGACGATGTTGGCGCGACTCATGGCCTCAGGATGGGGTGTCGTTTTTCTCGTTTTCCAACTGGGTCAAACGCCGGTCCATGCGCCACATCGAAAAGGCAATGCCAGCCAGTATGATAAGAGAAACACCCGTCACCACGTGGGCCTTGCCACTGCCAAAAAAGAAACCTTCGAGGTTGTTTAAGAACAGAATGTGATTCATGAGCGTGTTCATTCGTTCAACAAACGGTATTCCAGACGGTTCATGCGCAGGCGTAGGGTGTACATCCAGTAGCACAAGGCCCCCCAGCCAATCACGGCAGGGTAAAAGACAGCCCGAAGGCTGTTGTCTAGATCATAGCTGTTGAAGCCTGGGTTCCCGTCTTTTCCGGGGTGTAAACTTTCCGTGTAACGTGGCAAAACCATTAGGAGAATCACCAGCATGACGAAGGCGAACACATTGTAAACCGCAGTGATTCGCCCCACGCGCTCGTCTTCACCCATTGCAGCTCGGAGGAGCAAATACCCTGTGTACAACAAAACGGTGACAAGAGCCCCGTTGAGTTGGGGGTCAGACACCCACCATGCTCCCCAGGTCCACCGCGCCCAAAGTGAGCCTGTGATCAAGCCGAGGATGCCAAAGACAAGCCCGGTGCGCACGGCGGCCTCAGACCGATGGTCCCAATCGGCCTTGTCTGTTCTCAATTGCATCAGCGAGGCGACAAACCCAATGCCCATCACGAAGAACATGGCGAACCACATGGGGACATGCCAAAGCAGATTGCGGATGCTCTCGATGATGTTGGGCTGGTAGGGGAAGCTAAAACCGAGGTTAGGGTCTACCTCAGCAGGAGGTGTGGCAGCAAATGCCTGCGGGACCGGTCCGGTGCCCGCACCTTCCACAAAGAAGGCATTGCCCAAAAACAGCGTGCCCGATGATGGCGTGAACAGGAATGCGTCGAGCGCGGGCGAGGGCAAAAGGTCGGGAATAACGACACTGGCCTGCACGCTGTGGGGAGAAATGCGCGTGAGGTTTGTGGCGATGAGGTCTTGGTCGGATTTAAGGATAAGTTGATGTCCCTCTATAGGGGCGTTTTCCTCTGCAAAGGGCTGACCTACAGCTTTCAGTTCGAGGTCCGCAAGTCCGGGCTTAAGGCGACTGGGGTTGGCCTCGACAAGTCCAGGTTGAAGTGGCGTACCGAAGCCCCGGACAATCACGTAGGCGAGGAGTAAAATCCCTCCCATTTTCCATACCGAATTCCAATACCTCATGCCCGCCAAATGTAGGGGAACAGGATGCAGGCCATGATGCTGGTTCCCGCACACAACGTTGTCAAAAACAATGGAATTTCTGCAACCAAAGACCATGGGGTTCCCTGCAATGCTCCGACAGTGAGTCGGGTGGCCAAGATCAACTGGGGAATCAAAAGCGGAAGCCCGAGTATGGCGCCGAGTGCGCTGCCGCCAGCTTTCACTTGAGAGGCAACAGCGGTGACAAAGACCAAGGTTGTGGTCATGGACAGGCCGCCCAACCACGCTGCGAAGACGACAATCCCCATTTTGGCTGTTTCTCCTGTGGGCCAACCTAGGAAAAGAAGGAAGCCGCACAGTACAACGGCGCTTAGTCCAGTGGTGGTAAAAATGGCGTGTGCGAGTTTGCCCAGCATCAAGCCCAGCGGGTCGACAGTCCATTGCAGGTAGCGTCTCGCACTCGATCGCTCTCTGTCAAAAAGGCGACCTACCGCTGTGAATCCGCTGAATAAATACACCATCCAAAGCATGGCTGACCAGGCGTCTGCAGAGACGTCGTTTCTTGCGGCCTGAAAGGCAACATAGACAGACGACAACGCGAACATGCCCACAGAGGCGATTTGGTGGCCTTGTCGCCACTCCAGTCTCCACTCCAATGACGCAATGGTTTTGGCAGTCTGTAACGTGCTTTGGAATCCGCTGTACATCAATTCAATTGAAGGCTCGGGATATGGCGGGCAACCTTGCAGAAGAGTTCCGCCATGTTTCGGGCATCGTCAATGGCCCGGTGTTCAGTTCCGGACCAATTGATGTTTTCCTCTTCCAAGGCGTTTTTCAATCCAATTTGGTTTTTGGACTGCTTCCATTTTCCATAGTGCTTTTGAAAGCAGACGTGGGCGTCGAGCCAGTCGATATCGATGTTGTGAAGTACCGCGTCAGTGTTCAGCTGTCGCTTGTCGAATTCTCCCCAACTAAGTGGAATCACGTCGTGCGTGCCCACGCCCATCCAATCCTCATATTCCTCGATGACCTCGTCAAACTGAGGAGCACGGTCTATATCGGATTGGCGGATGGAGGTGAGTGAGGTACAGAATCTGCTGATGACGGGGTGCATCATGGGCCGAACAAAGGCGCAGAACTCGGATGTGATTTCGAGGCTTGCATTGACCTTGACGGCGCCCACTTCGATTATTTCCACCCGCTTGGGCCGGCTCGTGCGCCAGCAGGTGGCCTCGAGGTCGTACAGGATGAACGCCTTTTCCATGCTTTGTAAAGATACGGAGTGTAAAGGCTGCCGCGCTTCGGGGGGTGTGGGTGTCAATCAAGTGTCGACACTCCAACAGTATCGAGACGTTGGGCCGGCACCAAGCCATGGGTGTGCAGTATGTGTTCAATTGCTGCATCCTCGCCTGTGGGGTCGTACTCAGTCTTGAGGTCGTGACCAAAAAGTTTGGCGAGGCCCTGCCACATGAAGGCGCTCAATCGGCCTTTAAGCTCCCGTATGACGCCGAATGTTGTGCGCTGTGCTTCCCGGTCAATGAGCCGGATGAGCAAGATGCCCTCTCGCATGGTCAATCGTTTCAAGTCCCCTTCGAATTGGGTCTTGAGTTCCTTCTCTTTGCGGTCGACGATGCTGCGCCGTTCACGTTTGGAATGGATTCGCGCCATCTCTGTTTCAAGGCTGTCCATGGTTTTTCCAGCAAATGCGGCATAGGGCCAGACCTTAAGAACGCGTTTTTCGAGGCGTCGGTATCGCTTGGATCCCGGCTGGAAGCGATGGTGTGCGGGTACAATTGGCTTTGGCGCCACTTCGGCAACTCCCAAATGGACAAGCGGAGGAAGGCTGTCTTGAATAGCTGTTTGTCCAACCAAACTGCCCGACAGCGAAAGCAAGCCAAAAAGGGCGGAAATTTGGATATGAAGAGACGGTGCCTTCCTTTTCATGGCGCAATTGGAACGAAATCCACGCCGAAAAGTTGCCCTCTAAAGGAGTTCAGTCTGAGAATCGGTGTTTCCAAGAAGTGGCCTGATGGTCCACTGGGAGCGAAACTCCATTTCCTATGCTGGGACTTTGGCTCTTAAGCGCCGCAGCGGCAGCTGTCCATTCTGCGTTTGATTTTCGCTTATTGAGGTAGGATTGAAATTGATCGGCGTCGAAATGAGCACCGACAAAGCCGGTATCAAAGTGGCCTGAGGTAAATGCATCGTGGTCCAACACATAGCGTCCAAATTCAAGTGTGGTTTCCACGCCTTGAATCAAGTACTCGTCAATGGCGCGGCGCAATCTCTCAATGGCTTGAGAGCGGTCCATGCCATGTGCGCAAAGTTTGGAGATCATTGGGTCGTAATGAATCGAGATGGCATCACCTTCTTCCACGCCTGCATCGACACGAATGCCCGGACCTTCGGGAGTGACATGGGTGTTGAGGTTACCGGTTGAGGGGAGGAAGCCGGAAGGCACATCTTCTGCATACACCCGAAGCTCGATCGCATGCCCTTGAATGCGCAACTGGGATTGGGACAGGCGAAGTTGCTCACCACGTGCGATGCGCACTTGCTCCTCGACAAGGTCTACCCCAGTGATCATTTCAGTAACTGGGTGTTCCACCTGGAGCCGGGTATTCATTTCGAGGAAGTAAAAATTGCGGTTTGAATCCACGAGAAATTCTACTGTTCCGGCGCCCACATATCCGCAAGCTTTGGCGCAGTCCAGTGCGCATTGTCCCATCTGTGCCCGCAGGTCATCGTCTAGAAGGGCGCTCGGTGCCTCTTCCACCACTTTTTGATGGCGCCTTTGGATGCTGCACTCGCGCTCGAAGAGGTGGACGCCATTTCCATGGGAGTCGCACAGGACTTGGATTTCTATGTGTCTAGGTTCTGTGACAAACTTTTCGAGGAACACGGCACCGTTGCCAAATGCGCTTTGGGCCTCGCTCATGGCCCGCTGGGTTTCTTCCCGCAGACGCTCGGGGTTGAATACGACGCGCATTCCCTTTCCTCCGCCGCCTGCGCTTGCTTTCACCATGACGGGAAAGCCAATGGCCTTGGCGAGACGCTCGACTTCGTCAAGGTCGGTGACTTCTCCGTCCGAGCCGGGCACTAAGGGGACCTGTTGCGCTGCAACGGCCTCTTTGGCGGAAAGTTTGTCTCCCATTGTGCGGATGCTGTGGGGGCGGGGGCCAATAAAGGTGAGGCCCTCAAGCTCTACAGCTTCGGCAAAATCCGCGTTTTCG
>PBIE01000007.1 GCA_002720375.1 Crocinitomicaceae bacterium | reverse complement strand
GAAGACGAGATTGAAGGCTGCACGGATCCAGTGGCCTGTAATTATGATGCTTCAGCCACCGATGATAACAGCTCGTGCTTTTGGCCTTCAGATGAAAATTGCGATTGCCTCGGAGCGACAGTGGATGCAATAGGAGAATGCGGCGGTTCATGTATGGCCGACTTAAATGGAAATGACATCTGTGATTCTCTTGAGATTGCTTTATGTGGTCCAGGAACGGTCTGGTCAGAAGTTCTCCTGCAGTGCGTCGGGTCCAATGACTGTCCAACTGACAATAACGCTGATGGGTACGTTGGAATCAATGATCTCCTGAACCTTCTCACGGATTTCGGGACCTTTTGTTCGGAGTGATTACGGATCAATTCAGGGAATTCCGGTTTTACACGGACACACAAAAGGCACATTCGATAAGCACTCGTCACATACAACCAAGCCATTTTCAAAATTGGTTTTGGTTTGACGGCCCGGTACGAACGCGTACCGGGCCGTCTTTTTACGTGGGGGTTTGTCGGTAGATTGGGGTCATGAACGATCGCAAACTCCTTCGTGTCCTGTTGCCTCTTATCGCTGTACTCGCTGTTGGGGTAACATGGTTCACGATTGAGAAGCCCCGCCTCGATGATGGAGGTGAGGTTCGGATGGATGGCTTGGTCATCGTTGGGGACACACCATGAGGAGAAACGCTTTCCGATCCGCGCTTTTTGGCTTTTGGCTTCTGGTTGCAGGGGGTGTTGCTGCGCAGCAGTCCTCAGCGCCCTACACCTTCGAGTGGGAGGTCGTGGCGGTGGACAGCATTCCGGGCATGACGACGGTGCGGTTGTATGCCAAGCTGGTGAATCCTACCGATTACTTGACCTCCATATCCGGTTGGGATGACATGGTCGGGTTCATTCAGACGACCACATCGTTTTACCAAGACCCCGATGGGTGGGTCACGGCGAATGACAACAATCCATTGATTTTCGAATTGTTGCCTTCGTTGCGGTATGACAGTTGGGTCACCATTGGCATAGAGTCTATGGCGGTGGGACTGGAAGGGGAGATCCCGGTGGGGTTGTTCCCCGCCGAAACAGAGTATTGGGTGGATGAGTTTGAGTCCGGTGGCAACCTTGTGATGGACATCGATGGGGCGTGGTACGTCACTGTTGGCGGTGTAAACGGAATAGCTGGCGAGGACCTTCGCGTGTTGGTTGGACAATTCACCACCGATGGTGTCATTTCAGGGGTGCTGAACCTTCAGGTGTTTTCGGAAGGGGTGGCATCAGCTGATTTCATGGACGATGTGTATGCCATCACGATTCCGACGTTCGATCCTGCATTGGCAGTGGGAATGGAGGACGCTGCCTCAAGGGGAACTTGGGGCATTCGTATCGAAGAAAATGGGGTTGTCCATCGGGTGGAATCGCCCTGCCGATGGGAGCGGCTGGATGCCACAGGCCGAATTGTGGAAGCGGGAATTTCTCTCGACGGGCACTTTCAGACAAGTGGAGGTGGCATAGTGCGGGTTTGGCCAGAAAACGGTGGTGTTCCCTTGTGTAGGAGCATTCCGTGGCGGTAATCCACATTAAAAATTAAGGAAGGAGACTTGTTTTGCCTGATTGTTTTGGGGCTGAAAATTTTAATCTGATGCCTGCAGGGGTGCAGTGATTAGATGCGATTCACAATAAAAAAAGGCGCCCTTGGGCGCCTTTTTTGTTCATGGGGGTTGGGGTTCAGAGGTGGATGACCTCATCATAAGCTGCAGCTGCCGCTTCCATGACCGCCTCGCTGAGGGTTGGGTGGGGGTGCACCGTCTTGATGATTTCGTGCCCTGTGGTCTCCAACTTTCGGATGGCCACAATTTCAGCGATCATCTCTGTGACGTTGGCTCCAATCATGTGGCCGCCCAGAAGTTCACCATACTTGGCATCGAAGATGAGCTTGACGAAACCGTCTTTGTGTCCCGCGGCACTGGCCTTTCCTGAAGCGCTGAACGGAAACTTTCCGACTTTGATGTCCATGCCCTCTTTCTTGCAGGCTTCCTCTGTCATCCCCACGCTCGCCACTTCCGGGAAGCAATAGGTGCAGCCAGGGATGTTGCCGTAGTCAAGGGGCTCCACATCGTGACCCGCAATTTTCTCGACGCAGAGGATGCCTTCTGCGCTGGCCACGTGGGCCAATGCTGGACCGGGCACACAATCTCCAATGGCGAAATAGCCTGGGATGTTGGTCTTATAGAAGTCGTCGACGACCACTTTACCGCTGTCTGTGGCGATGCCCACTTCCTCAAGGCCGATGCCTTCGATGTTGGAGACGACACCCACGGCACTGAGGACCACATCGGCGTCGAGGGTGTCTTCACCGTTCTTGGTTTTTACGTGGACCTTGCAACCGGATCCTGAAGTGTCTACACCGGTGACCTCGCTGGATGTCATGATTTTTATGCCGGCCTTTTTGAAGCTTCTTGCGAGTTGCTTGCGAACATCTTCATCTTCCACTGGAACGATGTGAGGCAGGTACTCTACGATGGTCACATCGGTGCCGATGGCATTGTAGAAATAAGCGAATTCCACACCGATGGCGCCGGACCCCACAACCACGAGCTTTTTGGGTTGCTTCTTGAGTGTCATGGCCTCGCGGTAGCCAATGATGTTTTTGCCGTCTTGAGGGAGGTTGGGCAGTTGGCGGCTCCGGGCTCCGGTTGCGACGATTACATTTCCTGCTTCGACAACCTGTTTGCTTCCGTCAGCTGCAGTGACTTCCACCTTGCGTCCAGCGAGGAGTTTTCCGTCCCCCATGATCACATCGATTTTGTTCTTTTTCATCAAGAACTGGACCCCTTTGGACATTCCATCTGCAACCCCGCGAGACCTTGACACCATACCGTCAAAATCCACCTTGGGCTTGGCCACCTTGATGCCGTAGTCCTCCGCGTGTTCGATGTATTCAAATACGTTGGCGCTCTTCAACAAGGCCTTGGTTGGGATGCATCCCCAATTCAGGCAAATGCCGCCCAAGGACTCACGCTCCACAACAGCCACTTTCATGCCGAGTTGGGATGCGCGAATGGCGGTAACATACCCTCCAGGGCCACTGCCCAAAACCAGAATGTCGTACTTCATTGTTGTGCGTTTCGAAGGGCGAAAATAGGTGCCTTATCTTAGGGTTCATGTGCTGTGGCGAACCTTCTTTTCTGCCTTGTGACTCATGGGGGCGGTATTTTGGTCAGCTCCTGTTGGTTTTGTTCGTTTTGGGGTGGGGGACAACGGGGCGTGCACAGGGTTTAGTTCAAGATCCCCCGGAAGGCAGGTTGGACGGTATTACTGTTTTGGCTCCAGATCGGGCGCATTTTCAGTTGCGCGCCCCAGCGAAAGACCACGTCAACCTTCGCGGGGACTTCAACAATTGGCAGATCGATGGTGATTTCGAGATGAACCAATCGATTGATGGAAGCACGTGGTGGTTGGAAGTGGACGGTATAGAGCCCGGAGCTTGGATTCGCTTTCATTACCTCATTGACGATACGCTGGAAGTGGCAGATCCATACGCTCCCGTCATTATTGACCCTTGGAACGACGGGTACATCCCGGCAGAGACTTTCCCCAGTAGGCCGCCTCATCCCAGTGAACACGCATTCTGGCCGGTCGGTGCGTTCCGCACGGTCGAACCTGAATTCCAATGGACCGATGCTGGGTTTTCCAAGCCAGCACAAGACCGCTTGGTCATCTATGAGTTGCTGGTTCGGGATTGGGATGCAGCGCGTGATTTCGATGCTGTGGTGGAGCGGCTGGACCATTTGTCCTGGCTCGGGATTACAGCAATCGAGCTCATGCCGTTGAGTGAGTTTGACGGCAACATAAGTTGGGGCTACAACCCAGGACCGCGTTTCGCTATTGACAAAGCCTATGGCACTGCTGCTTCGTTGAAACGGCTTGTCAACGAGGCACATGCTCGTGGCATTGCCATCATTATGGATGTGGTGCCCAATCACAGTTTCGGACTGGATCCTTTGCTTCGGATGTACCAGACTGAAGAGGGGACACCAGCGCCGGGAAATCCATGGTTTAATGTGAGTCAAATACACCCCTATGGCCTGGGATCTGATATTGATCACGGTGACCCTTGGACCAGAGAATTTTGGAAACGCGTTCTGGATTTTTGGATTGAGGAGTTCCATGTGGACGGGTATCGAATCGACCTTTCCAAGGGGTTGACACAAACGTTTACACTGGGAGATGTGGGGGCTTGGAACGCCTATGACCAGAGTCGGGTGGACATCCTCTTTGATTATGGTAATCATGTTTGGTACAATCATCCGGGCACCTACATGATTCTGGAGCATTTGGGGGACAACCCAGAGGAATCGGCCTTGGCCAATGGTGGGTTTCTTCTTTGGGGTAAATCCACCAGTGTTTTCACCGAGGCAGCGTTGGGGTATGGCGGTGACTTTAGCCAAGCCTCTTGGCAGGCACGGGGCTGGAATTGGCCAAACCTGATTGCGTATTTCGAGAGTCACGATGAGCAGCGTATAGCCCATGACTTGCTGCTCTATGGTAATTCCCAAGGTGCGTATGACACCAAAACTTTTGCCACGGCGATGGACAGGTTGGCCATGACGCACGCCTTTCTTTTTGCGTTGCCCGGTCCCAAGATGATGTACCAGTGGGGCGAATTCGGTTACGATGTCTCGATTTATGATTGTCTGAATGGCAATTACGAAGAGGGCTGCAAACTGGACGAAAAGCCAGAGCCATGGGATGACATAGCGCTGGTTCCGGAGCGCCAGGGTTTGGCGAGGACCATTAAAAAACTGTGTGAGTTGAAGCGGTCTGAGCCTGCATTTGGAACCTATGACTACGACATTGACTTTGGTGGCTCTGGCAAGCGCCTTCACCTCTACACACCAAATCAGAATGTCGTCCTCGCCGGCAACTTTGATGTGGTTGGGTTTGATATGGTTCCAGCATTTCCGCACACTGGACTCTGGACAGACGCCATCACTGGAAACACTTTGGACGTCACTGATTTGTCTTCTCCGTATTATTTCGCTCCAGGCCAATGGCACTTGTGGATGGACACGCCGGTACCCCCTGTCGATGTGTCTGAGCCTTTGGAGTTTGAGTTGACTTGTTCGGATTCCAATGCGGTAAACTTCGGTGCCGAAGGCAGCTGCAGTTACATGGTAACTGTGGCATTGGATGCGACGGATTTGGTTGAGTCAGGCGCCATTTCTCCTTGGGGATTGCATGTGGCGGGCTCTTTTCAAGGGTGGTCGCCTTCAGGAACGGATTTGGAAGAGGGAGTTGATGGCATCTGGTCTGCTTCTTTTGAGGCAGCAGTTGGCGATTTGGTGGAGTTCAAGTTCATTAATGGCAACAACTGGAATGCTGCCGAGACCGTTCCATCAGGATGCGGTGTTCCGGATGAATTTGGCGGTTACAATCGCCAATGGGTGGTCTTGGGGTCAGATGTGATTGGGCCGTTTTGTTTTGGGGCCTGTGCTGCCTGTGAATCCAATCTCGATTATCCTGGCTGCATGGATTCCGAGGCCATCAACTTTGATTCAGGAGCGACATTGGACGATGGGTCGTGTCAGTATGATGTGGTGTTTCGGGTGGATGTGTCTGAACTCGCGATGCCGCCAACCATTGTTTACGTGGCCGGCTCTTTTCAAGGTTGGGATGTTGCTGGGACACCAATGAACGATTTGGGCAACGGTCTTTGGGAGCGTTCGGTCACGGTGACGGGTTCTGATTCAATTCAATACAAATTCCTCTCATCTCCGGACTGGAATGCTGCTGAGGTCGTGCCCATAGAGTGTGGGATGGACAATGGGCTGGGCGGATTTAATCGCACATTTTCGCCCAATGGACCTTTGACTGAGTTGCCTGTTGTGTGTTTCTCAGCATGTGCTGTTTGCGAAGCATCGGATGGAGGAGAGGGAGATGGTTCGAATGACCCGGCGCTGGGTTCCGATTTCTGTGGTCCTGGAACGGTTTGGGACGAAGTTGCTCAGCTGTGTGTCGGATTGACCACATGCGAGGAAGATATAAATGAAGATGGCTTGATTAGTGTCTCGGATGTCTTGGCCTTGCTGTCGGCATTTGGCTCTGTTTGTCCTTGATGCAATGCGACATTGCAAATGTGAAAAGGCCCGCTTTGGCGGGCCTTTTCATATGCGATTGTTTCCTGTCCTTAGTAGACAATGAGCGGGCATTGGAACATGCCGTTGGGACCCTCGCCTCGTACGAAGTAGGTTCCGGCTGCCCAATTCCCCACTTCGATTGCCATGCGGTGCTGTCCGCTGGCGATTTGACCGTTATGGAGTAGGGCAATTTCTGCACCGCGCGCATCGAGCACTGCAATTCTCATTTGGCTCTCCTTGCTCAAATTCAAATTCATCCACGCTCTGTTCCTTGCGGGCATAGGAGAGATGGAGAATTCGGATATGAGCTCGGATTCAATCACCGCGTTGGCTGCAGATCCGAATCGAAGGATGGGCATCACGTCACCTGCCTGCCCCAATTCTTCGCCGCCTTGAAGGTTGAGTATGTCTTCAGAACTGAATTCTTCCCCGTCAACCCATAGGCGGAAAGTGACATCGGCTGCGCTTTCGAGCATGATGGCCATCTGGGCAGCTGTGATGTTGTTTACCGTGATGACGGGCCGCGCGGCGACACAGGCCTCATTCACAAAGGCACCGATATAGGCCTCACCAATGACTGGTTGATCATCCAATCGAATTTCTGCTGCCAGTGCTGAGGCGAAGGGTGACCGAACCACTGTCCACCCGGTCATGTCCTGGGCGGCGTCGCCATCGGTACGAAGTCCAACAATGCCCATCCCAGGCCCGTCGTCTGAAGGGGCCTCGGGGTATGTCAATGAGCCGGATTCGAGCATCCGAACCCAATAGGCGCGGCCCGGTTCCATGTCTTGGAGGCTATTGAAGGCGTCGTCATTGGCGGGATTCCACACGGTTCCATTTTGTCCGTCAATCACTGTTGCAATCAAGTTGTCAATGGAATTCAGGGCGTCTGCAACGGTCATAGAGGTTTGTGGTACATAACCAATAATGTTCCACCCTTCATTCAGGTCGAGGGGAACTGAAGCGGCATCAAGTGGTAGTCCATTGCTGCTCCATATGCCTTCTGCTTCCATTTTAATCACATATCCCGCAGCATCCGAATGCATTTGAAGGGAGTTGAATACACTGGGTATTCCGGGCGTGTAGCTCGAGCCAAGCGCAAAGTCATCGTCGCCCAGCACCTTGAGAAGGTTGCTGCCCAGTGCGTCTTCAAAAAGACTGCTGATGGCATAGTTTTCAGGGGTTACACTGGTGGACACGTAATTCCATCCTCCTGTGAGGTTTACATCGAGTGTGGTGGCGGAGCAATTCGCATCGAACATCAAGGGGTCATCGAAGGAGCCGTACTCACCAAAAGACCCAGCGGTCAATTCTGCATCCATTGAACAGGTGTTGCATTCCACCTGGTTGAAGAAGACAAACTCCACTACTTCCTCTCCACCTGAAATGGATACGGTCATGTTGATGTATGTGGCGCTTTCGAATTCGATGACTTCGCCCGAGCCGCGCAGTTCGTCTCCAACATAGGCTGCGACTTCATCTCCAATGTTGGCGTTTTCGCCTTCCACGGTGACCAAGGCAAGTACGGTTGCCACACTGGGGTAGGCAATGGGGTTCCCCCATTCGGGTTGACATCCAAACTGACAACTTCCATCGTCATCGGTGGCGTTTGGATTGAAGTTGTTGGCTTCCTCGTTTGTGCAGCCTTGGATTTCGTCTTCGTCGCAGATGCCATCCCCGTCGGCGTCTTCGAGGCAGTTCCCGTCGCAGTCGAGTCCGGCTTCGGCATAGGTGCAGGACCCGTCGTCACTGGTGGCTGTAGAATCGTAGTTGCAGGCGTTTTCATCCGTACAACCGTCAGAGCCTCCGATGAAGAAGGTGTCTCGGAACTCGTTGCCCCCATTGCCTTCAATGAAGAATTGAACGTAAAGTTGGCCGCTGATTTCACCTGTGGTGGTGAATTGTCCCACGAGCACTTTGAGATCGTCTCCCGCAATTCCATTGGCGTCGCCGTTCAAGGCATACCAAGCGCCACCAATGGCGTCGTCGATTGCGATGTTGCCACCAGGGAGTCCACCGCCTGGATCAAAATTCGTAAACCATGGGTTTTCGCCCGACTGAACCGTGCTGATGTTGGCCTCTCCCGCAAGCAGGTCTGGGGAGCTTTCGAGGCCTATGCTGACCCAACTGTCGTAGAGTAAATCTGGATAGATGCCAAATAGGAAGCTGTTGATGCCATTGGGAACGCCAGCGCCCAAAATGGTGTGGAAGAACTCAGTTGTGGTGTTGATCAAGGTTGGGTTGGTGGCGTCTCCAGAAACGGAGGACACGAAATCGTTTGAATTGGCTGTTGTTGCATATACCCGGGTGGTGCTGTAGCCGGTCAAATCTGTGACGCCGAGGGGGCCGACGAGCACACCAATGTCTTCGGACACGATTTCGGTTTCCAGACCATAGTCTTGGGCCCAGAGTTGCTGTTGCAAAGGGGTGAAGAGGAGCAGCGCAATCAGGGCCGCGAGCAGGCGGAGTTGTGATGACATGAAGTTGAGTTCGAGAAAGGAAATTCCGTCATTCTTCTGAAACCGGCATCGCCGTTTACGAATTTGCCAGCAGTTTGAATTGACAACAGCTGAGTGCGGGGCATAACCTTCAATTTTAAGGGAGGGGGTCTGGCTGTCATCACGCTATCTTCACCCATCATGCTTAACATCGTTCTCTTTGGCCCTCCCGGGGCAGGAAAAGGCACTCAAAGTGAGCTGCTTGTTGATCACTTTGACTTTGTCCACCTTTCGACTGGCGACATTTTCCGAGCCAACATCAAGGGTGAAACGGAATTGGGAACCTTGGCTAAATCATATATGGACAAAGGGCAACTGGTGCCTGATGACGTGACCATTCGCATGCTGGAGGACTCGGCCAATGGCCACCCTGATGCGAAGGGCTTCATTTTTGATGGGTTTCCACGCACCACAGCACAAGCAGAGGCTTTGGATAAGTTCCTCAACAGCAAGGGGCAGTCTATTTCGGGTATGCTCGCATTGGAGGTGGAAGAAGATGAACTGCGGGATCGCTTGGCGAAGCGTGCAGCGACCAGTGGCCGAGCCGACGATGCTGACTCCAACGTCATCCAGAAACGAATCGACGTTTACAACGCGGAAACAGCGCCGGTGGCAGGCCACTATCGCGGTCAAGGAAAGTACCATGGCGTTGAAGGGATGGGAACGATAGAAGACATTTTCGCTCGGCTGCGCGATGCCATCGAAGGCCTAGGCTGACGCACCCGCCTGATCATGGCCAACGAGAACTTCGTCGATTATGTGAAGCTCTGTTGCCGCTCTGGAAAGGGAGGGCCGGGGAGCACCCACATGCACAGAGACCGGACCACAGCCAAGGGCGGGCCGGATGGTGGAGATGGCGGCCGTGGTGGGCATGTCATTTTGAGGGGCAACGCGCAGCATTGGACCTTGCTCCACCTCAAGTACAGGAAGCACATTCTGGCAGGGCATGGCGGTTCGGGTAGTGGGAACCGAAGGCACGGTGCAGATGGTAGAGACGAATTTGTCGATGTCCCCATCGGTACGGTGGTGAAAGATGCGGAGACCAAAGAAGTGGTCGGTGAAATCACGGAGGATGGACAAGAGTGGGTGATGGTGCCCGGTGGCCGTGGTGGTCTCGGGAACGACCATTTCAAGTCTCCCACCAACCAGACCCCGCGCTACGCTCAACCGGGTGAGGATGGAACCGAGGTTTGGCGAATCCTGGAGCTCAAGTTGCTGGCCGATGTGGGTCTGGTCGGATTTCCCAATGCGGGAAAGTCCACCTTGCTCAGTGCGGTGAGTGCGGCCAAGCCTGAGATTGCAGACTATCCCTTCACAACGTTGCGCCCCAATCTCGGCATGGTGGCCTACCGTGGGAATCGGAGTTTCGTGATGGCGGACATTCCGGGCATCATCGAAGGCGCACACGAGGGAAAAGGCCTTGGCTTGAGGTTTCTGCGTCATATCGAGCGGAATTCCGTGCTGTTGTTCATTGTGCCATCGGATGCTGATGACATCCCCTTGGCCTATAAGGTCTTATTGGGTGAGTTGGAACAGTACAATCCTGGGTTGCTGACCAAGGACAGGGTGCTGGCCATTTCCAAATGTGACCTGTTGGACTCAGAGTTGCGCGAGGAGGTGAGCGCGACCATGGGAGATTTGCGACACCATTATTTCAGCGCCGTCACCGGAGAGGGTGTTGATGCCTTGAAGGACAAGCTCTGGAGTGCCATCGAGACGGGTTCGGAGTGAATCCGCCCTCAGCGGTAACTTCGCGCGGCACCATCAACCTCATGGGACAACGACTCGCGCTTGAATTTGGTGACGACCTCCGTAAGGTGGCGCTCCACGACTACAGATTGGCTTGCATCAGCAGGGAAGCATCCCTATTGGGCCGAAAGGAGGTTCTGACGGGCAAGGCCAAGTTTGGCATTTTCGGCGATGGTAAAGAGGTGGCGCAGTTGGCCTTGGCCAGACAATTTCAGCCCGGGGATTTTCGGAGTGGATACTACCGCGACCAGACCTTGATGATGGCCGCAGGCTTGTTGACAGTCCAAGAGTACTTCGCCCAGATGTATGCCGATACGGATGCGGTCAGAGAGCCCATGACTGCTGGACGTCAGATGAACGGTCATTTCGGTTCTCCGACCGTGGGCTCGGACGGTCACTTTTTGAATCACACCAAACAGCCAAACAGTTCGATTGACTTATCGCCTACTGCGAGCCAGATGCCAAGGCTCCTTGGTTTGGCGCATGCAAGTCGCCACTATCGCGCCCTCGGCAAGTCCATGAAGAAGGCGGGATTCAAGACCAAGGGCTTCACGCAAGGGGGCAATGAGGTTGCCTTTGGCACCATTGGAGATGCCTCAACAAGTGAGGGCATGTTTTGGGAAACCATGAATGCGGCTGCCGTTCTTGGTGTGCCCCTGTGTATGAGTGTATGGGAC
The DNA here is from genome assembly GCA_002720375.1 of Crocinitomicaceae bacterium. Taxonomy (GTDB): domain Bacteria; phylum Bacteroidota; class Bacteroidia; order Flavobacteriales_D; family Sanyastnellaceae; genus UBA8752. The sequence continues at coordinate 33,226 of PBIE01000007.1, read as the reverse complement.
GACGGATATGGCATTTCCGTTCCCAAGAAATTCCAGACGGCCAAGGAGAGCATTTCTCAGGCTTTGGCCGGCATGGCGTATGGATCTGAGCCAGGGGGAATGGCGGACGGCGGTGTGTCGCTCGCTGAGGGTGAAGCGGAACTGCCAGGAGGGGGCATTGTGATTTTCAAGGTTAGGGCTTGGGATTATCCCGCACTCTTGTTGACCTATGAGCGCGCAGTGCGCATTTGTCGGACCCGCCATGTGCCGGTGCTGGTTCATGTGGAAGAATGCACCCAACCGCAGGGGCACAGCACAAGTGGGTCTCACGAGCGTTACAAGACCCCAGAGCGCTTGGCTTGGGCTGAGGCATTTGATTGCATCGCACAACTAAGACGGTTTCTTGTGATGGAGGGGGCCGCGACAGAATCGGAATTGGAGGCCATCCAGAGCGAGGCTAAGAAGTTGGTCAGGGCGGAACAGAAGGCCGCATGGGGTGCGGTGAGAGCGTCTCTGGATGGAGAGCGCGACACGGCGGTGGAGTTGCTGAATGCAGTGCCCGATTGTGCATCTGCAGCGGAAGCATTGTCTAAGGTCATGGATCCCGTTCGTCGGGATGTCCATTCCGCTGTGAGGAGGGCGCTTCACGAGACTGCAGGAGCCCCGTCGGAGGCGCGAACGGCTTTGAAGCGTTGGCTCGAGGTACAGCAGGCCCGTTGCGCTGAATTGTTTGGGGGCCGATTGCACGCGTCAGGTGACCACGATGCGATTGCGGTTACTGAGGTGAAAGCTCAATATGAGACGGGTGAGTTGGTCGACGGCAGGGTGGTGTTGCGGGACAATTTCAAGGCGCTTTTCGAGCGGTATCCCAACTTGCTCACTTTTGGAGAGGACACCGGTAAGATTGGAGGAGTTAACCAGGTGATGGAGGGAATGCAGGAGGCATTCGGAGAGCATCGTGTTGCCGATACAGGAATTCGGGAGTGCACGATTATCGGTCAAGGCATTGGATTGGCCATGCGAGGTTTGCGGCCCATTGCGGAAATCCAGTATCTGGACTATTTGTATTACGCCTTGCAAATCCTGAGGGACGACTTGGCCTCGGTCCACTATCGAAGTGCTGGGACCCAGAGGGCCCCTTTGATTGTCCGCACGCGGGGTCACCGCTTGGAGGGTATATGGCATGCGGGTAGTCCAATGGGGGCGATCATTCACAGCATTCGTGGAATGCACGTGTGCGTGCCGCGCAACATGACCGAGGCAGCAGGGATGTACAATACGCTTTTGGCTGCAGGAGAGCCCGCGCTGGTGGTGGAGTGCTTGAATGGATACCGAACCAAGGAGAAACGCCCATCCAATTTGGGGGAGTTTCGCGTTCCTCTTGGGGTTTCGGAGGTCATCCGAAAGGGCGGAGACATTACGGTTGTGTCCTACGGCAGCACTTTGAACCTTTGTTCCATTGCGGCGGAGCGGTTGTCCGGTATGGATGTTGAGGTCGAGTTGATTGACGTCCGGACTTTGCTTCCGTTTGACATCAAAAAGACCATAGCGGACAGTGTCTCAAGAACCCACCGCGTCCTTTTCGTCGACGAGGATGTTCCCGGTGGTGCTTCTGCATATATGCTAGAGCGGACCTTGGCATTGAGCGACCTATGGGTCCACCTCGATGCCGCGCCCAGAACGCTCTCAGCAAAGCCTCACCTTCCAGCTTACGGTACCGATGGTGACTATTTCTCCAAGCCATCCGTAGAAGACATCATTGAGTGCATTCATTCGATGGTGGCGGAGGAAAATCCTACGGCATACCCAGATTTGGTCTAGAGTGGAGACCATCGAGTTCCATCTTAGAACGGACATCATCGACCTTCTGCAATTGCTGAAGGCCACCGGACTTTGTGCCACAGGTGGAGAAGCCAAATGGGCCGTGGAAGAGGAGCGGGTAAGGGTCAACGGAGCAGTTGAATTGAGAAAGCGCCGGAAACTGCGTTTGGGGGATGTGGTGGAGTTGGATGGTCAATTCCGGGTCAATATTCTGTCGGTTTATGAGACGTGATTTCGTTGCATATTGCCGCGCTCTCCAAACCTGCAGAGGAGAACAACCCAAGATTCACGATTTCATGTATCGATTGACTGCACGCCTNCTGGGCCTTTTTCTTCTTTTGTTTTTTNCTCTGTTCAATGTGGATGCCCAAACGGTAATTAGAGGTCAGGTCATCGATGGTGAGACTGGAGACCCGGTNTTCGCCGCAGGTGTCCTCGTGGAGGGCAGCACGACAGGCACGAGTACGGATTTTGATGGTCGATTCAGGTTGGAGGTGCCAGCGCTTCCGGTGAGGCTGAATGTCAGTTTCATTGGTTATGCCACATTGACCCTAGAAGTAAAGAATGTAGCGGATGAGGTTCGTGCCGTCCTCCAGCAAGACGCGGTTCTCATGGAGGAGGCTGAGGTCGTGGGTTCGAGAATTGACGAGCGCCAGAAGCAGGGGCCTTTGACTGTGGAAAGCATGGACGTTCTGGCCATCAAGGAAGCGCCGAGTGGAAACTTCTATGAGGGGCTCGGCAACTTGAAGGGGGTTGATCTGACTAGCGCATCACTCGGGTTCAAAATCATCAATACCCGCGGTTTTAACAGCACCTCTCCGGTTCGGTCCTTGCAGCTAATAGATGGTGTAGACAACCAAAGTCCCGGATTGAACTTTTCATTGGGCAACTTCCTCGGTGCGCCTGAATTGGATGTGATGAAGGTGGACATTGTGGCGGGTGCGAGCAGCGCTTTTTATGGGCCAGGTGCGTTCAACGGGGTGGTGTCGATGGAGACCAAATCGCCATTCCGATTCCCAGGGGTGAGCGTCAGCGCCAAGGTGGGGGAGCGGAACCTGACCGAAACCGGATTTCGATATGCGGATTACATCACAAACAAGGAGGACAACCCCGTTCTGGGATTCAAAGTCAACGCGTTTCGCTTCAGTGCAGATGACTGGGTGGCTGACAACTACAACCCTGTAGACGGCGCAAATGACGGCGCTGACAATGCGGGGCGCTATGATGCCGTCAACATATACGGCGACGAATACCGCCCTGTTTTTGATTACAGCGGGGACAACAGCAACAACGGAAGGGGACTGGGCAGCTTTTACAGAACTGGGTATCGCGAGATTGATTTGGTGGATTACGGGACACAGAACCTGAAGGTGTCTACAGCATTGCACCTGCGGCTCCAACCTGACCAGACTTATGAATCGGCTGAATTGGTCTACGGTTTTAACAGTGGATTCGGCACGACGGTGTACCAAGGGGACAACCGCTTCTCCCTCCGGAATATTGAATTCTATCAGCACAAGATTGAGTTCTCCAAGCCCGGCAAGTGGTTCGTCCGGGCCTACCGCACAAGCGAGGATGCTGGAAACAGCTATGATCCATATGCCACTGCCCTGAGGCTTCAAGAGGAGAGCAGAAGTGACTACAGCTATTCGAAGGTGTACTATCGGTATTGGGTGGACAGCATTATTCCTGTGGTTGATGCGAGCTATCCCGGGCTTGAACAGGTAGGGGTAGATCCAAACTATGGCTTTCCAATTTTTGCTTACCCAGAAGGCGCTGTTGAGGATTGGTACTCCGACTATGCCGATTCCTTGGCCTTCTGGCATGGTCAAGTGGAGAACTGGACCAACAATGGGACTGCGGGATTAACCGACGTCGCGCAAGACCCATTTGGTTTCCTTGCTCCCGGAACGCCTGAATTCGAGGCCGAGTTCAATCGGCTTATTTCGGCGAAGAACAATGAGGACGAGGGGGGAACCCGGTTTTATGACCGATCCAGTCTGATGCACGCTCACGCCGAGCGCATTTTTAAGCCGCAGGGCTTGGAGGAAATTCGCATTGGCGCCAATTACAGGCGGTATACCCCGGACAGTGATGGCACCATTTTTAGTGACACTTCAGGTGTGGTCATCACCAATCAAGAGTTTGGAGTGTATGCTGGTGCAAGGAAGCGTTTCGCGGAGGACAGGGCCATTGCAACTGCCACTTTGCGCGCGGACAAAAATCAGAATTTTGATTGGGTTTTCTCGCCAGCGGCCTCCCTGGTTTGGAAGCCACGAGACCAAGATTATCTGCGTGTAAGCTTCTCAAGTGCCCTTCGGAATCCAACCTTGGCTGACCAGTACCTTTTCCTCGACGTTGGACCGGCGACCTTGGTTGGAAACTTGGACGGAAGGGACAGTTTGGTAACCGTGGCGAGTTTCACCGATTATCGAAACAGCATTTCATCGGCAAACGGTCTTCCGTTTGGCAGCTTGGACACCCTACAATACTTCAACATTGCTCCGCTCCGGCCGGAGCAGGTTCGCTCTATTGAGGTGGGTTACAGGACAACCCTATGGGATAAGTTGTATCTCGATGGAAGCTGGTATTTCAGCCAGTACAACCACTTCATCGGTTACAACATCGGATTGGACGTCCTTTTTCAGAATCCAAATTTCCCGGAAGCGGTCACTGGGGTGGATGTTTTTCGTTATGCAGCCAATTCCATCAATACCGTTCGCACCACAGGGGCATCAATTGGCGCAAATTGGTATGTGGGAGACCACTGGATGATTTCTGGCAATTACAGTTGGAATCGTTTGGTCAAGACCGATGCTGATGATCCTATTATTCCGGCATTCAACACACCTGAGCACAAGTATAATCTTGGTGTTAGCACACGGGACCTCCGGCTTCGTGAGGCGAGCACTTGGGGNTTCGGCGTGAATTATAAATGGGTGCAAGGCTTCATTTTTGAAGGCTCGCCCCAATTCACAGGCTTCGTTCCCACATTTGATTTGCTCGATGTTCAAGTCAATGCGCGCATTGATGCGCTCAACTTGACNGTGAAAGCTGGNGGCTCAAATGTCTTGCAAAATCTGCATATTGAGACATATGGAGGCCCCACTGTAGGNCGCTTGGCTTACCTCAGTTTGCTCTTTGATGTCGACACGAGGAACTGACTGTTGNAGCATCACTTNTAACGNCTACAAACTTTTTCTTCAAGGTTCGTTCGACGGTGCGTGTAATCTCNACNCGCTATGTCCGGGTTGGTTATCTTGTCAGCTCATCTATTTGGACCAAACCATGAAGCAAACTTGTCTTCTTTTGATGGCCTTNGCCATCTGCCTTACTGCCAGTGCGCAGACGCGATATCTCGANGAGGTATTCAGCGATGTCACCGTGACTTCCGATATCGTTTACGGAACCAACATCACCGTATTGCCGGCTTTGAATTCACAGCCCCCAGCGGCACAACCGCTGGTTTTGGACTTGTATGAGCCTGCAGGAGACACTGAATCCGAGCGTCCCCTTCTCTTGTATTTCCANACGGGTAACTTTNTGCCACAGTACATCAACCAGAGCGGCCTCGGAACAAAGACGGACAGCTGTGCGGTTGAGATTTGCACCCGCTACGCNAAAATGGGCTACGTGGTGGCCAGTGTGGACTACCGACTCGGATACAACCCNACCGCTCCTACCCAGATTGAGCGCACAACGCANTTGATTCAAGCAGCNTACCGTGGTGTTCAAGACAGCCGAACTGCGGTTCGCTTTTTCAGAAAGACCATTGCNGAAGANAACAATCCNTATTCTGTAGATGGTGACGTTATTGGAATGATTGGTGAGGGNACTGGAGGATACATCTCCTTGGCCTCTTCCACCATCGAGGGATACAACGACATTATNCTTGAAGACGATGGCGTTACGCCAATCGCGAAGTTTTGGTACGATCCAGGCGATGGAAGCTACATCCCNATGGTTGNNGAGANCATTCATGGAGACGTTGATGCGACCATTGATGGATACGCACCAGCCTCACTTGGAGGTTTCCAAATGTGCATCGCNAACCATGTTGGGTACAGNTCTGACTTNAACTTTCAAGTGAACTTGGGCGGCGCCCTTGGAGACTTGAATTGGCTNGATGAGGGGGACCTCCCAATGGTGAGCGTGCAGTGTCCGCATGACCCTTATGCTCCNTATGAGTCAGCTGTTTTGATTGTGCCAGGNGTGAACCTGCCCATCGTGGAAGTGAGTGGAGCACAGGACATNCANGAGGAGATNAACGGNTATGCCACCAACAACAATGCTGTTTTCGCTGAAGCAGGACTGGATGACCCNGCTTCCGAGAACAACTTCGGATGGGACGGNCTGTTTCCGGTGTTGAACAGCTACAGCGACGAGGGTACTCCGCTGGAACCTTATGACAGTGCTCCTTGGCAATGGTGGAGTGAAGCTGCCGTTGGCGCTTATGACGAAATGGCTGGAACATCCATCCTTGCGACCCAACTCTCGCTGAATCCCACAATGGGAGAGGCNGAGGCCATGGGTTGGATCGACCAGATTTTGGATTACAACACACCCCGCATGGGATTGGCCCTTGGTCTTTTGACCGCGGACCAAATCAACAACAACGGTGTGCGGTATGTGGACGAGATTTTTAGCGATGTCGAGGTTACGGAAGGCGTTGTATANGGCGAAAATATTTCGGTCTTACCCGCCCTTCAAGGCGGACCTCCTGCACCGGAAAACCTGCTGTGTGATATTTATGAGCCCGCTGGCGATACGCAGACAGAGCGACCTCTGATTATCTATTTCCACACAGGAAACTTCCTCCCCAAGTACATCAACCAGTCCGCATTGGGAACCCGTACGGACTCGTGCACGGTGGCCATTTGCGAGGAGTTTGCAAGAAAAGGATACGTCGTTGCCAGTGTGGATTATCGCCTTGGTTACAANCCAACCGCTCCTACCCAGGTTGAGCGTACAACGCAATTGATTCAAGCGGCCTACCGGGGTGTTCAGGACAGCCGGACGGCAGTTCGTTACTTCCGTAAGTCGATTGCCGAGGACGGCAACCCCTATGGAATTGGATCGGATAAAATCGCCATGTTTGGTGAGGGAACGGGTGGTTACATCACCTTGGCTTCGGCTGGAATCTCCAGCTTTGAAGACATCATCTACGAAGACGATGGGGTTACGCCCATTTCTAAGTTNTGGTATGATCCAGGCGATGGAAGTTTCATTCCGATGGTGGTCGAGAGCATCCATGGAGACGTGAATGCAACAACAGACACCTACGCACCTGCCGCATTAGGAGGGTTCCAGATGTGNATGGCCAACCACGTTGGGTACAGCTCNGATTTCAATTTCCAGATGAACTTGGGTGGTGCTATGGGAGACCTGAATTGGTTAGATGAAGGCGATATGCCCATGGTCAGTTTCCAAGGCCCTCACGATCAATATGCGCCTTACACNAGTGCTGTTTTGATTGTCCCTGGTGTTAACCTTCCAATTGTTGAAGTGGACGGTGCTTACAACATCCATGAGGAAATNAACGGTTACGCGACCAACAACAATGCCGTTTTTGCAGACATTGGTTTGCCNGACCCTGCGGTGGCTTTCGGAAACCAAGGCTGGGACGGTTTGTACCCCGTGCTCAACAATTACTCAGCTGACGGTACGCCATTGGAGCCATTTGACGGATCACCTTGGCAGTGGTGGAGTGAGGCTGATTTGGAAGCTTACGATGCTGTTGCAGGAACCAATTTGACTTCGACACAGCTGACGCTGAATCCAACTATGGGACCTGCTGAGGCAAGCTATTGGATNGAGCAAATCGTTGACTACACNGCTCCGCGTTTGGCAGTGAGCCTCGGTGTTGCTGCNCTCGGACCTGGTTGCACGGACGAGACAGCATGTAATTACAGCGCGCTTGCCACTNCAGATGACGGATCTTGTGATTACGCTGCAGAAGGGTTCGATTGCGACGGGAACTCGCTTGTCGTACCAGGTTGTATGGATGTGATTGCATGCAATTATGATGGATTTGCCACTGAGGACGACGGTTCATGTGACTACATGGATACCACGCTTCCCACGGGACCTGANAACATTTGGTTGGTCGGTCTGACCCTCACCGGAACGGAAAACGAGCCTCTTGCAGGTGGTTGTGAAGTCGGAGGCGGTGTGAATCCGAATGTGGCGGTGAACGGTGTGTTCCTCGACTCTGGTGTCGGTTCACCTCTCGTGATGTCTAATGTGACAGACCCAACTGGGGGCTTGCTTGTTGACCTTGCTGCCATCGCCAGTGCCACTCCGGTCGGCATGTGTGGCAATCAATTCACTGTTAGCTTGCAGGGCAACGTCCTCACATTGGCTGAAACCAATGGGGTATGGATGACAATTGTCCCAGTTCTCGGTCCTTCTTATCTCTGGGCTGCGCCTCTCTCTAGCTTCAACCCAGGTTGTGGCGATCCCACGGCGTGTGGCTTCACCAACCCCTGTGATATTAGTCTGTTCTGCGACTACACTGATTCAGACGGCGATGGGTTCCTCGATTGCCAGGAGATTGCTGGTTGTGATGACCCTGATGCGGACAACTACAATCCTGATGCGACCGATCCAGGACCTTGTAACTACAACGGTTGCATCAACCCCGATGCCGTCAATTTTGACAGTGCCGCCAATACCGATGACGGGTCCTGCCAGTTCGAGGTGGTGTTCCGGGTCAATGCATCTGGGATTGACGGTGCGTCAATTGACTTGACGGGTTCATTTAATGACACGGACAACCCCTCCACGGACATGTCCCTGATGGGCTTCGGTGTATGGCAGGCCACGCTGATTTTGGGTGTAGGTGACTACACGTTCCACTATCGGAATGGCGGTGTGGCTGAGACCGTTTCTGGTGACTGCACCGACAGTGGTGGAAACCGCCAGTTGACTGTGTCGGACAGTCCATTGACTTTGGACGCCGCTTGCTTTGGTGATTGTGGTTTGTGCAGCGGATGTACAGATCCTTTCTCTCAGGGTTATAGCCCATTTGCAGGTGATGACGATGGCAGTTGTGGTGGAGCCATTGTCTATGGTTGCACGTACGTAGACGCTGACAACTTCAACCCCGCCGCCTCTGTGGACGATGGGTCATGCGAACTGTCAGGTGCAAGTTCCTGTCCAACTGACCTAGATGGAGACAACGCCACGGCTGTGGGTGACTTGCTCATCATCTTGGGCTCATTCGGTCAGGCTTGCGACTGAGCGATTGAATAACATAGAATTAAGGAAAGGCGCCTGTGGGCGCCTTTCTTTTTGCAAAAACAAATTCAAGACTGGCGCTTGTGAGCCCTGGGTTGGAGGGGGCTCAAGAAGTTTCAGATTGCCCTTGTCGGGTCGGCCCGGAGGTGCTGCCCGACAGCTTTTAGGTTTTGGTTAAGGGAGGCCGTTCGAAACGTCGGATGGCCTCCTCAATTCTAAAGCGTTGCCTTGCCATTTTTGTCGAATGAACTGGCAGAAAGATCTCTCGTTGTTGTTGTTGCGTCTTGGAGCAGGAGGTTTGATGATTCCCCACGGTTGGAGCAAACTGAAGCGGCTGCGCACAGGCTTGGCTGAGGGCGAGGTCAAATTTTACGACTGGATGGGCCTCGGAGAGGATGTGTCTCTCGGGCTGGCTGTATTTGGAGAGCTGGTTGCTCCTGCCTTTATCGTGTTGGGGTTGTGGACGCGTTGGATGTCGGTCCCGGCTGCCATCACCATGGCTGTCGCGGCTTTTGTTGTGCACAGCGGAGACCCCATCAGCGACAAGGAGCACGCCTTGTTGTTTTTTATCCCATTTGTTGTTTTAGGCTTGATGGGTGGGGGGAAGTACAGTGTGGACCGCCGGATTGGGCGTCCCAAATAGTTCTTATTGCGTGACGACGCTTTAGCCCAAGGCGTCTATTTGGGCTTGTAGTACTTCTATTTTGGCCACGGCGTCGGCCTCTTTGGCGCGCTCGGATGCCACTACCTGCTCAGGGGCGCCGTTGACGAATTTTTCGTTGCTAAGCTTCTTTCTCACGATGTTCAAGAACCCCTGCTGGTATTCTAGGTCCTTTCGGATTTTTTCTTTTTCGGCTTCGATGTCGATAGCATCACCTGCAGGAATGAAGAACTCATGGGTTTCCACGATGAAGCCAAACGCACCCGTTACTTTCTCTGACACCCGTTCTACACCGGTTACGTTGCAGAGGTGACAGACCATACACTCTAAATCGGTGGGGTAAGGCTTGCCTTCTGCGTCGACGATGACTTTCAGGTCAAGGGCTTGTTTGTTGGGGATGTGGCCTTTTTGGCGGATGCCGCGGACCTCGGCCACGATTCGGGTGGCCTGTTCGAAGTCGATTAGAAGTTGGGTGTCCACCGCTTTCCCTGATCGGGTGGGGAAGGAGGATGTGCAGAGCAGGGTGCCTTCAGGGCGCTCTTGCAAAAGACTGTAGACCTCTTCGGTTAGGAAGGGCATGAACGGGTGCAGAAGGGAGAGCATCCGTTCGAAGATGCCCACTGTGGCATCGTAAGTAGTACGGTCACAAGGCTCACCATAGATGGGCTTGGCGAGCTCCAGATACCAAGAACAGAAGTCGTCCCAGATGTGCTTGTAGGTGGACATCAGTGCCTCGCTGAGGCGGAATCCGGCGAAGGACTTTTCTATGTCGGCCAAAACCTGCTCAGAGCGGGCTTCAAACCATCGAATACCGGCAGCAGCATGCTCTGGTTGTGGGATTGTGTCGCTGACCTCCCAGCCTCTGACCAGCCGGAAGGCATTCCAGATTTTGTTGGAGAAGTTTCGCCCCTGTTCGCACAGGCTTTCATCGAAGGGGAGGTCATTGCCCGCTGGAGACGTTAGGAGCATGCCCACACGAACACCGTCTGCACCATACTGCTGCATGAGTTCGATGGGGTCAGGGCTGTTGCCAAGCGACTTGGACATCTTCCGACCCTGCTTGTCTCGAACGATACCGGTGTAGTAGACGTTGCGGAAAGGAGGTGCCTGTCTGTACTCGTAGCCAGCGATGATCATCCGAGCGACCCAGAAGAACATGATTTCCGGGGCCGTGACCAGGTCGTTGGTGGGGTAGTAATAATCAATCTCCTCTTTTTTGTAGAAGCCGTCAAATACGCTGATGGGCCAAAGCCAGGAACTGAACCACGTGTCGAGGACGTCTTCGTCCTGTCGCAGGTCAGCAGCGGTGATTCTGCGGCCCGCTGCTTTCGTGGCGAGTTGCGCTGCGGTCCCTGCGTTGGCGGCCACCACGAACTTGGCTTCGGCCGAGGAGGGTTCTCCTTCGTAGTACCACGCAGGAATTCGATGGCCCCACCACAGTTGGCGAGAAATGCACCAGTCCTTGACGTTTTCCATCCAGTTCCGGTAGCTGTTTTTGAATTTGGCTGGGTGGAATTGGATGGTGTCGTCCATGACGCGGTCCAGAGCCGGTTTGGCCAACTCTTCCATGGCGACGAACCACTGCATGGAAAGGCGCGGTTCGATGATGGCACCGGTGCGCTCCGAGCGGCCAACTTTGTTCGGGTGTTCTTCTACCTTAATGAGGTGGCCAGCATTGTCTAAGGCAGAAGTAAAGGTATTTCGGGCCTCGAAGCGGTCTTGCCCCTCGAAATCTCCACCTACTGCATTGACTGTGCCGTCGGGGTTGAGCATATCGATGACCTCAAGACCGTGTTTTTGACCCAATTCGTGGTCGTTGGGGTCATGTGCTGGTGTGACCTTCAAACAGCCGGTCCCGAATTCCCGGTCAACATAATCGTCAAGAATGATGGGGATGCTCCGGTTTGCAATAGGCACGATGGCCCGTTTGCCGTGGAGGTGGTGATAGCGCTCGTCTTCTGGGTGAATGCAGATGGCGGTGTCGGCCAGAATGGTTTCGGGCCGGGTGGTGGCAATGGTCAGCCACTCGTCCGTGCCCTCGATTTGATACCGGACATGGTGCAGTTTGGATTGTTCTTCCGTGTGGATGACCTCTTCGTCGGATACCGCGGTGAGCGCCTGAGGATCCCAATTGACCATGCGCAGTCCTCGGTAGATGTGTCCTTTGGCGTGTAGGTCGAGGAAGGTGTCGATGACACTTTTGGAGTAGTGTTCGTCGAGGGTGAAGTTGGTTCGGTCCCAATCGCAGCTTGCGCCGAGTTTGCGCAATTGCTTGAGGATGATGCCGCCGTGCTCTCGGGTCCAATCCCATGCGTGCTCGAGGAAGGTATCGCGGCTGAGGTCGGACTTTTTGATGCCTTGGTCTCGGAGCTTGCGAACCACTTTGGCTTCAGTGGCAATAGAAGCGTGATCTGTTCCCGGAACCCAGCAGGCGTTCTTTCCCTGCATTCTTGCTCTTCTCACCAGAACGTCTTGAATGGTGTTGTTCAACATGTGTCCCATATGGAGAACCCCAGTGACGTTGGGTGGAGGAATCACCACAGTATAGGGCTCACGCTCGTCGGGGACGCTGCGGAAGGCGTTGGCCTTCTCCCATACTTGGTTCCACCGGTCTTCAACGGTGGTGGGATCGTAATGCGAGGGAATCTCTTTGGCCATGACGCAGGCGAATAGAACAAATACAACGCCAAATTTAGCCTGTTAAAATCGCGTTAACCTTGATATGAGCCGTGGATTGCTACTTGTATCTTCACGAAAGAACTCAAACAACCCCGTTCAAAATGAAAAAGGTCCTCCTTACCCTCGCCGTGGTTTTCGGCGGATTTGCCTTGGCTTGCGCTCAGGAAGTGGTCAATGGTCCAGTCATCACTCTCGATAAAGATGTGCACGATTATGGCACCATGGACCAGGGTGGCGACGGAAACTGCGTCTTCACCGTGACTAACGATGGCACCGAGCCACTTATCATTTCCCGTTGTAAGGGGTCTTGTGGCTGCACGGTTCCACAGTGTGACAAAGATCCAATCATGCCTGGCACGACCAGCGAAATTAAAGTGAAGTATGACACCAAGCGTGTCGGTCCCATCAATAAAAGTGTGACCATCACTTCCAATGCGTCCAATGAGCCCACCAAAGTGATTCGGATCAAAGGAAAAATTGAAGCTGTTGCCCAGCAGGTGGGTGCCCCAGTAAAAAATGCCGCGGGTCCAACCAATAAGCAATAAGACTCAGGCGCTCAGCGTCTTTTGAAAGCTGCCTCGGATGTCCGGGGCGGCTTTCTTTCTTTACGGTCATGTGGTTCTCGAACCTGGAGCAGGTGTTGGCTGTTGTCCGAGCATGTTTGGAATGTTCAAAAAAGACCCGGCTGAGAAGCTGCGCAAAGAGCACGCACGCTTGTTGGCTGAAGCCCATCGGTTGAGTGCAGTGGATCGCACGAGGAGTGATGAGATGACGGCCAAGGCGGCCGAGGTGGAAGAGAAGCTCGTGGCTTTACAGAAAGGAGCATCATGAGGACTGTAGCGGTAATAGGGGACAGCAAGGGTATTGGTCTGGCCCTTCGCCAGCGTTTGCTCGACCGTGGTGACAAGGTCATCGGGGTGTCCCGCACTGGATCACAGGCAGAGGGAAACTACACTGGGCTTGTCTTTGACGCTGTCGCACACCCGTGTGACCTTTCGTCTTTTACCAACAGGTTGGATGGTCTCGTTTACTGCCCGGGTACCATCGTTTTGAAACCGGTTCGCGGTGTTAAGCAGGAGCTGGTGATGGAGGATTTCAAGGTAAATGCCATGGGATTCTTGCAGTCTGTTCAGGCCAACCTCAAATTGCTGAAGACAGCGGCCAACGACCCGTCGGGCCCCAAGCCTTCAATTGTGGGGTTCAGCACTGTTGCGGTCCAAACGGGCATGGGGTTTCATGCATCGATTGCCATGGCCAAAGGCGCGTTGGAGGGTTTGGTGAGAACCATGGCGTGTGAATTTGCCCCTGACATTCGCGTCAATGCCATCGCTCCGTCACTGACCGATACGCCGCTCGCAGCGGGCTTGTTGTCTTCCGATGCCAAGCGAGAGGCGAGCGCGGAGCGACATCCATTGAAGCGCGTGGCCTCCGCTGATGAGGTGGCGGCCATGGCGGCTTACCTCCTGTCTCCGGATGCCGCAGCGATGACTGGTCAAATTTTGCAGGTTGACAATGGCATGAGTGCCGTCCGATGAGCACTGACCGCGTCGCCCTCGATTGTGCGGGCATTGCCGCCCTTCCTCAGCGTTTTCGGGCTCGCATGGTCAATTCACTGAGTGGTTTTAAGTCCGCCAATTTGGTGGGCACAGCCGACGCATCAGGCCGTGCTGCCTGTTGCATTGTGTCCAGCGTGGTGCACCTGGGTTCAGATCCCGCGATGTTAGGGGTGGTTTTTCGTCCTCCGGGAGACGACGCGCACAACTACTGTAATCTGACTGAGGCGGGGTGCTTTACGCTTAGTCATGTGGCCTTGCCTTTCTTCGAGGCTGCCCATCAGACGAGTGCCCGATATCCGGAGGACATCTCCGAATTTGAAGCCGCGGGGTTGACCCCGTTTTGGCACATTCAAGATGGACACCGATTTCCTGCGCCTGCAGTGGAAGAGTCTCCGGTTCGAATCGGCCTTAAGGTGATGGAGGATTTGTGTCTGCCCAACCGATGCCGCTTTGTAATAGGGGCCATACAATGGGTGAACTTCACTGCTGAATTGCAGGCGGACGACGGATTTCTCGATTTGGCGGCGGCAAAAACAATCGCCATTGGGGGACTTGATGCTTATCACACCGCGCAGCGCGTTGCACGTCTGAGTTATGCTAAGCCAGACTGCGGGTTGGTTTCGAGGTCGGACTTCCTTGAAGGTTGGGATTGACTACAATTCAATGTCGAAACGCCCCGCTCTCCGCATAATTTGGCTCAAGCGTGACTTGAGGCTTCGGGACCACGGTCCGATTGCTGAAGCCTTGCGTTTGGGAGGTCCGCATTTGCTCTTGCATTGTTTCGAGCCGGTCAACACGGCCCATCCCACGACATCGGAGCGTCACATTGCGTTTGTGCAGCAGGGGCTCTCTGACATGGACGCCCAGCTGCAGGAATGGTCTCGGTCCGGTGTTGTTCGAGAGGGGGTGGCCACGACTTCAGTCTGTGCTGATGCTGTTGCCGTATTTCGACACCTCTTGGAAAACTTTGATGTATTGGGTGTCCACAGTTACCGGGAGTCTGGTTTGCGACACACTTATGAGCGTGACTTGGCCTTGGTTGACTTGTTTGCCGAGGCGGGTGTCCCGTGGCTAGAGCACCAGCGGGATGGTGTGCACCGTGGGAAGCGGGATCGAACAGGTTGGCGAGAGGATTGGTTCGCTCACATGTCCTCAGCGCAGGAACATCCCGAATGGAAGCGCTTTAAGCCTGTTGACCCATCTGTATTGAGGTGGCCTGAGGCGTGGCGTCAGCTGCCATCGCCTAACATACCCTCCGGGCGTTTTCAGCCGGGGGGCGAGCGCAAGGCCCACGCTTATTTGGAGACGTTCGTTACGGATCGCATTCGGCGCTATGCGCGGAGTATTTCCAAGCCTGAGGAGAGCCGAGAGGGATGCAGTCGACTCAGCGCTTATCTCGCTTGGGGAAACCTCAGCATTCGTCAAGTTCACCAGCGGCAGGAAGCGGCATGCAGTAGGCAAGGCGATGGCCCGCCCGGACAGCGGCGCAATTTCTCCGCCTTTGACAGTCGCCTGCGTTGGCATTGTCATTTCATCCAAAAGTTTGAGATGGAAGACCGGATGGAGTTTGACAATGTGAACCGGGGACACGATTTGCTGGACAAACCAGTTGACTTAGAAAAGGTGGCGGCTTGGGCTGAGGGGAGAACGGGTTTTCCCCTGGTGGATGCCTGCATGCGAAGCGTTACGGAAACAGGGTATTTGAATTTTCGGATGAGGGCCATGTTGGTGAGCTTTTTGACACACCATTTGTGGCAGCCATGGCAAGTGGGCGCTGATCACCTCGCCAGACAGTTCTTGGATTTCGAGCCGGGCATTCATTTCCCTCAATTTCAAATGCAAGCCGGTGTCACGGGAATCAACACCGTGCGCATTTACAATCCCGTAAAACAAGCTGAGGATCACGATCCGAAAGGGGATTTCATCCGGAAGTGGGTGCCGGAATTGGCGGGACTTGAAGCGCCGTCTGTCTTTGCCCCTTGGACAATGCCTCCGATTGAGGCTGAGTTGGTTGGATTCCGGTTGGGTGAATCTTACCCGCGGCCCGTGGTTTCCATGGATCGCGCATCGCGTGCAGCCCGGGAGAAGCTGTGGGCGCACCGAAAGCACCCCGTGGTGCGGGAGGAAGGGTTGAGAATCCTCCGGCGCCACGTGGTGGCCGGTTCACGGCCGATGGATTGAAATGCGGCTTGGGTTTCAGAAATTGCCACCGCGATGAATGAAGAACGTCCCGTGTTGCTCAATACCGATGGCCGCACGTTGCTCTACCACGAGGTGGTGGATGAGGCCGGGACAGATTCACCGTGGTTGGTGTTTGTGCATGGAGCGGGTGGGAGCATCCGGACGTGGAAGTATCAGATTGACGCGTTCCGTCCTCATTACCGGCTGCTGCTCATCGACCTGCGAGACCACGGATTCAGCAAGGACATCTTGCCGGAGTTTCCCCAATACGATTTCGACATCGTGTCCGCAGATATCTTGGCTGTTGTCGACCATCTCGGTATCGAGCGGGCGAATTTTGTGTCACTTAGCATCGGCAGTGTCATTCTGCAAAAGATTGACATCGAGCGTCCCGAACTCATTGATAGAATGGTGATGGCCGGCGCGATCTTTGACGGGTCAAGATTGATGCATTGGTTTGTGCACAGTGGAAAGCTGCTCAATTACATTTTGCCTTACCAGGCGATTTACTGGATTTTCAGTTTCATCGTTTTGCCGCGGCGGAACCACAGGATGAGCCGCTGGATATTTCGTCGTCAGAGCCTCCGGTTAACGCCGCGCGAGTATTTAAAATGGGTGGAGCTCTACAAGCCTTTCTTCCACCTCATCAAGCAATACGTGGAGCGCAGGGTGGACAAGCGGGGCCTTGTCGTCATGGGGTCCCAGGATCACATCTTCTTCAGTGCCGCGGAGAAATTCGCGCGTGCCCAGAAGAACATGCGACTTGCGGTTATTGAAAATTGCGGACACGTCTGCAGTATCGAGGCGCCAGAGCTCTTCAATGAACTCGTCCTGAAGTTCCTTTCGAATCAGGACGTCCCCGCGAGGGTTATCGCCAATCCTGTTCCTTCCAGTTGGTCTGAACTCAAGGCATTGAAGGGTTGACCCTCGCTTCTGATTGTTTTAGCCTGTGATGTCGGCGGTTTTGTACACTGCCGACTTGGCAATGATGTCGTGAAGGGCTTGCCGCTTTTCGCTCAGCGCTCCGAAACAGCCAAAGAAAAACACCAGGCTTGCAATGCTGGAGACGACGGGCAGTATCAAATTGAGGATGGTGCCGCTGTTCTTGAGTGACCAGCGCAATAGATACAGTGAGACATCCCCTGCGCTCCCATCTGCTTTCGCGACTTTCATGCCCATCACCCGTTTACCAGGGGAAGCACCTGTGAGGGCCTCTACGAGGGTGTATGCCAGCGCCAGAATCGAGCAAACGAGTATGGATCCAATCATTCCAGCGGACACCCCAATGAGTGCCATTGCTTCTGCTTCTTCACTTCCCATCATGGAATCTAAGCCCAGTCCAGCAGCAATCCCGGCCCCTGCTCCAAACAGCAGTATTGGGGTGCAGAGAAGTATTGTAAAAACGAAGTCGAGGAGGGCGGCACCCAAGCGGGGACCAAAACCGATGCGGTTTGAAAACATGGCGTTGTGATTTGCTGTGTCAAAGTAGCCCAAAGGCGGTGAACCGGAAGGGGAATATCGTGTTGTTTTCAAGTGCATCGCAAACCTCACTTGCCATCCAAGGACTGTGTCCAATGCGGACGTCCGTTTGATTGGAGGAAGAAATGGGCGCGGTGTTGGGAAGAGGTGAAGTACTGCAGTGAGCGATGTCGCCGCGGTGCAAAAACGAAAAAAGCATGAAGACGCTGCGGTTGATTCTTGGTGACCAATTGAACGCTGCGCATCCTTGGTTTGAAACCGTGACGGATGACGTGGTTTACCTCATGGCGGAGATGCGCCAAGAGACGGATTATGCCCCGCACCACATCCAGAAGGTGTTGGCTTTTTTCGCAGCCATGCGGTCGTTTGCCGAGGAGCGAAAGGGAGAGGGGCACCGCTTTGTTTACCTCGCTTTGGACGATGCGGAAAACACCCAAGGACTGGAGGCCAACATTCGTAAAGTGATGGCAGAAAATGATTGCCAAAGGTTTGAATATCAACTTCCTGATGAGTTCCGTCTCGATGATCAATTGAGGTTAATTGCCGAGGAATTTGGCGAGAATGCAAGTGCGGTGGACACGCATCATTTTTTGACAGCACGCGGAGATCTTGCCGAACAGTTCAAGGGAAAAAAGACGTACCTCATGGAGTCTTTCTACCGGAAAATGAGGAAGGCGCATCATGTGCTCATGGAGGACGGTCTGCAGGGGGCAGAACCAGCAGGGGGCAAGTGGAATTACGATGCGTCAAACCGCAAGAAATTGCCTAAAGGGCATCGTCCTGTCGAGCCGTTGGAGTTTGATCGCGACCTAACGGAGCTCGAGGAGATGTTGCACGCATGCGGCGTCAAGACCATTGGAAAGGTCGACGCTGCTCATTTCTTGTGGCCTGTCACCCGGGCGGAGGGGCTTGAGATGCTGGATTACTTCGTGGAATCCTGTCTGCCTAGATTCGGCGACTTTCAGGACGCCATGCACCCCGAATTCTGGTCGATGTACCACGCCCGGATTTCGTTTTGTATGAACGCCAAACTCATTTCACCGATGGAGGTGATTCGTGCGGTGGAGGGCAGGTGGCGGGAGGATCCCGACCATGCGGACATTACACAGGTGGAGGGATTTATTCGGCAGGTGCTGGGATGGCGAGAGTACATGAGGGGGATTTATTGGGCCCACATGCCGGAGTACGCAACGCTGAACTTTTTTGAAGCTGAGAACCCCCTTCCATCGTGGTTCTGGACTGGAAAGACAAAGATGGCTTGCATGCGCCACGCCATTGGACAGAGTTTGCGATACGGATATGCGCATCATATCCAGCGCCTGATGGTGACTGGTAATTTTGCTTTGCTTGCAGGCATCCATCCCGATGAGGTAGACCAGTGGTATCTCGGGATTTACCTCGATGCCATCGAGTGGGTGGAAATCACCAACACGCGCGGCATGAGCCAATTTGCGGACGGTGGGATTGTGGGGACCAAACCTTACGCTGCTTCGGCCAATTACATGAAAAAAATGGGGCCTTACTGCAGCACGTGCAAGTATGACTCTACCGACAAGACCGGCGAAAATGCATGTCCATTGAACAGCCTGTATTGGCACTTCCACGTTAGGAATCGACCCAAGTTGGAGCGTAATCCAAGAATTGGCATGGCATATCGCACTTGGGACAAGATGGCGCCTGAGAAACAGGACGCTTTACTTACGCGGGGGGATGCCGTCTTGGCGAACCTCGAAAACCTCTGATGATGCGGAGTATCATTTGGTTCAGGAACGACCTAAGGGTCACGGACAATGCGACATTGAATGCGGCAGTTAAGGCTTCATCTGAGGTCATCCCGGTGTTCATTTTCGATTCGGCCCAATGGACAGAGGACCGCTGGGGTCAGGTCAAAACAGGGCCATTCAGGTCGCGTTTTCTGTTGGAGTCCTTGGCTGACTTGAAAGCCGACATTGAAGACTTGGGAGGTGCCTTGCTTTTTCGCCGTGGAGAACCGGCTGAGATTTTGAAGTCGCTGGCAGAGGTGCATGGAGCGCAGGCTGTTTTCGCGACGGCAGAGCACACGAGCGAGGAGCTGCAGCGAGAGGCTGAGGTGGCGGAGGTGTTGAATCTTAGGTTGTGCGAACAGTTGACCCTGTACCACCCAGATGACCTGCCGTTTGAGCTTCATCAACTCCCGGATGTTTTTACCCGTTTCCGTGGGAAGATGGAGAAGCGCAGTGAGGTGCGGGACCCATTGCCGGAACCAGAATCCATGGCGGTACCCAGTGGTTTGGTAAGTGATGCCTTGCCCTCGTTGGCGGATGTCGGCGTTGAGGCCAAGGTGGCCGATGCCCGCGGCGTGTTGCCATTCAAAGGGGGGGCAACGGCCGCTTGGGAGCGTTTGGACCATTATTTCTGGGACACCAAGAAATTGCGCGTCTACAAGAAGACCCGAAACGGCATGCTCGGTGCTGATTACAGCTCCAAATTCTCACCGTGGCTGGCGTTGGGCTGTATATCTCCTCGGGAAATCCATTCCCAGGTCCGTGCATTTGAAAAGGAGGTGGAGAAAAATGAGGACACCTATTGGTTGATTTTTGAGTTGATCTGGCGTGATTACTTCCGCTACGTGGCCATGCGTTACGGCAATCGAATCTTTCACAAGAGGGGCATCAAGGAAGCATCGCCGAAGTGGAGACAGGACCGCCGTGTTTTTGAGGCGTGGTGTGAAGGCCGGACCCAGTGTGATTTCGTCAATGCCAACATGCGGGAGCTCGCTGCGACGGGCTTCATGTCCAATCGAGGTCGCCAAAACGTGGCCAGTTATTTGGTGCACGACCTCGGTGTTGATTGGCGGTTGGGGGCCAGTTGGTTTGAGCACTTGCTTCTGGACCACGATCCAGCCAGCAACTATGGCAACTGGATTTATGTGGCAGGCGTGGGCAACGACCCTCGTCCCAACAGGAAATTCAACACTGCGGGACAGGCCGAACGCTATGATGCGGACGGGAAGTATCGACGACACTGGAGCCATGCGACTTTGGAACTTGACCTACAATGACCCTCGGCGTTGGGCTGAGGTCCACGCCATTTCGGGGAAGCCGTTGGGCCTTTGGGCTTCGTTGAAGGCGGGGGGGACTGGCTCTCCCCGCGCTGAACTGATTGGAGGTTCGGGGCAGTTACCAGAGTTGGTAGGTGCGGAGTCTGCAAGGACTGCCTGCAATTTTGAGCGCACCACCGATGGTGCCATTCTGTATTTCCGTAGCCGTCTTGAGGTGTACGGCGCTCCCTTCTGCAAGGGGGAAATCAGCGGCATCACCCGTCTGCCGGAAGGTGCAGATGAGCAAATCAACATCTGGTGTGGCTGGACTGACTCAGATGGCCAAGCCCATTCGGGCAGTATTGAGCTGCAGTGTTCTAAGGCCCACGCCGTGCGCATGGAAGCATGGATTCGGCTCTGGCTTATGGATTGACCAGGGGCCTTACCATGGGCTTAGCCCTTCCAGTTGGCCATGCACACTTGGCCGTCGATTTGGAGGCGGCGGATGGCGTCCAATTCGCGAATGACGGCGTCGAGGTCGCGTCCAATCGGCTTGAAGTGGTATGCTTGGTGCATGATCACGCCCTCTTTGTCGATGATGAACAGGCCGCGATTGCACAGCAAATTGGAGGTGGCGGTTAGGCGGCCATATTCGTCGTAGTCAATGTGGCCGTCAAGGGTGCCGAAACGGTCCGACACCATTCGGTTGGTGTCTGAAATCAGCGGAAAAGAGACCCCTTCGGCTCCTCCCTCGGACTTGGGTGTTTTGAGGTACTGAGTGTGTGTGGCGGGTGCATCGGTGCTGCATCCGACCACAGCGGCTTCTCGGGCCGTGAAATCCGCGAGACGACTCTGGAATGCCTGGACCTCAGAACCGCAGACGGAGGAAAAATCTTCTGGGTAGAAGAACAGAATCACGTATTGTCCGCGGTAGCGGTCGAGGGAGAATTCGCGGTCCACTTTTCCGTTGATCAGAGCAGTGGTGGTGAAATCGGGAGCGGGGTTTCCAAGGAGGGGCATGGTGCGAAGTTGGGGATGAATGTGGATTGAGCGCACAGATGCTCACCAAAAGTTCACACGGCTGGGGCCGATGCTGTGGAGGGCAGGGATATCTTCGTATTGATGGCAGGAAGTCGGATCCAGGCAAAAGGGCGTCGGAAGAGGGTGCTGGCTGCAGAAGACGAGTTCTTCAACCGCGAAATCAGCTGGTTGGCTTTCAATGAGCGCGTTTTGCAGGAGGCTGAGGATGAGAAAATGCCGCTGATTGAGCGGATGCGATTCCTGGGCATCTTCTCCAACAACTTGGATGAGTTTTTTCGGGTGCGTGTGGCGGCTTTGCAACGGATGGCCTTGCTCGGCAAGCGAACGGCAACCACCCTTGGGTTTGGTGTTGACGATACGCTTAGCAGCATTCGCAAGAGGGTGATCGAATTACAGGAGCGGTTCAATATTGCCTTCTCTGAAGTGGAGCAAAAGCTTAGTGAGGAGGGCATTGCACTTGTGAGCGAGGATGAACTTGACCCCGATCAATTGCAATTCGTTCAGAATTACTTCGATGAGCGGGTGCGCTCTCAGCTTGTTCCGATCCTCATCTCTGACGTTGGTGTTCCAGAGTTGAAGGATGGCGCGATATACCACGCTGTTGTTTTTGCAGGTGATGTCGCCAAACGGGCTCGTTTTGCCTTGCTGGAGTTGCCCGATTATTTGGATCGATTTCTCGTCCTTCCGCAAAAGGAGGGGCGCCACGGCATCCTCTTCCTCGATGATGTCGTGCGGGTGGGACTGCCTCGTCTGTTTGCCAATTTTCAGGCCAAAAGCGTCAGCGCTTATGCAATTAAAGTCACGCGGGACGCGGAGATTGACATGGATGACGACTTGTCCAAGTCATTGCTCGAGAAGATGAAGAAGGGCATCGCTCGACGGAAGCAGGGAGACTATGTTCGGTTTCTCTACGATGCTACGATGCCGGATGACCTTCGGAAGTTTTTGATCAAGAAGCTTCGTGTCGTCGATGAGGCGAGCATCATTGCGGGCGGGCGATACCACAATCGGAAGGACCTCATTGATTTTCCGGAGCTTGGGTCTAAGGGCCTTGTGCATCGAAAAATGCGTCCCCTTGCCCACCGGCACCTCAGAAATCGTCCCAGTATGTTTGAGCAGATTGCGAAGCGCGACATTCTGCTGCACTATCCCTACCACGATTTCACCCAGCTCACTGACTTTCTGCGGGAGGCGGCAATCGATCCGAAGGTCACGGCTATTCGCGTCAACTTGTATCGCGTGGCGAAGAATTCCCATGTCATCAATGCGCTCATGAGTGCAGCCTTGAATGGCAAGGACGTCCAGGTGGTCATCGAACTTCAGGCCAGATTTGATGAGCGAAACAACATTAAGGTGACCAAGGCACTTCAAGAGGCAGGCATTCAAGTCATTTTTGGCGTGGCCGGTCTCAAAACGCATTCCAAACTCATTCTGGTCACCAGAAAGGAGGGCAGGGGCGAACGCAAGTATGCGCACATTGGAACCGGCAATTTCAACGAGGCGTCAGCGCGGGTGTTCAGCGATTTATCGCTCTTGACTGCGGACCGCCGCATTGCGGGGGAAGTGGATCGCTTGTTTCAGTTTTTTGAACACAACTATCAGCGCGGCGTTTACCGTCATTTGATTGTCTCCCCTTACAGCACGAGACGGCGGTTTTCTCAGATGATTGACCGAGAGATTTCCGAGGCGAAGGCTGGTAGAAAGGGGTGGATGGTTTTGAAATGCAATACCCTCACTGATGCAGGCATGATTCGCAAGCTTTATGAGGCTAGTCAAGCTGGGGTGAATGTTACCCTCATCGTCCGGGGTGCCTGTGCCTTGCGCGCAGGGGTGAAGGGGCTGAGCGAGAACATCCATGCCTACAGCATTGTGGGACGTTTCCTAGAGCACGCTCGGGTCATTGCGTTTGGGGCGGGGGGAAACCCTGAATTCTATATCTCCAGTGCGGATTGGATGACGCGAAATCTCGACCGTCGGATTGAGGTGAGTGTCCCGATTTACAGCGAACAAATTCAAGCGGAAATCACGGCAATGCTCGAGTTTCAGCTCAAGGACAACGTCAAGCGTAGGACCTTAGACAAGAAACAGCGAAACCGCTACGTTCGGCGCGCGGAAGGTGACCCCATTGTGGAGGCACATAAGGGATTGTACGCGTTTTATGAGCGCCAAATACGCGACATGAAGAGTCGGTGATGAGGTACGGAGCAATCGACATCGGGTCCAATGCTGTTCGGCTGATGGTGAAGGAGATTCGCGTGGACGGAGAGGGTTTGCGCTCAGACAAAGTGTCCTATACCCGTGTGCCCATTCGGTTGGGAGAGGATGTGTTTGAATTCGGTCGCATTCGTTCTGAAAAACAGCAAGCCTTGACCCATGCCATTGAGGCATTTGGGCTTCTGATGCAGTCGATGGGCGTGGTCGACTTCCGGGCGTGTGCGACAAGCGCCATGCGCGAGGCAGAGAATGGGAAAGAGGTTGTGGCTCACATTGAGAACACCACAGGTGTGGCCATTGAGATCATCGGTGGCCGCGAGGAGGCGGACCTCATTTTCTCCAATTTTTCCTTGGCCACTCTGGAGCAAAATCAAGATTACCTGTACGTCGATGTAGGAGGAGGGTCGACAGAATTGACGCTTATTCGCGGTGGGGCGAGGGTTGAAGCAAAGAGCTTTCGCATTGGTTCGGTTCGGCTCCTCAAGGACAAAGTGAGCCCGCAGGTGCGAGAAGACATGCGCCAATGGTGCATGGACCTGCAGGAGAAACATGCCGTTTCATCGCCGGTTTTCATCGGGAGTGGGGGCAACATCAACCGGCTGTACAAACTGGCGGGTGGTGTCGGGAAGGCGCCCATTCTCAAGGAGGACTTGAAGGCAGCGTGTGCAAGGTTAAAGGGGGCGACTTACCGAGAAAAGCTGGACCGGTTTGGTTTGAAGCCGGACCGCGCCGATGTGATTGTGCCCGCGTGTCAGATTTACTTGGAAGCCATGGAATTGTTCGATTCGCGCTCCATTGTGGTGCCCAAGGTGGGGTTGGGGGACGGCATGATTCTGCAGTTGCATAAAGCGCAACGGCAGGGTTGATTAGACGGCCACGGCCGATTGTGCCAAAGTGCGAATTCTCAAAAGCTCAGACTCCAACAATTGGGCGTGGCCTGCTTGTAACTCCTCCCTTTTTCTCTCGGCTTCAAGGGCGGCAGCAAATGCCGATGGGGACCATTCGTCCCGCATGGGCTTCACCTGGGCTCCATCCAGTTTCCGGTCTTCGGACCATGCTGACATCCACTCCAAATAATGTGTCTGTCGCTTGACCAAGCACTCTCCCAGTCGACTCAGACAGGTGGGGTCAAGGGTGGCGGCCATAGCGGTCCGCAGTCGCCCAACATTGTCCGCATGGATTCTGACCACCGTGTCCGCAGTCCCCTCTAAAGGTGCTGTGTCCGGCACGGTTCCGTCTAGGCAGGGGAGTTCTACTCCGAGGATTTCACCTATTTCTGACGCGGTGAGAAGCCGGTCTACTTTTGCCCGAAAGACCCGAGGCACAACCGTTTGGCGAAACAAGAAGTCCCGAATTGAGAACACGTGCGCTTCGAAAGCGTCATGCACTTCGTCGGGTGTCGGTGCGTCCGGTAATTGAAGGACAAGCAAGGCTGTCTGGCGGTCCATAAGGCCAAGTTAGGCAAGTGAAATGCAGAATGGGTAATCGGTTTGCCAACGCAATTCACCTTCTTTCGTTTATGTGTGGGGGCTTGTCCTTGCGCTCAGCCTTGTTCGCGACTTAATTTTAGACATGCAACAACGCGTTAAAACCGCCATGTGGATTTCTCTTAGCCTTTCTTTGATTCTCCTTGCCTGCAATTCTGACAATGCTGTCCAATCCCGGAATAAAGTGCCGACGGTGGATCCCACGGCTGCGTTGACCGAACAGGTGAGAAAGGATGCCGCTGCATCAGTTGTATCCCCTGCGTCCGAAGCCCAACAGCAGGTTTCCGGAGGTGGCCGAGAAAACCCGGATTTTTTGAACGGCATTGACGACCAAAATCGAGGCGACAAAGTGGGCAAGGTTGCATTCAGCGGAAGCATTCCCAATCGAAACGGAATGCTGTACCTATTTGAGACGGAGGGCCGCAACATTGCGGTGATGGACTCGGCAAGAATTGACAATGGACGTTTCGATTTTGGGAGTATTGAGGTGGGCAGAGGTTTCTACGGATTGGGATATGAAACAGGGAAGAAGACTGCGGACGTGGTCTTGAATCCGGATGAAGGTGTATTGACAATAGATTTTCAGAATGCACGTCTTCTTGGGGGACGTACGGACAGTCAAGAAAACCGGGCGTGGTTCGCTTATCGCGGGGCCGAGGCTGCAAATACAAACCAAGTGCGGCAACTCTACAAGCAACGCCGTGGCAATGAGGCTGCCATAGACGCCCAAGTGCAGGCGAAGCAGAAAGAACTGGCGCGCATCCAGCATAATTTTATTCGCGACAATCCGGGAACGTACATGGCCAAGTTCTTGACTTGGAAGCAGCCGCGTTTTATTGGTGACAAAGGGACCTTCCTCAGTGACTTGGACATGAGTGACAACAGCCTGATTCGGTCGATGGCATTGCCGGATCGGATTCAGTCGATGATGAGAACATTCAGTGAGGGAAAGGATGCAGGCTTCCTCAGTTGTATCGATTTGGTCAAAGCCTCATGTGAGGAGAATCCGGTCATTTTAGAGTTTGCCCTCTACAATATGCTCGATGGCTTCTACAACACAGGTAAGGAGACCATTTGCCAATACATCCTCGACAACTACATCTTCGACGAGGATTGTGGTGCGAATTTGTCGGATGTCATCCGCCAACGTGCGCAGGGCATTATCAACCTTCGGGTGGGAAACACCCCCCCTAACTTCAGGATACCCGATCCTTCAGGAAAAGTGATTGACTTATCCGAGATGGTGGCATCCCATGAGTATACCCTGGTGATGTTCTGGGCGAGTTGGTGTCACAAGTGTGAGCAGGAAATTCCCAACCTTGTCCCGATGTATGCTGAAATGAACCCTCGGGGTTTTGGCATGGTGGGGATTTCTGTGGACCAACAAAAATCTGCCTGGACCAAGGCCATTGCGGACAACCAGATTCCCTGGTCCAATGTGAGCCAGCTCAAGGGCTGGGACGCGCCGATTACCGACGATTACAAGATTACGCAGACGCCGACGTATTTCCTCCTGGACAAGGAGGGCAAGATTGTGTTAAAGCCCGAGCGCTGGTTTGAGGTTCAGCGCTTCTTGCAGACTCGGATTTGATTTACTGGACTTTTCGGCGCAGAGCGTCGTAGAGCTCGGCGTGAAGTGCAGCGGACCTAGAGGCTGAAAACGCGGCTGCGTTTTCGAATCCCTTTTCAATTAAGGTCGCCTTTGTCGTCTCGCATTCAAGTATTTCGAGAATGGCTTTTCGGATGGACTCTGGGTCTTCTGGGTCTGCGAGAAGGGCGCCCGGGCCACTTGTTTCTTTCATGGGGGACCTGTTGCTGGTGATGACGGGCACACCTATGGTTTGGGCTTCAATGATGGGCATGCCATAACCTTCCAATGTGGAGCAAAACAAGAGGAGTTCTGACTGTGCATATTCGTCTTGGATTTCCTCTTCACTCAGTTTGGAAGCAGCACTGTAATCAATACCGTGACTGCGCAGCATGGAATGCTGATCTGGTGAAGGTTCTCCAATGATGCGCAGGTGAACATCGAGTCCTGACAGGGCTTCGGCGTGACCCGTTAGGTTCTTGTTGTCGGCGAGTCCGATGTGAAGGATTTGCGGTTTCGGTTGATTCTTTTGGGCATCTCTTCTTCGGAAGGTGGGGGAGATGACACTTGGAATCACGGTGATCTTTTCCAGGGGGTAGCCGCTTCGGCGATGAATGTCCTCCTTGGTTTGGTGTGAAACGGCGATGAGATGATCGCATGAGCGCAGGGGAAGCGTCAGCCAAAAAAGCCGCTTCAGCGCGCGCCTGATGCGACCTCCTTCATCGAGCATGCCTAAATCGTGGATGGTCAAAATGACGGATGCGTGATGGAGTCCAATTGCAGCGAAATGGATGTCCCCTGTGATGTGAATCAGAGGAAATGTGAGGGCCCGGACCTCGCGCCAGATGGCCACGCGCTGGAGGATGCCGGTAGTAAATCGGCTTGCGGTGTGCATGTGGGGTCGGGTGAGGTTCTCCGGCCATGCATTTTGCATGGTGCGATAGGAGGTCTCGATGCTGAAGTTTCCCAGACTGCGGGGCTTTCGCATGATCCACACGACGCGGCTGGAGTCGTCTTGGGACATCGCCTCAAATTTATGAATAGTGCGTCGGGGTTGGGCTTCGGGTCAGGCGTGGCGCAGTGATTCAATCGGGTCCAACTGAGCGGCACGGCGCGCCGGATAGTATCCGCTTCCAAGGCTTACAATGCCGCTCAGGCAGAGCGAAACAATGACCCAGTCCCAGGGCAAGGCGAAGGGGGCGTTGAGTTGATTGGCGACCATATTGCCCACCCCAATGCCCAGCAAGATGCCAACGATTCCTCCGAGCAGACCGATGATGACAACTTCCACCAAGAACTGCGTCTGAATGGTGTAAGAAGAGGCGCCTAAGGCCTTGCGAAGCCCGATTTCTCCAGTTCTTTCCGTTACGGTGACCAGCATGATGTTGGTCAATCCGATGGAGGATCCCAGCAGCGTAATTAAACCGAGAAACAGCGCGGCGTAAGTGACGCTGCTCAGGCCTTGGTTGAACTGGTCGATGAGGGCATCGGAGCGGGTCAACCGAAAGCTGTCTTCTGAACCTGGTAAATCACCCCGGATGGCCCGCATCTCGCCTATGATCAATTCGGATAGGGGCCCAATTTGCTCCGGATCAGGAGATTTGACTTGAATGCTGTACGAGGTGCGACGGCCGCTGAATCGGGCGTGAATCTCCCCCACAGGAAGGATGGCCTGGTTGTCTTGAGACATGCCGAATGAAGCGCCTTGCTCAGCCAGCACACCCACCACCCGATACCGGCGGTTTCGGATACGGATGTCCTGGTCTACCGGATTTTCAGCTGGAGAGAAAAGCTTGTCTACTGCTGCTTGTCCAAGGATGACCAAGGGGGCGTTTCGTCTGACCTCTTCCGCAGTGAAGTTCCTTCCTGTGCGCAGGTCATATTCGCTCATGGGAAGGAAGCCTTCATCGCCCCCAACCACCAAGACATTGGGGTCCGTCTCTTCACTGGATCGGGCCAATCGGCCCATCATTGTGCCGCGCGCAGAAACGGAGGTGGGGGCCACATTTTTCAGGGCGGATTTGAGGTCCATTGCCTGTTGGAAGGTCAGGGGGTCTGATTGGCCCAGCCGGCGCCCTTTGAAGGAGCCTTGGTCGTTCCTTTGGCTGATTTGAATCGTCCCTGCACCCAAGCCGATAAATTGCTCAATTAGGCTGGATTGGAGGGCCTTTGTGGCAGTGATCATGGACATCAATGCCATGATACCTGTACCGATGATGGTGACCGTCAGAAGTGTACGAAGCCATTGCGCCCGAATGGAGCGCAGTGCAATTTTGACCTGTTCGAGGAAGACGGACGATGTCATGCTTCAAAACTACATGCACCTATATTCGTCACCGCAACGCAGTTCTTACCATCACCTTTCTTCGAAAACATGAAGCCTTATCTTCTTCTTTCATGCCTCGCATTGGCACTCAGTCTGGGCGTTCAAGCCCAGGATGGCACAGGTGTCATTAAGACCAATCCTCTGGGTTGGTTTGCCGGCCAGTATCAATTTGGATACGAACATTTTCTCTCTGATCGCGCATCGGTTCAACTTGTGCCGGGTGGCATTTTTGGTTCTATTTCTCTCACCGCAGGTGACACGCTGGGCGGCTTGACCTCAGTCACGGCCACGCGCTCGGGCCTTATCGTGATACCTGAATTCCGTTACTACTTAGGCGATGAGGCGCCTCGGGGCGTGTACATCGCTCCCTTTGGTCGGTATAGAAGTGTGAAGACCCAGGTGGACAGTGATGAGGCGAGCAGCCAGACCCGATCTGCAGTGGGTGGGGGCTTTGTTTTGGGATACCAGTACAAGCTCGCCAATGGGTTGACATTTGACCTTTTTCTTGGCCCTCAGTTCAAGAGCACCACGACCACAAGTGAGGGCGACTATGACAATTACGGTTTTGCACTTGACGATGAGAGCGACACTGGAATTCGTTTTGGATTGAACATGGGTTTCGGCTTTTGATGGCGGCCAAGAAGCATTCGGGCTTTTTCCTGCTTTTACTGACTGCAGGTTTGTTTGCTTTACCAACGGAATCCGTTGCCCAGGAGGAAACGCGTTCATGGTGGGTCAAGGTCAACCCGTTTGGCCTTTTTGCGGGGCAATTCCAGGCTTCTTACGAGCAGGCTGTATCCAATCGGATTTCAGTTCAGATGACAGCGGCTGTGGTCAGGGCCAACTTGGAACTCAACACCAATGACCTCGAAGACCTCTTGAGCATTAATACGTCCCTCAATGCAGTGGATTGGATTGGTTTTCTCGCGATGCCGGAGGCCCGGGTCTATTTGTCACCAGAAGTGGGCAAGGGCTTTTATTTGGGGGCTTTTGCACGGGTGCGATGCATCGAAAGGACCATGACGACAAACTTCACTGGCATTCAGCGCCGCAGTGCATTGGGCTTGGGCGCTGTCATTGGTGGACAGTTTAAGATTAGCAAGCATGTTAGAGGGGACCTCTTTCTAGGGCCTCAAGTCAAATCCACCACCACGACCTTGGGAACCCCCACCGATCCCACTCCCAAGTTTGTGTTTGGAGAGGAGGAGTGGTTACCTGGCATCCGTTTTGGGATGAACATTGGTTGGACGCCTTGAGCTTGAAGGCCAGGACTTTTTCAGGAGAGTCCCTTCAAGTGGCTGGCGAGGAGCTCGTTCTTCTTCCCAATGGTGCAGTATTCTGGCCTTCTCGGTCCGCACTTTGGCTGAGTGACCTTCACTTGGGCAAGGCGGCTCATTTTCGCAAACACGGTGTGCCAATTGGTTCGGAGCCCACGTTGGCCACCTTACATCGCCTTCGGCTGTGTCTCCAACGCTTGAGGCCTGATAGAGTTTGGCTTCTCGGAGACCTCTTTCACAGTGATATCAATCGGGAATGGGAGCCTTTCGCTGGCCTGTGCGAAGAATTCACGGATAAAGAGTGGATTCTTGTACGCGGCAATCACGATGGGATTCCAGACCTTCTTTTGCGGGAATCCAACATCACGCAGTTGGATCGCATGGATACACCGCCTTTCACTTTTACGCATGACCCCGATGATTTAAAGGCAGATTTTGGGTACCATGTGTGTGGCCATGTTCACCCAGGCATCCGGCTGGAGGGGGCGGGTCGGCAGCGGCTCCGCGTTCGGTGTTTCCATTTCTCAGATAGACAAGTCGTGCTGCCTGCTTTTGGGGATTTTACGGGCATGCACGTGATTCAACCTGCTGACAATGACCGTGTTTTTGCCATCACTGGCGAGGCGGTCATTGAAGTGTGAGTTTCACTCACAAGGGGTGCCATACGTGGCAAGAATCTCAAGAATATCTGATGCTGCTGTAATCCCGTCTCCATTGATGTCTGTGGGGCATGAGGACACAAATAGGAAGTCACACGCGCCATTATCAAAGTTTGCATTGAAATCGAAGTTCAGTGCATCTGGATAAACACAGCCGAAGTAGATACAGAATCCACTGTCAGTAGCATTTGGATCGAAGTTATCCGCATTTATATCGGTACACCCGACGACTTCATCTCCATCGCAGATACCGTCAAGGTCTGCATCTGCAATACATTGGCCTACACAGTCTTCACCAATTTCTGGATTGATGCAGCTACCATCATCAACTACTGCTAATGGATTGTAATTGCAGGCAAAAATATCGGTGCAGCCGCATGGCGGCGGAATGAAAAACGGAGTGATTTGAATCGGGTCTACTTCGCCATGCGGAATAACGGTGCAGTTGAGCTGCCCTTCAATAGGACTACTAGAGGTCAATTGTGCAAGTAGAATTCGTTGGTCCGAGCCTGCAATGGCTAGCGGATTACCTTCGTCAATACTCCAACCATTTCCCGTGCTTCCTCCTAAAAAAATGGTACCGCCCGCTTCGAACAGATCAGACCAAACTCCGGAGTTAATCGTTAATTCACCAGGATTAAGCTCCCATGGAAATTCTGCACCAATGGTGAGCCAAGAGTCACGTCTTACAAGTTCGTCCTGAATAAATTGGGCTGAGTCGATGCCAGCAATGCTAAGGGCACCATCAATTGATTGATAAAACCCGTCGTTGGAGCCGATTGCAGTAGTAAATCCATTACTTCCTTCTACAGCAATTACCCGATCTTGCGGATGATTTGTTATTAAGTATAATCGGTAAGTGACTTGTGTGCTTAAGAGGTCGAATTCACTTCCTTGTGGCGACCAGATTTCAATATCAACGGAATAGCCATTATCGACATTTAATATGGTATAGCAACAGAGTTCACAGCTTCCATCGTCCTCAGTTGCATCGGGCGAAAAGTTACAGGCGTTGATATTATCGCATCCGTAAACTTCATCTCCGTCACAAACACCATCACCGTCAGTATCTATATAGCAATTCCCGTTGCAATCGATTGGGTAAATAGGGAAGATGCAGCTGCAGTCTTCGTCTGTTGCTTCTGAGCTGTAATTACAGGCTAAACTATCCGTACAGCCTCCGATTTCAAATTCATCGCAGATGCCGTCTCCATCGAAATCAGAGAGACAGTTTTCGTCGCAGTCAAGGAAAGGCTGTGGAAATATGCAGCTTGAATTATCGACGCAGGGTGAAGCTTCAACATAGTTACATGCATCTGGATTATTGCAACCGGGGTAAATACAGGACCCGTTGTCGGTAATTGCTGTAATGAGATAATTGCACGCTTCAGGGTCTGTGCATCCAACTAACGGGTCGTATACACCGTAAAATACGGTTGGATTAAGTAGACTCCCTTGAATACTATTTACTAAAAAATCTATTTGGTCTGAACAAGTTGGAAGACTGTCCAATTCAGCATCCCAAATTTTAATGTTCAAGCCTAGCTCACTTGTTTCGTTGCTGTAAATCATCATGATTCCGGTGAAGTATCCGGTAGCAGCAGAAAAATTAGTTACGCCAAGACCTCGGCATGCTCCATTTGAATCAAATACACCAGCGACATTTTCATCATGTGCTCCGACTAAGCCATCTATCGATATGGTAAAAGTGACAGTCATACTGAACTCGAATGAGCTTGGAACTACATTCCAATCAGCAGGTTGGCCGAAAAATCGCAGGCAAGATGTCAAGAGAAGCACCATAACGGCACTTCTACTACAGCATTTGGTCATGAGGATAATTTACGACCGTTGCCCTGCTTATTCTATGACGACCGTAAAGTCACCTGCGAGTGTGCGCTCGAAACCCACGAGTTCTCCGTCTTGCTCGCGCCGAATCAGGAAGTCAACGGTGACATTTTCCTCTCCTCCGGAAGGCGGTGCGGCAACGACACTGGCCACGCCATTGGTTACCCGAAAG
>PBIE01000006.1 GCA_002720375.1 Crocinitomicaceae bacterium | reverse complement strand
AAGGCTTGCCTTGCTGCCGTGAGGAGCTCAGCTTAATCAAGCTGAGAAAGAGTATGCGTCATTGATATTGGATTACGCGTCATTTGACGCAAATTTGCTCCCGCAATGCAAAACGAATTTGTGAGAGAAAAAGCACCTTCATGAAAAAAATCGCAGTTCTGACTTCAGGTGGTGATGCGCCAGGCATGAACGCGGCCATCCGAGCTGTTGTGCGTACCGGGGTGTTCCATGACATGGAAATTGTTGGCGTATTTCAGGGTTACCAGGGGCTGATTGATGGTGATTTCAAACGATTGCATGTGAGGTCGGTTGCCAAGATTCTGGGGCGGGGAGGAACCATACTCAAATCGGCGCGATGCATGGATTTTTACGAAGCCGAAGGTCGGAAACGAGCCCATGTCAATTTGGTTGAAGCAGGTATTGATGGACTTGTGGCGATTGGAGGCAATGGCACATTTACGGGTGCGCTCAAGTTTG
Organism: Crocinitomicaceae bacterium; assembly: GCA_002720375.1. Lineage (GTDB taxonomy): Bacteria > Bacteroidota > Bacteroidia > Flavobacteriales_D > Sanyastnellaceae > UBA8752. The sequence continues at coordinate 19,646 of PBIE01000006.1, read as the reverse complement.
GTCGTGAGACGGGTTTTCCAGTGGTTGGTTTGCCTGGTACAATCGACAACGACCTTAGTGGTTCGGATTCGACCATTGGATTTGATACAGCCATCAATACCGTCATAAGCGCTGTCGATAAAATCCGAGACACAGCAGACAGTCACAACCGCCTATTTTTCGTTGAAGTCATGGGACGTGACAGCGGTTTTATTGCGTTAAAATCAGGAATTGCAACTGGGGCAGTCGCCGTCATGACGGCTGATATGGGGATGAGTATTGATGATTTGGTCGCGGTCTTGAAAGCAGGGGAGCAGAGCAACAAAACGAGCAGCATTGTCATTGTCGGGGAAGGAAATCCGAATGGGGGTGCGTATGAAATTGCCAAGCGTGTGAAAGAGAAAACGGACAACTACGAGACAAGAATTACAGTACTTGGCCATTTGCAGCGAGGAGGAAATCCGTCGTGTTTTGACCGTGTCTTAGCCTCACGTCTTGGCGTGGCCGCCGTAGAAGCTCTTCGTCAGGGGCACTCTGATGTCATGGCGGGGGTCATCAATGACCAAATTGAATTGACGTCCTTTGAGGCTGCGGTCGGTGTGAAGAGCACAATCAATGACGATGAAGTTCGCATCGCTCGAATTTTGTCGATTTAAACCACCATCTGAAAACTTAACATACAAGAAAAAATGAAGCGCATTGCCATCAATGGATTTGGCCGAATTGGCCGTTTGGCCTTCCGTCGAATGATTAGTAATCCTAAATTTCAAGTGGTCGCCATCAACGACCTCACTGATGTGGATACCTTGTCTCATCTTCTGAAATATGACAGCATTCACGGTTTGTTCCCTGGAGAAGTTTCGGTGTCCAATGGCAACTTGATTGTCAATGGTCAGGAAATTCAAATTACCGCAAAACGCAATCCAACGGAATTGCCCTGGGGTGACAGTCAGGTAGATCTTGTTGTGGAGTCGACAGGTGTTTTTGCGGATGCAGAGAAGGCTTCAGCTCACCTGACGGCAGGTGCGGGCAAAGTCATCATCTCAGCCCCTGCAAAGGGTGACTTAAAGACGGTGGTTCTAGGTGTCAACGACGACATTTTGACTGGCGATGACCGTATTGTGAGCAATGCCTCTTGCACCACCAACTGTTTGGCTCCGATGGCCAAGGTGTTGAACGACACATTCGGTTTGCAGACGGGTTACATTACCACCATTCACGCATATACGGCTGACCAGAGGCTACAAGACGCACCACACAAAGATTTACGTCGTGCTCGGGCTGCGGCTTTAAGCATGATCCCAACTTCCACAGGAGCAGCAAAAGCTGTGGGACTCGTGCTTCCCGAATTGGCTGGGAAGTTAGATGGGATGGCTGTACGCGTTCCAACACCTACTGGATCGGTGACCGATTTGACCGCGACCTTGAAAATGGAGGCAACATCTGAAGAGGTCAATGCCGCTTTGAAATCAGCTTCGGAAGGTGCCATGAAGGGTGTCCTTCAGTATTGCGAGGACCCCATTGTCAGTGTAGATATTGTGGGCAATACCCACAGTTGCATCATCGATGCGGCGTTGACCAAATGCACCGGGAACCTGGTGAAGGTTTTTGGATGGTACGACAACGAAGCAGGCTACGCAACACGCGTGGTTGACTTGGCCGAACGCCTCGCTTAAAAGCCATACGTTGAACATTCTCATTGCCGACAGCGGTTCAACCAAGTGCGACTGGCTTGTCATCACAGAACAAGGACAGGAGCTTGGTGAGTTCCATACGATGGGATTCAATCCGTATTTCCACGATTCCAATCTCGTAGAAAGCGAAATGAAGGCCAATTCCCAAGCCATGAAGGTTGCTGAAATCATTGACCGCATCTATTTCTATGGTGCCGGATCCAGCTCCCCAGAGCTTTGTGAGGTCATTGCCGAGGGCCTTTCTCGGGTATTTCAGAAAGCGCGGATTCACGTCGGTCACGATCTGGACGGTGCAGCTTACAGCACACATACGGGAGAGCCTGCAGTGACCTGTATTCTTGGGACAGGAAGCAACAGCTGCATGTTTGACGGATCAAGCGTCACAGAAGAGGTGCCAGCGCTGGCATACATTCTCGGTGATGAGGGGAGTGGCTCATGGTTTGGAAAGAAATTGCTTTCTTCGTTTTTGTACAACAAACTGCCTGAAGTCATTCGTGAAGACTTCATTGAACAATATGGACTCGACAAGATGTCCATCACAAAGCGTGTATATCAAGAGCCCAACGCCAATGTGTTCCTCGCGAGCTTTATGACCTTCATCGGCCGCCACAAGAGCCATCCATTGGTCCAGTCTTGGCTCGACGAAGGTTTTAAAGCATTTTTAGATGTGCATGTAGCTTGTTTTGAAGAAGCTCCTCGCATGCCAATACACTTTGTTGGTAGCGTGGCTTATCACTTTCAGGACGCACTAAATAAGGCGTGCAATGATCGAGGCTACCGCGTTGGAAACATCATCAAAAAGCCCATTGATGGCCTTGCGAAATATCATGTTGATTTCATTTTCAAGGCGGAAGAGTTATAGTCGTAAAAATCGTGTTTGTAGGTGATGAGGCGTGTTGGGGCTGAACCTTCAATCGAACCAAGTGCTGTTGTCTGATGCCGGAGATCCGCCCAAGGCATTGGAGCCAACCCATGACTCGGGAAGGGCATTGTTCCAACCAGAACCTTTCCACTCCAAAGAACCGCCCCCACCGTCAGCTTCATCAGTCCACCCGTCGGTGTCACTGTATGCAACTACATCGGCTTGTGTTCCATCTGGACGAATCAACCTTATCGTTTCTCCACTGTTGTGAAGATTCGAGTTGCCATGCCATGGGATGAGTTTGACAAACGGTCCCAAGATTTGACGGTATGTAGATGTGTCGTTTGCGGTGAGTAGGAAACCATTGGACTCGATGAATGTGCCGAGAGGGAAAGTGGCGTCAATGCCGTCGGCGAGTGCCCAGCCACTGAGCTCTATGGCGAATGGATGGGGATTCATGAGTTCCACAAATTCGAAGTTGCTGTCTGATCCTTGCTGTACACTTGGATTGTAGTGGATTTCTGAAATGATGGGATCATCCCATGCCGCCAATTCGCATGAGCTCCCGTAATCGGAAAGAAGAATGAGAAGATCATCGTTGTCGATGATTTGGTTGCCATTCAAGTCTGCGTAACACTGTCCCAACCCATAGGTTGCAAAGCACCAATTGATTGTGGCGCAGGTGAGATAAAGAAAACATCTCGTAGTCATCATGTTTTTGAAGGCAAGAAGCAAACGCCTCAGGTCAAAAACTCAGATGACTTGACGTGCGCAAGTCTCCAATTGATCACTGCCAAACGAGAGATACTGGACAGTGGTCGCTGCCGTGTATTTCGTTGTGAATTTTGGGTATTGAAGTCAATTTCAGTGCCCTTTCGCTGACGAGCATGTAGTCGAGCCGCCAACCCACATTCTTTTCTCGGGCCCCTCCCCGATAACTCCACCAGGAGTATTTGACATCCTTCGGGTGTGCCTGTCGCCATGTGTCAACAAATCCAGCATCGAGTAACGCACTGAGGCCATCAATTTCTTGTTGTGTGTACCCTGGAGTCTTGTTGTAATTTGCTTTGGGTCGGGCCAGGTCGATGGGTGCGTGGGCTACATTGAGATCTCCACAACACACAACAGGCTTGTCGGAGTCCAACTCCTTGAGGTAATCGCGGAAAGCCACATCCCATTTCTCACGAAAAGGCAGACGTTTGAGTCCAGAGCTCGAGTTGGGTGTATACACGGTTACAAAATGGAAATGATCAAACTCGAGTCGAAGCACCCGACCTTCTTGATCCAACGCTTGTATGCCCAAACCTGCTTGGACACTTTGTGGGCGGCTCTTGGTCAGCACAGCGGTGCCTGAGTACCCCTTTTTGATGGCTGAGCTCGAATACACATCATAAGAATCCCATCCAAACAGCGCCTCACGCACCTGTTCGTCTTGTGCTTTGGTTTCTTGCAGCCCAATGACATCGGGAGCTAGGGCGTCGATTTGGTCAGTGAATCCCTTCTTCACAACAGCACGAAGGCCATTGACATTCCAGCTCATCAATCGCATGACGAGAAGAGGGCATCGGGACGTTGGGTCCAACAGGCGGACAATTCAAGGACTTCATCTAGCGAACCTTGAGCCAGAAGGGTGTCACCAGTTTGATACAAGTGATTCAAATACGCCTCTCCATTTTGAAATTCTGAGGATGGTTCCATATTCAAAAATTGAGACGCGTCAGGGCAGGGATGAATGTGCATTAACGTATAGCCAGAACTTTCGGGATCGAAACCTGCCACCACCATGCCTTCTACGTCGTGACCCAATTCTATGGGGACGGGGAGCCGCAAGAAAAAGGCACTCCAAGGCCCCATGTATCCCATGCTGAAGTAGGGATATAGCCAAGGCTTAGGGCTCAATCCCAGGTCTTTTAATCCATCCATCAGCGTTTTGGTTGCTTGATGAATTTGGTGAGAGGTCGTGGTCTCGGGCTTGAAATTTTCCAACTTGGCCCAACGTTTGTTAGACGTGTAATGCTCCATCGGTCCCAGCTTGAGTTTGTAATCAAAGTCAGATTGCTGGTCGAGAATGTAGCCAGGGTAGAACCACTTTCGTCCTGTTCTTTTTCCGTATTCTATTTCTTTGAGGAGCGTGTATGTCCCCAGGCTGAACTTGCCATAGTCTTCGTCGTATAGGCCAAGCAAACTTGCCATACTTTGCTCGCCAAGGTCAAAGTAGCTTACCGCAATCAAGCGGTCTCCTTCGTAGACACAAACCTCTCGAGTATCAAACACAGTTCCTTGAAAACCTGCGCTGAGATACTCTGTTAAGGTGTTGTGAATGAAGCCTTTAAACCTCGCCTTGTGTTGTGCGTACAACGCTTCTTTGTTCGCATTTGGTTGAGCATGACCGTAGGTGACGGTAAAACGAGATTCAACGCGGCGCATGATTTTACGCTGGCGGTTCGTGGGTTCGTGGTTCTCAAGATTCATTCGAATGTTGACCACACTGAAAAGCCTTTCGTCTATGCACAACAAATCCATCTTGTACAACATCACAGACCCACGGAACCAGCCAGAGGCCAGGTACTGGTCGTACCTAGAACGGGATAAGCTTCGTGGAAAGTGAGTCTGGACAAGCATGCCACGCGAAGTTATGCGTTCGTAGCTCACAGCCAACGCTGCACGGTACGAGCGACAAAAAGACTAAATCTGTTGAATGGGGGAAAGGTCAAGGGCAAGACATTGAATCTCGAAGTTTGTCTCAGAACAGACCTCATATTGGAAAATTCTTCAAAGCCATCGATGCCCCCCATTCGACCCATTCCACTCGTTTGTATGCCGCCGAAAGGGAGATTGGGTGTCGCTACTTGAAGAACGACTTCGTTGATTCCAGTTGTACCGGAGGGCATGCTTTGCATCCATTTGGCAATTTGCGATTTCCGATTCGAAAAGAAGTACATGGCCAATGGATGAGGGCAGGCATTGACGATGTCTTGGATCTCGGTTGATTTGCGCCAAGAGATGACGGGCAGAACGGGCCCAAAGATTTCTTCGTTCATCACTTTCATATCCAGAGTGACATTCTGCAAAATGGTTGGTGCAATTCGACGGGTCTGCGCATCCCAAATGCCGCCGTGTGCCAAGGTTGCACCCTTGGCTAAGGCATCTTCAATGAGCCCGACGACGCGTTGAAAGTGGTATTCGTTCACCATTTGAGATCGCTGTTTGGAATGCAATTGAGAGACTTCGTCAGGACCGTACATCTCCGCAAAACGGCCTTTCACGCCTTGAATAAAGTCTTGCGTGACGGATTCCTCAACAAGTGCATAGTCAGGTGCAATGCAGACCTGGCCGTTGTTGAGGCATTTGCCCCATGCCAAGCGACGGCTTGCATCTGAAAGGTTGGCTGTTGAGTCTACCACAGCGGGACTTTTGCCACCCAGCTCCAACGTGATAGAAGCGAGATTTGCCGCGGCGGCTTTCATGACTTTTTTACCATTGTCGGTTCCGCCAGTGAAACAGATGTGATGAAAGGGGAGAGTTGTTAGAAATGCGCTGACCTCTGGGCCACCAATCACAACAGCCGCACGGTCTTGCGTTAGGGCTTGCGAAACAATGGCAGCAAGCACTTTGGACGTCTCAGGAGTATTTTCTGAGGGCTTAATGATGACGCGATTTCCCGCAGCAAGTGCACTTACCAAAGGTCGAAGTGTCAAAATCACGGGAAAGTTCCAAGGCGAAATCATGAGTACATGCCCTTTTGGGTTGGCCTCGACATATGCCTGAGTTCCAATCATGGCAAGCGACGTTGCCGCTGGACGAGGTGCCATCCAACCGCGCAGGTGGCGGAGCGCATACTTGATCTCCTTTTTTAAAGGATAAATCTCATGAAGGTGGACTTCTTCACGCGGTTTCCCCAAATCGGCAAACAGTGCTTCGATAAGTGCTTGTTCATGATGAAGTACGGCATCCCATAGTTTTCTTAGATGTCCGCGACGTTCCGATGCTGGGGCAACTGAAGCAAGTGCTTCGCGTTGTTCGTCAAAAAGGGATTGTACATGTTCCATGAAGCGTGGTGCCAAAAATAAGGTGCCTTCATCGCTGGTTGCAGGTGATTCCTTTTACGTCAAGGCGTCCCAGAGTTTCAAGACCTGAGGTAGGAGTGCAACGTTTCGGTTGTTTAGGATGACGTGGTCGGCATGCGCCATGCGTTGAGCTTCGTTCCATTGTTTGTCAATGCGCGCTTGAATTTCTGATTGTGATGGGACAGGTGTGCCCTGAATGTTGGCACGACTTTGAGCACGTTCAATGCGCAATGACTCGTGAGCCTCAACGGTAATTGTAATGTCGCACGTGGCATCGCTTTTCGATTCAAATAAAATCGCCGTTTCTCGAATGATCAATCGAGGGGCATGATTTTGGTTGATGAGCCATTCTTGAAACTTCTTCGAAACTCTGGGGTGTACCTGAGATTGAAGCCATGCCAATTCTTGAGCACTCTTAAAAATGATGTTCGAGAGTGCCATGCGATCGACGTCAATCATGTTTCCACCCTTGTCTGTGATTGCGATTTCTTCGCCCCAGCGTTGAAGGATAGATTGTTGCAATCTTGAGTCTGTTTGGTACAACCTTTTCGCCGCAGTGTCGGCATCCCAAACCAAAGCGCCGAGACAACCAAACATGCGGGCTACCAAACTCTTCCCTGCGGCTAGTCCGCCAGTCAGTCCAACAATGACGTGCCTACGGCTTGAATCCGTCGGTGAAAATGACGTGTGAAGGACCTCAGTCATGATACAAAGGTGCACCTTCTTCACACGTTACCCACAAGGAAGTCCAAAGTAGGTCTCTCTTGCTGACTTTTGTAGCATGGCCCATCTTCTCGCTCCTTCTTTGTTGGCTGCCGACTTTGCCAATCTTCAACGTGATGTTGAAATGGTCAACGCTTCTGCAGCGCATTGGTTTCATCTCGATGTGATGGACGGTGTGTTTGTTCCCAACATCAGCTTTGGCATGCCCGTGATGGAGGCCATTGCGAGACATGCCCAGAAGCCGCTCGATGTGCACTTGATGATTGTTGATCCAGATCGTTACATCCACACTTTCGCGAAACTCGGTGCAAATGTGTTGACAGTGCATGAGGAAGCGTGCAACCACCTGCATCGCACGTTGGCAGCGATTCGTGATGCGGGCATGAAGGCAGGGGTGGCTCTCAACCCGCATACGCCCGTTGAGGCCATTCGAGATGTGGCGCAAGATTTGGACTTGGTGTGTTTGATGAGCGTCAATCCTGGATTTGGTGGGCAATCATTCATTCAAAGGACATTTGCAAAGACGAAGGCCCTTCGAACCTTGCTTGATGAGGAAGGGGCGAAGGACGTGCTTATTGAAATCGACGGTGGTGTGGGAACAGGCAATGCGCAAGATTTGGTCCAAGCTGGAGCCGATGTTTTGGTGGCAGGGTCCTCTGTCTTTAGGGCGGATGACCCGATAAAGGCTGCCCAATCGTTGGCTCAGTTTTAATCTGTCGCAGCGTGATGCGGACGGGGCTCTTCGGCATCGCGGCCACACGTCGTGTTACCTTGGGTGACAATGCGCTCTGTGTGGGGAGGGATGGATTTCATGTGGCGTTGGCCATGGATGAACCGCGCCAGGCTGTCCAAAAAGCCTCACTTCACGTCCATGCTGATTGTGTTTTTGGTGCACATGGCGTTTGGTTGAATGCGAAAAACAGGGAATGGGATGATCTCCGGCATCGGCAAGCTTTGGCAAGCGCCCTATCTTCCAAGGATTCTTTCGCTGAGGTCGAAGGGCCGTTGCACGGTGTTTACGGCAATTGTCTAACTCAAACTTTGATGCTTCACGGCGACTTCGCGCGTCAACACCCATTGTTTTGGACGGAATGTGACTGGGGGATTCTGTTTGCGTATAGCATGAGCAAGCTGGTCTCGCTTATGGGCAGTTTGAATGTATCCGCTTTACCTGATCAAGATGGGGCATCTTTGTTGTTGACATACGGCAGCATACTCGGGGATGGCACGCTCATTCGCGGTGTGAAAAAATTGATGCCTGGTCACTCATTGACATGGACCCCGAAGGGAGTTGCGGTGGAAGAGCGGTTGCCCTTGAGAGAGATCAGTCGTGACGTGTCAAGCTTAGCTCAATCCACAGATTTACTCGACGATGTTTTTCTCGAGTCGGTATCACAAATGGTGGCGGTCAATAAGCACGGGAAATTCAATCAATACAATTTGTTGAGCGGGGGATTGGATTCTCGACTTGTGACCATGGCCACCTCGCGAATGTGCGACGCATCCACAGTTTCAACTTTTTGCTTTTCGAGGCGAGGATCTCTTGACGAGTCAATCAGTGCTTCATTGGCCCTCGCGCATGGCTGGCGCCACCACTGTCATGACTTGGGCCAAGGTGAGTACATGATGCACACTGAAACAGTCCTGGATTATGATGGGTGTGTGAATTACCTCGCAAGTGCGCATCATCGTCGTGCTTTGGTCACGGAAAATCTTCCGAAGATGGGGATGTTGGCATCGGGCCAAGGCGCCAATGTCTTGCTCACGGACAAACATCGATGGGCATCCAATGGAGAACGGGTTTTGCGCTCAATGGAGCTCTACAACTCCATCCGCGGAGTGAGTCAAGATGCAGCGAATCAAGCGTGGCAAGCCAACCCGGGGATTCAGCGATTTAAGTTGGTAAACCGAGGGTTTCTGTACACAAATTCAGGGGCTTACAGTACTTTACCTTTTGGTGTGTTGTGGTCTCCATTCACCTCTGGGAAATTCGTGCGAACTGCGCTGAGATTGGATTCCAAAATCGTGGATGGACAGTTGGCTTACCTGACTTGGTTGCAGAAAAGGTTCCCCGAAGCAACAGAGCACAAATGGGAACGTTACAACACATTTCCAGTTTTAGGAAGGCGCCTGCGACGTGCCCAAGCGCAGGCACTTTGGCGAGCGCGGATTCTGCGATTTTTGCCAGTTCGAGATGATGCTTCGATGTCACCGATTGACATGTGGTTAGATTCATCCGAAGAAATTCAGCACTTTTACCGCAACACTTTTCATCAACATTCTTCGTTACTTCAGCACTACCCGGAATTGGAAGAAGCAGTGGCAAGAGATTTTTCTGCGATGAACGCCATGAACAAGGCATCTGTATTGACATTGTTGTTGGCGACCAAAGCTTGGTTTGACTCGTGAATTCGATGAGCTACGTCAAGGCTTTTTTGCAGCGTCATGGCCATTTGATGATGGCCGCGAACGTGGCCACGAAGCTCCTTGGCTTTGGAGCAGTCATATTTGTCACTCGATGTACGACTGAGGAGGACTATGGAGCTTATTCGTACGCCATGAATCTCGTGGGAGCCGTGGTGCCATTCATGGGGTTGGGCGCCTACCAAGCGTTTCTGCGATATGCGTCTGATGCATCAGGACAGAGGGCCAAGAAAGAGCTGTTTGCGTATGCTTTTTCTCGCGGTGTCTTGGCATCGTTGATGCTGATTGGGGTGCTGCAATTGCTCGCTTCTGCGCTGTGCGTTGCGATACCGGAAAGCATTGCGTCGTTCAGAATTGTGTCGTTTGTGGTGCTGACGACATTGGTTATGGAGTATGTCAAAAGTTACGCCCGAGCATTGCACTTGAATCACATCTCGGCCCGAATCGACATCACATATGCGATTGTGCTGCTTGCCGCAACAGTTGGAATGACAATGGGCATTGGAATCTTGGGATATGCGATTGCGGTCGTTGCAGCACCGGTTTTTGCTTCGAGTTGGTACGCAATAAAAATGGGCTTGATGCATTGGAGTTGGAAAACCCTGAGACCTGGTTTTGCGGGATTTTGGTCCTATGGGTTGTTCACCACAATGGGCGCGTTGTTGGCGCAGTTGTTTTTCTCTGTCGACATATTTCTCATTGGTCACCTGGTGGGCGAGAAAGCCTCTTCAGTAGCCGTATATCGAGTGGCTTTGCTCATTCCAATGGCAACATCAGTTTTGCCCATCTCTGTTGCTGCAACAGATTTTGTGACGAACTCGGCTCGAAAAAGAAATCCGCGTGCCCTGAGGAATTACATGTTTGGATATTGGAAAACATTTGGCGTTTTGTCTGTGCTTTCGCTAGGAGCTCTGTGGTGGATGGCGCCATGGCTTTTGGCTGTATTTGGACCTTCATACGCCGAAGGCGCATCTGTGATGCGTTTGTTCCTCGTCGGATCTCTGGGAGCGCATCTTTTACGTGTGCCCTATGGTCATTTGTTGTCAGCTGTCGGCAGGGCTGATTTAAACACCTATGTCAATGGAGCAGTCTTTTTGGCCACGATACCTCTGTGCTTTTGGGCCATTCCCCAATGGGGGATCATGGGTGCAGCTGGTGTCATGGCAGCCATGCTTTGGGTTTCTGGCGGGATGTACGCGCTTGTGTTTGAGATTCACCTCAGAGGTCAGAGGCAAGATTGACCCACAAAGGTCAACAGCATGAGTAAATCCGGGATGCCCACAGAACTGTCTCCATTCAGGTCTGCGGCGCACGATCCCAAGCAGCTGAATTCCGAGAGCAGAACGAGTATGTCGGATGAGCCGATGTGTCCATTCAGGTCATAATCACCAGGGATTGATTCTAATTCAATGTGATGCAACACGGAACACGTGGTGACGCCATTCCAAGTGGCGTGCATGACAAGATTGCCCATGGACTGCTCCCAAATGAAATTGTCCGCAACATTCAAAGCTTCCCCTGTTTCATCTTGCCAATGCACTTCAAAAGGTGCGAGAACGTTGACACTCAAATCAAGAGGCACCGAGTTTCCACATACTACATGATTAAATTCTTGTTGTATACAAGGGGATTGCCCTTCAATAAGCAGATGTTGCTCCATCGCAGTTATACCATGGTCCGCGGCTACAAATCGCTCCACAAGACCGGAGGGCCAATGCACGGCGACTTCTTCTACGCTTTGATTTTTTAGTCCAAATAGCTCAACTTCATTTTCTTGACTCAGATAATTTTCGCCTGCGTGGACAATTCTCGATTGAACGAGGTCAGGGGTAATCACGTCGATGCGACTCCCAATGGCGGGGCGATTGCTTAANGTCCCTTGGAGCGCGATGCCAACGCTTTCGTGGTCATTGTTAAAACCACCATTCATCCAAATGCGGGTGGCATGGTTTCCAACGTTGTGCATGACAAAGTCAATCCACCCGTTTTGATCAAAATCCGCAGCAGCGACTACATGAGCATTGAGATAATCCGTGTCATAGATTTCCGNGCCAAATGCTTCGAATGAAAAAGAGGTTTGTGCCCCTTGATTTTCATAAAGATGATTTTCCCCGTANGGACTGAGGAAATCATGTTCAGCAACGAACAAATCAAGGTCAGTATCGTTGTCAACATCCATCCACAGTGCACCCCAACAGAAACGGTCGATGTCAAGGCCATGCGGTTCGGAGAGTTCTTCAAATGTCTGATCTTGTTTCTGAACGAGCAGTTTGGAGCCAAGCCCATCACCACCGAATTGCGTGTTGGTGTGAAAAAGATCTTGACGTCCGTCTTGGTTCATGTCACCCAAAGAGGCAGACATACAATCCATGACCAGATTCATATTCAAGGAATCGGCGACATCCAAAAAGGTCCCATTGCCCTGATTTTGAAAGAGCGNATTGGCACCGGATTTGTCGTTAATGACNAGGAGGTCTTGCCATCCATCCTCATTCAAGTCCCACCACAAGCTTTGAAAGCTCAATCTCAAGTGAACATCAATGCCAGCAGACGCACTGACATCGGTAAAAGCCAAATTGCCGTCATTGCGCATNAGCGCATTCCGATCTCTTGGGCTCTCAGTCATTGGATATTCGAGATAGCGACACAGATGTAAATCAAGATCGCCATCGTTATCCATGTCCCCGAAGGAGACCCCGGCTGCTTCTGTCAAATCTTGCGGAAGATTGGAGGCTGATGTAACGTCAGTAAATGACATGTTGCCGTCATTGCGCAGAAGTCCGCATTTGCCGCTTGATTCTTGTACGAACAAGTCGTCATCACCGTCATTGTCGAGATCAATCCAGATGACTGCTTTGACTTCACTGCCCATGTTCCAAGGCAGACCAATCATGTCAAATCCTGTGCCTTCGTTGTTTACGAATGTCCTGAGTGAGCCTGAGGTATTGCCAAGGGTAATGTCGGGCCATCCATCGTCATTCCAATCTGCAGTGCTGATCGCGGCGCCATAATGNCCATTCCAATTTTGTTGCACAATTCCCCACGCCGGGGCCATGTTTTGAAAAATTTGGGCAAAACATGACGGACTGCAATACGCAGCAAATAAAAAAGTCGAGATGAAAAAGCGATGTTGNAACATGGCTAAACCCTTAAGGCTTAGACAAGTTAAGGATTCAATTCGACAGTCAAGTCTTTTTCNGACAGCAATTGATGAATGGGTGCGAGTTCNTCATAGCTNCCGCTNTTTACGTTGCATTTGCCGTTGAAGTGCACAATCATGGCGCATTGTTCNGCCTGCAGGGCGTCGTGACCACAATTTGCTACAAGGCAGTCTATGACGTGATCAAAGGTGTTGTGATTGTCGTTGAACAAGACAATGTGCCAGTCGTCGTCCAGTGCGACGTCGGTTAAGACATCTTCTTGGGTNTCAGTGTTGGANCAACGTGTAAGTTTCATCGAATCAAAGACTTCGTGGCACAAAGATAGCAGGTCATGCTTGCATCAAAGGTTCTGATGCCCCGAGTTGCCAGATATCGAACTTGAACGGCACTGTGGTGTTCCTATGATATCCACAAGCTCATGAAAAAGAACTCTATCCTCATNGTAGGCCTTGGCATCCCCAGNGAATTGACTGATGTGCTCCTGCGCGAAGGNTGCGACATCCTTCGCTCTGAAACACCACTNCAAGCTGCATTGGTGCTTCTNCGGGGTGATGCTCAAGCNGTACTCACAGTCGGAGATTTAGGCGAAGAATGGNCGGAATTGACAGANGTCGCCCTGGCCATGGGAAANCTTGTGGCAGTCGAAAGCATGGTTACCGTNCCAGCGATGGCATCCGTCCCGAACAAANGAAAGGGCAACGGCAACGGCAATGGTAACGGCAATGGCAACGGAAATGTAGGAGGTTTTGACAGCGCAGANATCGTTGACAACGAANCATCTGGCCTNAGTGTNTCCGAGGTCATGGAGTTGATTCACCGCCGTGTTTCCGAACCTACTCCGAGTGTCAACCACATTTACACGAANGTGGGAAACAAATTNCGTAAAGTNCTNCTTGACGACATTTTGTACATCGAAGTTGAGGGAAAGTACAGNGCACTCCAAGTCCGTGACCGCAAGTACAATGTNAANGCNTCNCTNAAAGATTTGTTGCAAAAGCTTCCCACCAACAGATTTGTTAGAGTNTCTCGAAANTTTGTCGTGAATCTNAGCCGAATCCAACACATNGATACATTNCAGTATACGGTAAGGGTTGGAGACATGGAAATCCCAATCAGCCGNACTTACAAAGAGGAGTTAATGCGCCACATCCACCTGATCTGAGTCTCGAATTGTGGGACTTTTATGAAGGNGCTAAAAGTTGTNACCNACATGNCGTAGGACTCNGTGTNCATGCGGNGCNTNAACTTTNGTTCCATCTTGNANCANTTNCCAACCATCGGTATTCCATTTGAGAATCCACCGACCTGAGTTGGAAGGCCACGTNACGACATCGCCGTCGAAAAGCCACTTGTCGTTCACGTCCTTGCTATCGAAGCACCGATCTTTCATGTTGTAGTCTAGTCGTTCGCCTCTCCACCAAAAACCATCNGAGCTGCTCCATACACGTCCACCTATGTGTCGCTCNTAACCCACGATTTGGTGANCGATTCTGAGGCGCCAACGAACTTCATGTGGAGTGCTCANNGAGTGAAAGTGCGCCGTAATTTTGGAACATGGATGCAGCGAAACCCAACAAGGTTGNCGAGGGGGATGAAAAAGGCCCTGCAAGTCGCCATTTTATTCAGCATATCATAGATGCCGATCGGGAGTCGGGTTTGCACGATGGCCGAGTTCATACTCGATTTCCGCCTGAACCNAACGGTTTTCTTCATATCGGACATGCGAAAGCCATTGCCGTGAATTTTGGCCTNGCTGAAGAATACAAAGGGGTTGTCAATCTTCGGTTTGACGATACAAATCCTGTCAAAGAAGAGACGAAATATGTCAATGCCATCCGNCGTGACATCGAATGGCTCGGGTTTGAGTGGAATGGTGGCGAACACTACACCAGCGATCACTTCGAGACNCTNTTTGAATATGCNGTGAAATTGATTGAGCNAGGCAAGGCNTACGTGGATGAGCAGAAAGCAGAGGACATTGCCAGTCAAAAAGGCACGCCAACCACTGCAGGTAGCTCGAGTCCCTTCCGTGACCGACCAGTCTCAGATAACCTGCGCTTGTTTAGAGAAATGAGAGAAGGTTTNCATGGAGAAGGAAGCATGGTTTTGAGGGCGAAGATTGACATGGCGCATTCCAACATGCATATGCGCGATCCCTTGATGTATCGCATCAAATTTGCCCATCACCACCGCACGGGTGATGCATGGTGCATTTATCCGATGTACGATTTCGCTCATGGCCAGTCCGACAGCATAGAGGGNATCACACATAGCCTNTGTTCTCTGGAATTCGAAAATCACAGGCCCTTGTACGATTGGTACATCCAACAGCTGGGGATATTTCCATCCAAGCAAAGAGAGTTTGCCAGATTGAATTTGAACTTCACAATCATGTCTAAGCGCAAGTTGCTTCGCTTGGTGGAGGAGGGTGTGGTAGATGGATGGGATGACCCGCGTATGCCCACAATCAGTGGCTTACGCAGACGCGGGTACTCGGCTGAAAGCATTCGAGAATTTTGTGACCGTGTGGGTGTGGCCAAACGCAACAATGTCATCGATGTAAGCCTACTTGAATTTGCGCTTCGCAATCACCTGAACGCCTCTGCCATGCGCGCGATGGCCGTTTTACGTCCCGTCAAAGTTGTGGTGACAAACTACCCTGATGGTCAATTGGAGTGGTTGCCAACTGAAAATAATCCAGAAGATTCGAGTTCTGGAACTCGCGAATTGCCATTCGGTAGAGAAATTTTTATTGAGTCAGATGACTTCAAGGTTGAGGGGGTGAATAAGAAGTGGTTTCGTTTGGCACCTGGTCGCTCAGTGCGTTTGAAATCGGCCTACATCATCACGTACCTTGACCACATGGAGGATATGGATGGCAATGTGACTGAGATTCATGTGGAGTACCACCCCAACAGCAAAAGCGGTTCTGATACGAGTGGAATTAAGGCCAAAGGAACTCTTCATTGGGTGGAATGCCAGCATGCAGTCGATGCTGAGGTCCGGCTCTATGACCGCTTGTTTTTAGATGAAAATCCCGATGGCCACAAGGACAAAGATTTCATGGATTTTGTGAATCCACAATCTCTCGAAGTTTTGAAAAATTGCAAGTTGGAGCCTTCCTTAACAGAAGCCAAGGTTGGACAGCCATGGCAATTCACTCGGTTGGGTTATTTCACTTTGGACTCCAAGTTGACCCAAAATGACGAGTTGGTATTCAATCGAGCAGTGACCCTCAAAGACGGTTGGAAAGGGTGAGTCCCATCTCTTGACCAAGACGCAGCATGAGTTGTTTGGCCTCGATTGGGTCATTTCGGATTTCACCATCCAAAATGGCTTCTTTGATGGCGTTTTTGATGTCTCCAACAGGTCGTGAAGGTGGGATTCCAAAAGTCTCCATGATTTCTTCGCCAGAGACTGGTGGTTGGAAATTTCGGATGTTGTCTTTTTCCTCCACTTCCTTGAGTTTGCTTACAACGACTTCATAGTTGCGCAGGTAACGCTCGACTTTGGCTTCATTTTTAGATGTAATATCCGCTCGACACAAAATCATCAAATCGTCGATGTCATCGCCAGCCTCAAACAGAAGTCGGCGAATGGCGCTATCTGTCACCACGTCTTTGGTCAGGGCGATGGGACGCAGATGCAGCAAGACTAGTTTTTGGATGTACTTCATTTTGGCATCCATTGGCAACTTCAGCCTGGCAAATATTTTTGGAATCATCCGTGCACCCCGGTCTTCATGACCATGGAACGTCCACCCCGAACGCGCATCGAATCTCTTGGTGGGAGGCTTGGCAATGTCGTGCATGATGGCAGCCCACCTGAGCCAAAGTGAATCACTTTGCGCAGCAACATTGTCAAGGACTTCCAAGGTGTGGTAAAAGTTGTCTTTGTGACCCACACCTTTGCGCCATTCAACCCCTTGTAATGCAACCATCTCTGGAAAAAATTGATGCAGGAGTTTGGTTTTGAAAAGCAACTTGAATCCACGCGAGGGCCTAGGTGATAGGATGATTTTATTGAGTTCAGTATGAATGCGTTCCGCAGAGATGATTTCAAGTCTTTGGGAATTGCGACGGATGGCTGTTAAACTGCTTTCTTCGATTCGGAAGCCCAGTTGGGAAGCAAATCGCACAGCGCGCATCATGCGAAGAGGGTCGTCGCTGTAAGTAATGTCTGGATCCAGAGGAGTACGAATCCATTTTCTGTCCAAATCATCCAATCCTCCAAAGGGATCGATCAACTTGCCAAATGAATGCGAATTCAAGCTGATGGCCATGGCATTGATGGTGAAGTCACGCCGATTTTGGTCGTCCTCCAATGTGCCATCCTCCACTACAGGTTTCCGGCTCGATCGGGTGTAGCTTTCTTTTCTCGCGCCGACAAATTCGATTTCGTAGTCGCGCGCTTTGAACATGGCTGTACCAAAATTTTTGAAGACTTGGACCTGTTTGATTCCCATGCGCTTCGCTGTATCTCTCGCCAATTCAATGCCACTTCCTTCAGTGACGATGTCAATGTCTTTGCAAGGCCTATCGAGCATCAAGTCTCGCACGAAACCCCCGATGACGAAGGCGCGTTGATTGCGTTCATCGGCAAGTTCTCCAATGCGTTTGAAAACAGGATGAGTGAGGTGCGAGGCCAGATTCATAATAGCGTTACGGCAAATGTAAGCCAGTCACTTATCGACGAATGAATGAGAATCTTCCCGCATGATCGAAAGCCACCATCATGGATGCGCGCCCATCTTTGTTCTTTTCTTTTTGGCGATGGTTGCTGATGTGGTTGGCACCATCCTTGACTAACGAGGAGACGTCTTTAAATTCGTTGGGTGTGGGATGTCCCGTCATGTTGGCGCTGGTGGAGGCAATGGGCTTTCTTAGACCGCGGATCACATATGCTGTATAGGGGTCTCGAATGCATCGAATTGCAAGGCTGCCCCCGGGGCCCAAAAGAAAAGGGGAGACGCCTCGACCCTCGGGATAAACAATGGTCGTCGGACGGTCGGAGTGCGCCATCAAGTCCCATGCTGCCTCGGGTGGATTTGGAACCAATTCCTCCACATGTCCTTCGTCAGCGACGAGAACGAGCATAGGTTGTTCAGGGGGTCTCGCTTTGAGTTGGTTCAAGCGTTGGACAGCGTCGTCATTTGTTGCATCGCACGCCAATCCCCAAACGGTATCTGTGGCGTGAAGCAAAATGCCACCTTCCCTCAAAACGCGAACAGCTTGACGCGCGTCGTCGTGCCAGGGTTCTGGAGTGCGCTTGTTGGCAGTCATTCAGTGGCAGTTGGCTTCGAGCCAAGATTCAACGGCATGAAAAACACGGTCGTGCGGATCTTTTTCAGCACTTCCTTGAAAATGTTTGCCTGTTACTTTTTCAAAGAGCTCCACGTAACGTGCGGTGACTGTTTCGAGGAAAGCATCATCCATATAGGGAGGTTCTTGCCCCTTTTTTCCCATGAAACCGTGTTCCATCAGCCATTCTCGGACAAATTCTTTGCTGAGCTGTTTCTGAGGTTCTCCTGCAATTTGACGTTCCTCGTAGCCTTCCGCATAGAAGTAGCGAGAGCTGTCAGGAGTGTGGATTTCATCAATGAGTGTCAGCACACCCTCACGAAGACCAAACTCGTATTTGGTATCGACAAGAATGAGTCCTTGTTCTGCTGCCATTTCCGTTCCTCTGCGAAACAATTCTCGGGTTACCCGTTCCAATTCAGACCACAATTGAGGTGTGACAATGCCACGAGATAGAATTTCCGAAGGGGCAATGTCTTCGTCATGGCCTTCCTCCGCTTTGGTGGCGGGAGTAATGATGGGCTCAGGAAATCGATCGTGCTCTTTCATGCCGTCGGGCATGGGAGCTCCACAAAGCAAGCGATGGCCAGCGCTATACTGCCGCCAAGCATGTCCTGTGAGATAACCTCGAATGACCATTTCCAAACGAATGGGCTCGCAGCGGTGACCAATGGTGACATTGGGATCAGGTGTTGCGATGTGCCAGGTGGGGACCAAATCTTTGACAGCATTCAAAAAGTGAGAAGCCACACCATTCAACACCTGTCCTTTAAAAGGTATGCCGCGGGGCATGACTACGTCGAAAGCGCTGATGCGATCGGAAACCACAGCCACCATCAAATCCTCGCCAATCGTGTACATGTCACGGACTTTTCCGTGGTAGGATTTAGTCTGCCCAGTAAATTGAAAATCAGTATGTAAAATTGATTTCATTTGTGTGTTTATTCAGCATTTTTTGGACCGCTTGAATGGCTCGCCTCGCGGACCGCTTGCTTGGCTTGTCGACGCATTTCCGCTTCCTCTGCTCGTTTGGTGTCGTCGGCATCAAAACGATCGACAATGGAGGTCACAAGTCGATGTCGGATGATGTCCATGCCAGTGAGTCGAATGGTGGATATGCCTTCTACGTCGTCCAAAATCCGGAGCGCATCTAGCAGTCCAGATCGTTGATTTCGCGGAAGATCTACCTGTGAACCATCTCCGGTAATCACAAATTTGGCATCTCGTCCCATTCGGGTCAGAAACATGCGCATCTGTGCGGTTGTGGCATTTTGTGCTTCATCTAAAATGACAAACGCTTTGTCGAGGGTGCGGCCGCGCATGAAAGCGAGCGGCGCAACTTCAATTACACCTTTTTCCATGTGATCGGCCACGCGTTCGTAGGGCAACATGTCTGTCAATGCATCGTACAGGGGTTGGAGATAGGGGTCGAGCTT
>PBIE01000005.1 GCA_002720375.1 Crocinitomicaceae bacterium | reverse complement strand
GGAAGTGGCGCAGTTGGATCACAACCCACGTCAACTGAGGGCATCCCTAACCCTTATTTGACTGGGAATTTTGCCGCCGCAGTTGAATTAGAAGCGGGCACGCCGGAGCAACAGGCTTTGGCGGCTCGTTTCAAGGCTGAGGCAGGCAAAAAATAGGCCCGTGGCCGCACTTTGCTAACCCTTACCCAATCAAAAAATGGGCGTCTTTCAAGGTAACGCCGGAACCAGTCCTAACCAATCGGTATTTACTAGCGACATTGGTTCGCTAACCCGGCTGGCGACTTCGGCGCCGTTTCAGAAGTACCTCATTGAGGAAATCTTTCAAAAGTCGGCCTTTGTCCAATCAGGCATCCTCAGTCCTGAAGGAAGACTGAGCAACACCATCGGCACTCGTATTGAGGTGCCGTTCTTCGATCCCCTGGATTACACAGAAGAATCGGTTGAGTCAAGTAATGACTGGGGCACTAATGGTGCCGGTTTCTATACGACTCAAAAAACCACCGCTAGCACTCAGTACGCAACCATCACTAACCGTGGTGCTGCGTTCGCCATGGATGACCTTTCACAGGTCCAAACTGGTGAGGATGCGCTGAATGCAATTCGCAGCCAACTGTCTACGGACATGGCGCGGAAGATGGAGCAAAAGTTGCTCTTCATGCTTCAAGGCATCATTGGACCTGCTGGCCCTTTGGCCGCAACCAAC
Source organism: Crocinitomicaceae bacterium (assembly GCA_002720375.1). GTDB lineage: Bacteria > Bacteroidota > Bacteroidia > Flavobacteriales_D > Sanyastnellaceae > UBA8752. Next base: position 18,735 of record PBIE01000005.1, on the reverse strand, counting down.
AGCCTTGACGTGTCTGCCACCGATGCTGGCGCACTAACTGAAGCCAACTATCTGACTGCACAGAATGTTGTTGCAGCCAAGTATCTGCTTTCAGAGCGAGCCAATGACCTGAACGCGATTGCAATGCACCCCTTGTGCGCTGCATATCTTGAGCAGATCGGCATGCTGACCTTCTCTACTGATTCCCTTGTCTCGGGTGGAAACATCCAGTGGGGTGGCGGTGGCGTAGGCGTCACAAATACACAAATTGGCTTCTTTGCCGGTCTGCGTGTAGTTGTTGACTCTCAGATGCCTGTTCGTGGCACTGCTGGTCAGGCACAACAGTTTGTTAGCTATCTGTTTAACGACGGAGCTATTAAAACTGGCCAACAGTTTGCGATGCAGATTGAGACCGAGCGCAACATCCTGTCACTGCAGGACATCATGGCTGTTACCTACAACAACGTGATGCACCTGCCTGGCGTGTCATGGGCTGGCTCTTTTGACGGTCCTACCAACGCTCAGTTGGCAGAACCCACTAACTGGAGTCTTGCCTATTCAGTGCCTCAGCTTTGCGGCATTGTCGAGCTGGTGACTAACTCTCCTTTCGGCGGTACTGTCTGATTGTCGGTTCTTGGGTGAACAGACGGCGAAACCATTTGGCGGGCTTAGAGCACCCGCCTTTTTTTTTGCCTTATTGCAGGCAGACATAGACTGGATNAGCTGGCTTTCCCCCGTGATTGGCCTTGTGCGAATGGACTTCTATAAAAACGGAGTTCTGAATGTTGTTCACCTGCCGAAGGATGAAGCGACCAAAGAGCACAAGCGTCGAGTGAAGGAAGGTTGGGTATTGGCTTTTAGTGTCCCGACATGACTTTTAATGCAACGCTGGGCAGCACTCTTGCCACGTCTTACATCACGGTTGACACGGCTGATGCTGTCTGGTCAAACACGCTGAACAATGCAGCTTGGGCGGCACTGACAGAAACAGAAAAACAGCAGTCTTTGATGGCTGCCACTACTGCGCTTGAGGCGTTGCTTTTTACCGGCGTGCGTTGTGCCCCATCAACAGATGATGCAAGCAAACCACAAAGGTTGCAGTGGCCGCGCAGTGGCTTCATCTGCAAAGGCGTTGCGGCTACCTGCAGCATGATTCCAAGGCAGGTGGAACAAGCCACGGCTTTCTTGGCGTTGAACTTGTTCAACGATCCAAACGCGATCATTCCTGGCGTGCCGACACCGACGCCTCAACGTGGTGCCGTGAAGATGCAGAAGTTGGGCGAACTGCAACAGGAGTTCTTTGCGCCGTCAGACGTTGGCACGAAGATTGGCGTTAGTGCCCCGATTGTGCTGCAGAAGTTCCCGTGGCTGGTTGACGTGTTGGCCTGCTGGCTTGATGGCAACTACGGCCAAAGTGGAATCATCAACCGCGTGAGGTCCTGATGCCGTTCAAGTCTGAAAAGCAAAAGGCTTACCTCTTTGCCAATGAGCCTGAGATTGCAAAGCGGTGGGCAGCAAAATATGGAAGTAAGCCCAAGCCAAAAACTAAGGTCAAATCAACCCGACGGAAAAAGAAGAAATGAGCATTCCTGATCCGAACCCGTATCCAGCCCAGACCGAACGGGAATACATGATCTGCACAAGTTCCTTTTATTGGGACGGGGACATCAGCGGATTGGCTCGGAAATGGCAAATCAGCGTGCCTGAGCTGCAACGTATTTTGCGGGGGCCTTATGGGCCAGGTTCTTACAATGGCTCATAAGCAAGAGAGCTGATGGCATCACAAGACGAATGGGCCAGGCCGTTAGCTGAAGAGCTTGTAAGTGAGTTTCGGGTTGATTCTCTTGACTACATTCGTCGCGTCACTGGTTATGACCCTGCGACGGGAGACACGACGCAAACGGAAACGGTCTTTCTAAAGGCAGGTGCTGTCACCAAACTGAGCAACATTGAGGAGGGTGGCGTCAGCGGGCCACAGTCAATGAGTGCGTGGGTTTACCTGGGGGACATTGAAGACATTTGGCCGACGACAAATGATCTGTTGCGGTATCAGGGTTATAGGTGGAAGATCGTTGATATTGACCCGATGTTTTCTGGTGACGTGAAATACGCCGCCAAACTCACTGCGAGGACTGCCTGATGGCAAAACAGTATGACGATCCTGGGCAATTTTTTGAAGATGTCTTGAATGCAACCGATGAGGCTTGGTCTGAATATGTGCAGGAGTTACAAGGCCAGCTAACCAGTCGAGCACCCATTGATACAGGTCGATTGGCGTCTAGTTTTTACATCAGCAAAAATCGGCCTAGCAAAAATGTAAGACCTGAGGATTGGGCGCAAGCCGGGGCAAAAAAACAAGTGCTGCCAAAATATCAACGCAAGATTAAATTCGATGGCACTTGGTATATCACCAACAATGTTCCATATGCAGTCAGGGTGGCAAAAGATCCGGCCTTTGGAAAAAACGGGCGAGGTTTTGGCTCTGAATGGTATAACGCGACTGTGACACAAGCCGATAAGTTATGGGATCAGACTGCAGCTAGGTTTCTGCGTAAATTCCTATGAGCCTTGCCAATATCCGTTCGCTGGTAGAGGTCGCCGTTAATGATGCGTTTGCTGCGATGACCCCTGCCGTGCCAGTGGTCTTCCAAAACGTGCAGGAAGAGCCGCCAGGGCAAGAGTATGTGATTTTGAATTTGGTTTACCCAAACCTGACGCAGCCGATTATTTGCCCTGAAGAAAGCAACATTGAAGCCATTGTTGGGACGGTAACACTGGTTTGTTATGTGCCAAGGGCTCAGGGCATGAAACGCTTAGAAGAGTTGGCTTCTGTCGGTTGTCAAACGCTTAATGCACTCAAGGCACAGCCAGACCCAAACAACGTCAGGTTTAACCTCGGCGCCATTGAAGGACCGATCACAGTGCTTGATGGTGACAACCCTTTGGCCTTGGCTTCAGTAACGGCACCATTTACGGCTAAGGGGTAGGCAATAAACTTGAGATAGCAAGCCCCCTTGCTCCGCCCTAGCCCCCATTTGTTCTTTATCAAGAGGTCCAAGTGCCCGTAGCTTGCAATACCTCGGCCTTGACTGGCCAGGATGGAGCAGTGTTTTTTGAACCTGCCGGAACTGAGTTTTGCCTGCTGGATTACACAGATTTTCCCGCAGGGACCAACATTACAGTTCCCACAGACAACGATTACCAGCTAGGTGATCCAGTCGCGTTTTATGAGGAAGGAACCGCCAATCTTGATGGCAGCCTTACGGCCTCCACTCTTGGTTCGGTCACTGAGTATTACGTAGTTGCGATTGCCGCTGATCGCTCAACGATCTCAGTTTCTGCCAGTAGCGGTGGCACTGCTATTACTCTTGCCGGTGATGGTGGTACTGGATCGGCTGACACGCCAGGCGCTGCCAACCACATCAAGATTGAGTATGCGGAATTTGGCGCTATCTGCCAAGTCCGTGAATTTTCCTTGGAAATTTCTAGGGAAGAATTAGACGTAACCACGCTGCCTTGTGGTCCGCAATCGGCTAGCCGTTTTGCATCTTTCCGCAAGATCCAGCCTAGTTATGCGTCTGGCACNGGTTCAATGACCGTCTATTTCACAGACGATCAAACCAGCCTTGCCAACCGCCTGATCTCCAATGTCCTGCTGAAAGACCAACAGGGCGCAAAGGTCAAGCTCTACATCAATGCGGTCTATTCAGGCGGCAGTGTTGATGACACCGCAAGCATGTACTTTGAGGGCGGCATTCGCCTGACCTCAATGAGCATGAGTGCCAACCCGGATGATCCAACCACGGCTGAGATGTCGTTCTCAATCGTGAATCCGACTCATCTGCTAAACACCGATATTGATTGATTTTGCCGGTGAACGATTGCCCCACCTTCGGGTGGGGCTTTTTAATGGTTTGGGCTATGGTATTACAACTTCGTACTATCAACAGTGAACGCACTTCAACGCTTAAAAAGTAAGTGCAGTATGGAAATGAAGCGATATGCGGTGGTGTGCCCTGACGGAACAGAATTTGAATACTGGGCCACACCTCTGACCATCCTTCAACGCTCAAGGGCAGAAAAGATCGCAGGACCAAAAGCGGATGAAGTGGATCATGCCATCCACATTTTCATCGCAAAGGCCAAAGAGGAGGACGGTTCACCAATGTTTACCGTGGCTGATTTTCAGGAATTACGCCGCGACATTCCGGCTGAAGTATTAAGCCGGTTGATGGTGCAGCTAGTCAGCCCAGACATGGATGAGGACGACGAAGAGCAACCAGACCCAAAACTCTCGTCAAACAACTTGAAAAAGACCAAGGATTGATCCTTCAGTTGATTGTGGCTGAAAAGCTTGGTTACACCCTGGCTGAGTTACAAGAGCGGATAACTCCTGAAGAGTTGGCTTTGTGGTCCGTTTTTTATCAGCTACGCCAGCAGGAAGAAACTAAAGCGATGGATAAAGCCAAAGCGAAGCGGCGCTAAGGTGGCTTTAGGTGGTTTTTGTCCGTGGCTGAGTCTCGCCTAAAAATCATTCTTGCCACTTCAGGCATGAGTGCGGTTAAAGCCGCCATGCGTGGGGTGAATCAGTTAAAAGCTGCGGTAAAACAGTTAGATGGAAATCTAAAGCGATCCATACCTTTGCAAAACACATTTGCCAGGTCTCTTAAGAAGATACAAATACAATCAATCAGAACGGCAAGAGGCATTCAAAAGGCGGCTCAATCGTTGTCAAGCCTTGGAGGCGTCTTAGGTGGTTTAGCGATTGGTGCGTTTTTCAAAAGTGCCATTGACGAAGCAAGAGATTATGAAGCGGCAATTTTGAGGATCGGAAGATTAGAGGGGCAGTTCAAAAATCTTGCAGGTTTACAGGAAACTGCCGCTCAGACCGCTAAAACCCTCTTTGTGTCACAGACGCAGGCAGCACAAGGCTATGCAAACTTGGCAGCTCGTATTGGCCCTTCAGTCAACAGCGTGAAAGAGCTGCAAGCGGTGTATGAGGGCTTGGAAATTGTTTTGCTGAAGAATGCAAAGAGTACGCAGGAAGCAGCCTCATTGCAGTTGCAGTTAAACCAAGCCTTAGGCAAAGGCACTTTGAATGGCGATGAATTTAGAACCATTGCCGAAAACGCACCTGAAATTTTGCGTCAATTAGCGAAAGATGCTGGCGTTGCTGAATCTGCCATTAAAGATCTTTCATCTAAAGGCTTTGTTACTACTGAAAAACTTATCAGGGCGTTGGGAAATTTGCGCGATTCAGGTATTGAAGATTTCAACGCACTGCTTGAGACCACTCTTGGCAAGCAACGTAAATTTGATAAAGCCCTTGCGGACCTTCGGAAAACAGTTGGTGAACAATTACTGCCTGCATTCACACCATTCCTTGAAGCATTGACATTTATAGCAAATGCTTTTACGGCGCTTCCTGAGCCTATAAAACGATTCTCGGTTGCATTGGCTGGTGTGCTAGCCGTTGCTTCCTTACTGTTGCCTGTTATTGCAGGGCTAAGCCTGGCGGCAGTTGTATTAGGAGGCAAGTTTGTTATTGCCGCTGGTCTTGTCGCCGCCTTAATTGCAGTCTTAACCGAATTGCCAGCCATTCTTAAGTTTGTGGCAGATGAATTTGCAGTTGTTGGTCGGTTTTTTGAAACTGTATGGAGCAGAGTTACTGGTTTTATTGGCGACCGCTGGAATGATTTAACGAATGCCATTCAGAAAAAATGGAATGAAACCCTAGGCAAGTTGGCAGTTGCATTGGGGCTTTTTGGTCAAAACAGCGCAGATATTTTTGAAAAAATTGGAGGTGTTTGGACAGAATTGCTCAATTTTATGAATACTCAATTTAATAAATTTTTGAATGGGCTAGGTGACAGATTAAAGCAATTCTTTTCTGTATTCAAAGTTTCGTTTGAGCTGCAAGGTGGTCTTGGTGGGCCAATAGGCGCTTTATTTGATTTGTTAAAAATACTCGCTGGCTTGAAGTTTCCAAAATTTGGCGGCGGAAGCGGCGGTGGTGGTGGTGGTTCAGGATTGACAGGTCTAGATTTGGATTTTAGTAATGACCCCCTAGCCTTAGAAGATGGTGGCAGTTCGGGTAGCTCTAAAAGAGCTAAAGCAGAAGAGAGAAAAGCGAAGGCCAAGCAAGATCAATTAAGAGCTGCACAAGATTTACTGCGTACCGCATTGGATGAAAATGCTGTGCTAACTCAAACATCCACGTTGGAGCAAATACGCACGCAAGCTGCAGTTGATAGAAACAATATTGCGATTAAATATGGGCGTTTAGCAGAAAAGGCAAAGTCAGATGCAGAAATTGAAACCTTAGTTTTAGCGCAATCGGCGGAAGTGCTAAACACCAAAACTAAAGAAGCAAAAGCCTTAAATGATGAATACAAAAACATTGCAAATTCGCTGAAAACCGTATTCAAAGAAGGGGAAGATATTGTCAAAAAATTAGTAAATGAATCAGAGGTTTTGGCAGAGGTTTGGAACGGGTTTGGCCAAGAGGTTACAAACGTGCTAGATGCTTTGATTGACGGCACTAAAGATTGGAACTCTGTTCTTAAAGACACGCTTAGAAATTTGTCGAAAGTGTTGCTAAACGCCGGTCTAAATGCTTTAGCTGGTAATGACAAAAGAGGGTTTTTCTCTGCATTGACTGGCAGCATCACTGGCAGGGCTTCAGGCGGACCCGTCAGCAGTGGCAGGCCATACATCGTGGGTGAGCGAGGCCCTGAGCTGTTTACCCCTTCAGTGTCGGGCAACATCACACCTAATGGCGCTTTAGGTGGCAGCACAGTGGTCAATATCACCGTGAATGAAAACGGTGGTAGTTCCAGCAGTAGTCAAGGCGACAGAGCAAAGGAAGCTCTTGCACTCGGCAGACTGGTGGAGTCTTCCGTTGTCGCCATCATCAACCGCGAAAAACGCCCTGGTGGCATCCTTACCCGCGCTTAAGCCATGCCTGCTGATTGCTCTGGAACTATCACCCTTGCCAACCTTTGCGTTGCGCCTTCGTCAAACAAGCAAGAGTCATTTCGCAGCGTTCAACAACGCTACGGAGATGGTTACACCTCACGCAGGCAAGACGGTATCAATCCAGTCATCTGTATTTGGAATGTTTCAACGCCACCCATGACGCTGGAAAATGCAACCGCATTTGAAGCGGAGCTAGTGGCCAATGGTGTTGGCTTTTTTCCGTGGACACCTCCAGGCGAATCAACTCCATCAAATTGGATTGTTGATCCTGTTACTTGGCAGATCTCTTACCCTTCACCTAAACATGCAGTGTTCTCATTCACTCTGAGGAAATGGTATGGCTCGTGATCGGACATTTTTATATCAAGGCGAGCAACAGAACCTTTCAGGCGATGCAATCATTGAATTGTTCACGATTAACCTGTCTACAGCCATAGGCGGCTCAGGTGATCAGCCAATTCACTTTTGCAACTGGGAAGAAACTAACGGAACATTCGTCAAATTTGCTGGCGATGAATACGCGCCGATTCCGTATCAATCCAGTGGATTTGCGATAAGCAATGAGGGTGTACTGCCTAACCCTCAGTTGACGATGAGCAATGTTGCTTTAGTGCCTACGGCATTGGCCAATCAATATAAGGATTTGCTAGGGACGCAAGTAATTCGCACCCGTGTTCTTGCAAAGCACTTAGATAACGGTAGTGATCCTGATGTAAATGCCAAGTGGCCTGATGAGACTTGGTTTATACAGCGAAAAGTTGCCGAAAATAAACTATTTATTACTTGGGAATTGTCTACACCGTTTGACTTAGACGGCGTGACAATACCCAAACGCCGCGCCAAATTTGTTGCTAACCCTCTCCAATGAACTGGCTAAAAGGCAATGAAAAAGAGCAAATCCGTCGTTTAGCTTGCCTGAAGCCAAGTCAGGAAACATGCGGCTTTGTCTTGGATGATGGTCATGTTGTGGAGGTTGAAAACAAAGCCGATGATCCGGTTAATCAGTTTGTAATTGATCATGAAACTTATGCTGAATTTGAAGAGGAGATTAAAGGCGTTTGGCATAGCCATTTAGAGCTTGCTGGTTTTAGTGAACTAGACCAACAAGTAATTTCTGCCGATGTTTTGCCTTGGGCTGTTTATTGTCTACGCGATGACAGTTGGCATGAATGCAACCCATTGGCTCCTGCACCTTTAGAAGGTCGGCCTTTTGTTTTTGGAACGTATGACTGTTATTCGCTAGTAACTGATTTTCTACGATCCATGGATGTTGAGCTGCCTCAATGGAAGCGTGGGGCGTGGGGCGAATGGGATGAGCCTGATTTTTTGCCATTCGACATTGAATGGAAAAAGCATGGTCGACCAATCATGAATCATCGCTATAGCCGTGGAGATATTTTGCTGATGAATCTCGGCAATAACCCTGGCCACACAGACCATTTAGGCGTAATGGTCGATAGCAAGCATTTTTTACATCACCCATCAAACGGCATCAGCCGCAAAGCATCTCTAGGAAGCTATTACCAGCGACGCTTAAACTGGGTTATCAGACCGTTTGCTTTATGCAAGAGCTGAAAACCATCAGGCTCTTAGGTGCCGCCGGTCGCAAGTTTGGGAGAGAATTCAAACTAGCGGTTAAATCACCGTCTGAGGCTTTTAGAGCATTGTGTGTCCTTTGTCCTGGCCTACGCGCATGGGTATTGGAGCAACACGCCAAAGGCGTTGCATGGCGCGTGATTACCAAAGACCGCAAAGGGCTTTCAGCAGATCAATTAGACATGGAAACAGGAAATGAAATCATTACCTTTTCGCCCATTGTTCGTGGCGCAGGTGGAGCTTTTGAAAGTGGCGTTTTTCAAATTGTTTTAGGAGTGGCCTTGATCGCTGCAGCCATCATCATTCCTTTTGGTCCTGTAGGTGGCGGCCTTGGGCTCGGCCTGCTTGGTGGTTCCTTAGTTTTGGGTGGTGTCGCTCAATTGATTACACCCACTCCTGTAACGCCAAGGCAGGCAGAGACTGGTGAGCAAAGTCTTGAAGAATTAAATTCAGCTTTGTTTACTCGCGCAGGAGGCAATGGCGATCAAGCTGAGGTAGTCCCAGTGCTTTATGGAAGGCGATTGGTGCCACAACCGCGAACAATGAGTTTCGACCTGCAAATTCTTCCGTCTAGCCGAAGCATTGCTACAGGCGGCACGACAGGTTTGCTGGGTTATGTCAATGGAGTGGATCTGTGACGAAAGAAATTTATGGAGCTGGCGGCGGTAGACGCAGTAGCCGGGAGACAAAAGTAAAGCAGCCGCCCAAGCCTGTCATTGCGCAGGATGATCCTACGCTCAAGTCGATTAGCTTTGCCAAGCTTCAGTTTTTGATTTGCGAGGGCGATATAGAAGGCCCTGCAGAAGGTAATAATCGAGAAGGTTTAGAAAAGAGTGTTTATCTAGACAACACACCAATCCGCGTAGGTTCTGCATCGCCGTCGCCACAGCCTGAGGATTTAGTTTTTAGTTATGGCCGACCGGCTGATCAACAGTCGGCTGTTCCTGATTACAACCAAACATCTCTACCTTTTCCGGTTGATACCTTATGCCCGGATGGTGTCACAATTAGCCAAAGCTTGACACTGCAGAAAGCAGGCAAAACGCATTATGCAAATGTTTTGCTTACTTTTGAAGCACTGCAGATTACCACTGTTGATGGCGAGAGGGCTAGTGGCAATACTGGCGATGTTCGCACCTATCGTGTTAATTACACGATCGATTACATAGATGATTTAGGCGTTGTTCGTACGCCAGTAGCTAGCGGGGTTGTTGGGCAGGGCCGGGTGCAGGGTAAATTTAGTTCTACATTTCAGCGAAGTCATGAGTTTGAATTACAAGGAACTGCTCCGTGGACAGTAAGAGTTACTAGGAACACTAGAAATGATGATACTTTCAATCCTGCGCGTCAAATAGCCAGATCCGCATTTAACTTCAGCAGCGTTACTCTGTCTTATGACGATGATCTAAAGTATCCTGATTCTAGTGTTTTAACTGTTGGTGTCAGGGCTGATAACTACAGTGAAATTCCAAACATCAGTGTTGACCTAAAAGGCTTAAAAGTACAAATTCCGACTAATGCAACTGTTGATCCAGCAGACGGGCATATTACATATTCAGGTACTTGGGACGGAACATTTAAGACTGAATGGACATCTGACCCTGCATGGTGCTTGCGTGATTTAATTTTGAATGCTCGCTATGGAGCTGGAGAGTATATTAATGAGACTTTTGTTGATAAATGGTCGTTATATCAAATCAGCCAATACTGCAATGAGATGGTGCCATCTGATAGAAAAACAAGCGGTGGTGCTGTTATTGATGAACCGCGATTTAGCTGCAACCTATTATTGCAAAGCAGTGGTGAAGCTTGGACGGTAATACAACAATTTAGTTCCATTTTTCGTGGGATGGTTTATTACGCCAGCTCCATTGCTGTTGCTGCCCAAGACCGCGAAAAGGATGCAATCTTTACTTTCAATGAATCAAATACAATCGAAGAATTTGACGATAGCGGTCAAGTAGGACTTGGTAATTTTACTTATTCGGGATCTGCCAGAAGAGCGCGTCACACCGTTTGTTTGGTCAGTTATGACGATCCCGAGGACAATTATTCGCCACGCATTGAGGCACTCACTGATACCGATGGCCTGGCTGAGTATGGCTATCGAGCGATTGACCTGAGGCTAATTGGTGTCACAAGTCGCAGTCAGGCTCTGAGGGCTGCTGAGTGGACACTGCTATCTGAAACGCTTCTGACCGACACAGTGGCGTTCAAAACCAATGAGATCGGGATGGCTTTGCGTCCTGGCGACATTGTAAAAATCGCTGACCCATCCAAATCAGGCGTACGCGCAGGCGGTCGCATTCTTGGTGTTGTCGGTAATTACATAACACTCGATTACCTACCCCCGGACCCTCCAGGTGGCGTTATCGGGTCCAAATTTAGTTGGATGTATAACGAGGTTGATGCTGGCTTGGATGGCCTCAATCAACCAAGACTTGAGACAGCAACCGTAACTGGCATTCTTACGCCTGGCGGTGGTGCGGATTGGGAAAATGGTTTTGCTACTTGCATTACGCCAGTTGATCCCACAGCGCCTTATGGAAGCAGTGATGCGGGAACATATTCAAGCGGAAAATTTGTTTCTATTTGCGTTGACCCGACTGATCCGTTGTTTGATCCTGGTGTCGCCGCTTATGACAACGCCGATATTAGACCTAGAAGCGAGATTGGATCAGGTACTTCGGACACCATCATTATTGATGGCAATGGCGGCCATCCCCCAGAAGTTCAAAATCCATTCTTATTAGAGTTTCCTTCGCTATCGGCGCAGGAATTCCGCGTATTAACCGTCAATCAAGAAGAAGAGGGTGTTTTTGCGATTACTGGACTTCGTTATCGCGATGACATTTATGCCAAGGTTGATTTCAATACACCGCTAGACGAGGGCAAAGACTATTTCTACAACCCGATTAACCCTGGCCCGCCAACAAATATAATCGCGCAAGTTATATGGGATAACGGCCAAGCGAAAATTAGTGTTAGGTGGAATCCGCCGATTGCAAGTACAACACTATTCAATTACAACCTAGAGGTTAGGTTCTATCGGGTTCAGTGGCAGTCTGGGACAGTTGACGGTGGTATTACTACATGGTCTGAGGCATGGATTGAAGTTCCGCCGCAAACTGACGATGAAGAGATGATACCGATTGAGCAACTTGCTATTGAGGATGAGTTTCGGGTCCGAATAGCGAGTGTTAGTCGTGTTGGCGTTCAATCTGCATGGTCTGCTTATGTGCAGGCAGATCGAATTACAACATGGTTTCCGATGCCTGATATTTCTTCTGGCTCGGTTCTGTCATTCACAAACCAATCGAGCGGTGGTCAATTACTTGTTTGGGAGTTTGCGGGTTTAGCTTTGCCCCCCTATATCAGTGGCGTTCGATTAGACGTATCACCAAACCGTGCATTAACTACAACAGAACAAAGAGGTCTTAAGGATCCGCTGCCAGGGACATCAGGACCGCCGACATACGGAATTTACATATACGGTGATTACCCACTAGAAGAATATGCGGTAACAATTTTCCACGCAGATACAAACTGGGAGTGCCGTATTCATTTTCTTACTTTTGTTCAAGGGCTAGAGGGCAGCACATTTGCGTCAGTAACAGTAACTAGAGACGATATTGTGCCACCTGAGCCGGATCTATTTACGGTGGTGACTGATTCTGATAAGCAGTCAATAGCGCCGATGCGTCGATTTAGCTGGGCACTTCCGACTTCTGAAATCAGCAATGTAAACGCATTTAGTTATTTGTTAGCAGCCAGTGAAAGCCCAAGTCTTCAAACAGTTACATCCAATTGGCCGCTAGGCAAAGTCACTGATATTGTTCAGTTTTTGGTGCGGTATAAAGCAGGTTTTAATAATACTTGGGCTCAGGGGGTTTCGCTTTTTGCTGACGGCGTTCCAGGCGATCAAAGATATTTTGAAACTGAACTTTTCGATAGCGGCACTTGGACTGTGATGATTCGATCAGTTGATAGAACAGGCTGGGTCAGTGACGATCAAGCTGCAATTATTGTCAATCTTGGTGATGCCATCCCTACCAATGTTGTTGAGACATTTGATGCTCAAGCTGACGGTTGGCCCGGTCAAAAAGTAAATTGCACCGTAAATAGTGATGGCAATTTAGAGCAAACTGATCCAACTCAAGAGGCGCAATATTTATACCCATTTGAAGTAACAGCGAATGATGCCGGATTATTGGTTGTTACAAGCGCCACTAACAGTGACCCAAATAAAAACGGCACTACACCGCCTGGCTCGCCTGATCAAGGTGGCACTTATCAATGGTTCCTGCGTGAAATCGGCTCTGACTTGGAAGATCCCATGTATCCAAATCCTCAGGGCGATCCGATGTATCCGCCGCCGCAAACTAATTATATGTATTTAGATACTAATACGACAATCGGGATTAGCTTCCACCCTTATGTTCCTTTTGAAAAATTATCAGCAGGAAACTATGAAATAGGTTGCCGCATTTTGTCTATTGATGGTGCAGCAAGAACTATTTTGACGGCAACAGAAGTGCAAATGGATTACCCCGATTTAGAACGCACTGGTAATGACCTTGCAATTAACGATTCTGGTAATGATCGCATCAATTTTGCGACTCCTTTCCCGCATCAAGTAAAAGCTGTTTCAGTAACTATCCAAGATCCAGACGGGGTGATTAGTGTTCCTGCTACGGCATATCTTAGAGGAAAAGATGTAAATGGTTTTAATATCCGGTTGCTTGATGCTGAGGGAGCTACCGTTAGTGGATTAATCGATTACCAAGCNGTGGGGTACTAATGACCAACCTGCCAAATTCTGAACAGTCAGGTGATCTAGACAACATTGCGGTAACAAGAGCGCAATTTAGATCAGAGATCGGGGTTTTTCTTGAATATGTCGCGCAGGCCCTTGGTGGCGTTACTGGCAACTACACAACTCAAACCATTGACCCACAGGCGCCCATCCTGCAAGGGGCACCGTCACTAGAGCCAGGAGCTACGCCACCTGACGCCAGCCGTGATGACCGCATCCCTAGCACCCGCTGGGTTCAAGAGCATGGGCGTTATGTGGGCACCACGCCGCCTTCTTACGTGTCGCCTGGTGCGCCTGCGGATGGAATGCTTTGGGTGGACACCTCAGGCTCCACCTACGAACTGGCGGCTTACAACACAAGTGAGGCGCGTTGGGATGTACTGACTGGTGTACCGGCTGGCACCCGCATGTTGTTTCAACAAGCTGCAGCTCCTCCCGGCTGGACAAAAGTAACAGCCGGTGTAGACAATATGGCGCTGCGTGTTACCACTGGCAGCCCTTCGATTGTTGACAGCAATCAGCCATTTACCACCGCATTTAGCACAAGGGGGACAAGCGGATCAGTCAGCAATCATGCTCTTACGGTTAGTCAAATGCCCGCCCACAGCCATGGCGTGTCAGATCCTGGGCATTCACATAGCTGCAGTGTTAATGATCCTGGCCACGCTCATGCTTTCAATGCTGCTAAAGAAAGAGGCGACAGTGAATCAGGTGATGGCGATAACGAGTGTTTTGATAAAAACCTAGTCACAAGTGGAGCAAGAACAGGCATCTCTGTATCCGCAAATAGTGGCAGCTCAAGGGTCAGCATTCAAAACAATGGAAGTGGCGGGGTTCATAACCATGGGTTTACAGGGGGTTCCCTTGATTTGAGAGTTAATTATGTTGACGTAATAGTCGCGCAAAAAGACTGATGCAAATCCAGCAGGGTACTTTTTGCCCATTGGTGCAAGGCGAATGCAAGAAGTTCGAGTGCATGTTTTTTACTGAGGTTCACGGCACAAACCCCAATACAGGCCAGCCCGTTAACGAATGGAATTGTGCCATTGCCTTAATGCCGATGCTGTTGATTGAAGGTGCTCAACAATCAAGAGCTACAGGTGCTGCTGTTGAGTCATTTAGAAATGAGGTGTCGAATAATGGCGGCGCATTGGTTCAAATGCTTGCCAGTGCCGCGCAGCAATCAATGGAAAAACGATTGGCTGACGCGCATTAGACTTTGAGCGCAGGCTTGACGGGCTTTGCCCTTATCTGCAATCAGTTCTGATTTTCCCGAGGGGGCTTGTACCTGTGACGCTAGAAATCCTTAACAAGCGATCGTCAGCACTTAATTCTGCTCCAACTCCTGCGCAGCTTGAAGACGGTGAAATTGGAGTCAATTACAACGCCGATTCATTGGCTCTGTATGTCAAAGACACGAATGGAGCTATTCGGAAAATTGCAGGTGAAGGGAGTGCGGGCCAGTATTGGGATCTGACAGGCAGCACGCTTAGCCCTGACTCCAATACCTATGGGCTCGACATTGGAGCTGGCAACATTGTTCTCAATGTCAATGGCACAGCGGCATTTTCTAGCAAGGTCACGTCGGCTGCCACTGTCGCTGGCGATGCTGCAGCCACACTGACCACCAAGGGTTATGTAGATGGCATAGCCGGTGGTGTAACAGATCTAGGCATTAGCAATCGAACTGCAACCACGCTTGAAGTAACCAGTTCGACTGGTACTAATGCGACTGTTCCAGCCGCAACTACAACTGAAGCCGGTCTGATGACTGATGCTCAGTTTGACAAGCTGGATGGAATATCGCCTGGTGCTCAGGTCAATGTGCAATCGGATTGGACTGAAACAGATACAAGCGCCGATTCATTTATTCAAAACAAACCGTCTATTCCCACTGATTTTGGGGTGCTGTCAATTATTGCGGGCAGCAACATTTCGATTAGCCCTGCTACAGGTGTCGGCAACGTAACCATTAATGCCACTGGTGGCGGTGGCAGTACTCAAATCCAGTGGAATATCAGCACCAATGGGAGCATTGAATATATTTTTGACGGTCCTGGCTTTGATCCTTCTGCAGCCAACCCGACTCTGTATGTAGTCAGAGGCCAAACATATGTTTTTAACAAGACCGTTTCAGGTCATCCTTTCCAGCTACAGGCGGCTGAAGGTTCAGGGCAAGCGCCTTATACGTTGGGAGTTACAGGCACTCAACCGATTGCAGATGAAGATTCAATCACTTGGGTGGTGCCGATGGATGCACCAACAACTCTTTATTACGCCTGCACAGCACACCCGAATGCAATGGCTGGCACGATCAATGTGTTGGCACCTGGCGGTGGAGGGGGTGGCGCAAACATTGAGGTAAGTGTTGATCCACCTGGAGCGCCGAGTGTTGGAGATCTTTGGTGGGATAGCTCAGAGGGCGCTACTAGCAACGGTGGCCGACTGTATTTATATTATGGCAGCCAGTGGGTGCAGACAAGCAACATTGGCGGTGGCAGTGGAGGAGGAGGCGATAGTCTTTGGACTTTGAATGGCACAACGCTGAGTCCTACCAATACTGGGGATGGCATTGCCTTAAGCGACGGTAGCGGAGTATTTCAAGATGGAATCATTGCATTGACGCCATCGCAAAGTGGTAGTGGCTATCAGTTTTATGTGCATCATGATGAAGGGCTGATTCATTTAACTGCTTCTGATTACAACAACAGCTATTTCCTTGCGGATAGCACGCAAGTAGCCATTGGTCCTGCCAATAACGAGGGAGAATATCCAATCCAGTTGAACCACAATGGCAGCATAACTGCTGCGAGTGCAATTCAATCTGGAAATGATGGTATTCGCTATTCTCAAATTAAAGCAGACGGCACCGCAATTTTTCGTGGTGGCGATATTGGCAGCACAAACTTTATNACGTGTGAAGATACATCTGGCAATGATAAATTAACTGTCGATCAAAATGGCTCAATTACTGCGGCTGGCAGCACTAACTTTAATGGCGGCGCTAATACGTCTCATAACTTTAATACTAACAGTCTGAACAGATTTTTTATTAATGACAATGGATCTTATTTTCGACAGATAAACACAACGGCTAATGGAGCAAACTTACATGTGTGGACCGGTTCAAACCCGCAGAACCTTGCCATGCTGTCCACCTCTTCAATGAGGTATAAAACAGATGTTGAAACTATCAAATTAAGTTACTCAAAAAAGCTTTTGAATTTAACGCCAATTTGGTTCAGAAGTTTATGTGAATCTGACCCAGACGAATATAGTTACTGGGGGTTGAGTGCGGAACAGGTTGCAGAAGTCGATCCTCGACTGGCTTTTTACCGACCTGATCCAGATTTCAAACCATCCAAATTACGTCCGAAGCAGAAGGCTGAGCTTGTGCCTGACGGTGTGCAGTACGACAGATTTGTGCCGCATTTGCTGAATTTAATTAAGGATCAAAGTTCACGCCTTGAAGCTCTTGAGGCCGAAATTCAAACACTCAAAGGAGGTAACAACTGATGGCTATTAATTTTCCCGCATCACCCGAACTCAACGAACAGTGGACTCAAGCAGGCGTTACTTGGCAATGGGACGGTGAAAAATGGGTTAGCCAATCGCCTGGTGGTGGTGGCGGAGGAATGCCCACAGGCGGTGGGTCGCCTCCTGAGGACGCCTTCTATCTCAACACCACAACTATCGATCAGGACTATTCAGTAACGGCTGGAAAAAACGCGGGGACATTTGGCCCAGTGACAGTCAATTCAACGGTGACTGTTCCTGACGGCTCAGTGTGGACTGTTGTAGGTAGTGCAGATGGTGGTGGTGGCGGTGGTGGAAGCGGTGTTACCAAAATCATTGCAGGTAATAACGTCACCATTAATCCAGCTACAGGCACTGGTGAAGTAACAATTAACGCTTCTGGTGGCAGCAGTAGCGGTGGCGCTTTTGTTGGTCAGGTTGTGGCGTGGCCGAGCACCNCAGTCCCGGCGGGGTGGTTGGAATGTAACGGGTCAGCTATTGATCCAAAATACACAGATCTGATTGCACTAATCGGCGCAAACACACCTGATCTACGTGGTCAATTTGTTCGTGGTTGGGATAACGGCAGAGGTGTTGATGCTGATCGTGTCTTGTTAAGTGATCAGCTTGACCAGATGCAAAGGATTACAGGTGTGATTAGTGCTAGATCTAATGGTGGTCTAAAAGCGTCTGGAACTGCCGGTGCTTTCACTGTCGTTGGATCTGGCACTCAGGCCAAAGAGAGCAGTGTTACCGCTGGTGCTCCTCAATTAAAATTTGACAGTGGAACTTCACCTGATGCTCGCGTATCTGATACAACCGATGGTGAAACACGCCCAGTAAATGTCGCGTTGATGTATATCATCTGCGCAGATCCCGCAGAAGAGCCTACTCCTCCTCAACCATTAACAATTGTCAGCCAAGACATTCACGGCACCATAAAAGCATCCGCTCATTGTTTATGGGATGAATTAGGAGCATCAGGTTCTCCTGCCATGACCGGCGTTTATGGCAGCTTGGGTATTCAGAGCGTTGAAAAACACACTGCATCTTCGGCCAAAATTACTTTTACCCCTGGCTTGTTTGATGATGACAATTACAATGTCACTGCCATCTGCAAGACTGGCGGCACCNCACCTAATACTGGCTTTATTGTTTACGAATACCAAGAACGAAATAAAGATTATTTCATTCTTAATATGAGTACGGCAGAGTNAAACATACCGGGAATAGCCTTTGATTTNCAAATATCAGACAATAAGCCTGTAGCTATCACTTCTGGAACAGGAACAGTAACGACCACCAACCTGTATGGCACGGCTAAGGCTTGGTCAGATACTGAAAGGGACGGCACGCAAAGTTCTCGCTCGGGAATTACTTGCACTAAAGGTCCAACAGGCACGTTTGTTTATACCTTTGACACTCCAAGAGCAGATGATAATTATATTATTTCAGCAACTGTCGGTTGGACTGCTAACGCTACAACTGCCGTTTTATATGACACTGCTCAGACCAAGGAAGGTTTCACTATTTACACGGGTTATCCCAGCGCTTCAGCTTCCTGGACGGTATATGACTACGCACACACAGTTGTAATTCATGACAACAAACCAGCCGAGGTTGCACTAACAACCAGCGGTGATGTAATCAATTACTCGGGTGCGAGTGCATGGGCTAAAGTAGCTAAAACGACCATAAATGGCCCCTGCGCTTTAGAAGGATCACAAAATATTGCCTCTGTAACTAGAGATCCTGGCAAAGGTAAATACAAGGTGGTGTTCGCTACACAATTCCCAAATGCTAACTATGCCGTTGTGTTATCGACTGAAGTTGATGAGGCCGGAGGACAA
>PBIE01000004.1 GCA_002720375.1 Crocinitomicaceae bacterium | reverse complement strand
TACCGCGCGCGCTCCGAGACCAGCGCAGGTTCCCCGCGGCGTCGAACAGCTGGATGCCCTCGGGAGCGAGGACGCCGTTGTCCCACGCTGCTGCGAGCGCGCTGGCGTCTACGTCGAGGCCCGTGTAGCCGAACTGGGCGTTCGCGCTCAGCACGCCGAATGCTGGGGACGGTTGCCCACCTTGCAGCGCGCTGGCGACGCGCGTGATGCCGGTGTCGCTGGCGCTGCCCGTCCGGTTGGCGCCGGCTGCGTAGAGGACCGCCCCGTCCCAGGCGATCGCTGCGGGCGCGCTGCCGATGAACTCTGGGTTGGCTGGGTCCGCAGTCGACGTCAGGTCAATCGTTCCTACGTGAGACAGTTGGACCTGCGCAGCCAGCCCCGTGACCATCGCGAGCGATGCCGTGATGACGCCGTGAGCATTGGTCATGTTCGACGCGACGGTGCGGAGCAGGTCGTTGAGGTGGTGTCGCGCATTGGAACGTGATCGCGCGCGGCGCGTTCATGCAGCGCTCGGTTTGTGGACGGCCGGGTGTCACCGGCGCCGCGGAGCCCTGTGAACCGCGGCTCTATATGGTAGCGGCGACGCCGTCGCGCCGCGACCGATGTCCTGATCCCGTGAGGCTGTGCGGTCAGGCGTAGCGTCGCTGATCTCGCGGCAGTCGCATAGGTCGGTGACCTAGTTTCCCCGTCGGCGCGGTTCGTCGAAGGAGCGCTGGCGTGGCGCGCCCCGCGCGGCGCGGCGTCGGGCCCGGTCGCACGCGCTGGGGCGGCGCGAACAGCGCTGTGGTCAAGGCGGTCGTTTTACGCAGTCGGTCGCGCGGCTACGTTGCCCCTTGCCATGAGCCATCCACACGCGAGGTCCCGCGTCCTGTCCGTCTTGTCGCTCGTCGTCGCGGTGAACGTCGCGTCGTCCCAGTCGGTCCCCGAGGGCTTCTCCAGGCAAGACATGCTGCGCGGCACGGTCACCCAGGAGCGGGCGTGGTGGGACGTCAAGCACTACGCGTTGTCGCTGCAGGTGATGCCGGATAGCAAGAGCATCCGTGGCTCGAACGTCATCACGTTTGAGGCGGTCGCTCCCGGAGACCGCATGCAGATCGACTTGCAGCCGCCGCTCGACGTGACGCGGGTCGTGCATCAGGGTGAAGAGCTGAGCTTCGAGCGGGAGGGCAAGGTCTTTTGGCTGACCTTTCCCGGCGCGCTCGAGGTCGGCGCCGAGCACGCGGTCGAGGTCTTCTACGGTGGCCGACCCAGGCAGAGCACGCGGCCGCCTTGGAGCGGCGGCTTCTCTTGGAAGAAGGACAGCCGTGGCGCGCCGTTCATCGCGACGACCTGTCAGGGGATCGGGGCGAGCATCTGGTGGCCCAACAAGGACCATGGGGCTGACGAGCCAGACCGCGGGATGGACATCGTCGCGACGGTCCCCGCGGGCCTCGTCGCCGTCGCCAACGGTCGCCTAGTCGGGCGATCGTCCAACGCAGAGGCCGAGACGAGCACGTTCCACTGGCGGGTTACGAACCCGATCAACAACTACGGCGTCAACCTCAACATTGGCAACTACGTGTCGATGTCGTCTAGCTATCAGGGCGAGGGCGGCGAGCTTGACGTCGAGTATTGGGTCCTCGCGCACCAGCGCGAGCAGGCGACCAAGCAGTTCGTCGAGGTGCCGCGCACGCTCGCGGCGTTCGAGCACTGGTTCGGTCGGTATCCGTTCTACGAGGACAGCTACAAGCTGGTCGTCGTGCCGTATCTCGGCATGGAGCATCAGAGCTCAGTCACTTACGGCAACGGCTTTCAGAACGGCTACCGCGGGCGCGACCTCAGCGCCACCGGCGTCGGAATGAAGTTCGACTTCATCGTCGTGCACGAGTCGGCGCACGAGTGGTGGGGGAACAACATCTCGATGAAGGACGCCGCGGACATGTGGATCCATGAGTCCTTCGCCAACTACGCCGAGAACCTCTTCGTCGAGTATCACTTCACCGAGAGAGAGGCGCAGGACTACGTCATCGGCTGTCGCAAGCTGATCCGCAACGACGCCCCGATCATCGGCGTCTACGGAGTCAACAAGTCGGGCTCGGGCGACATGTATTACAAAGGCGGCAACATGCTGCACACCATGCGGCACATGCTCGGCGACGACGCCACGTGGCGGCGCGTCCTGCGGGGGCTGAACGAGACGTTCTGGCACCAGACCATCGGCACCGAGGAGTTTGAGGCATATATGAGCCGCGAGTGCGGCCTCGACTACTCGTTGGTCTTTGATCAGTATCTGCGCACGACGCAGATCCCGGTCTTGCAGTGGCGGGTCGGCGGCGGCGCCGTGGAGGCCTCTTGGGGCGACGCCGTCGACGGCTTCGCGGTCCCAGTGGTGGTCTCGATCAACGGGGTGTCGCGACGCGCGACGATCGGTCCGGGCGTCACGAAGCTCGCGTTTGACGGCGGGTTTGAGACCTTCGAGCTCGACCGCAACTTCTACATGCGGACCGAGCGGCTGGAGCGCGGCCGCTAGCCGGCGGGGCGGCAGCTGCCGTTGGCGCGGACGGCGTGATCTCGCTTCTTCGCTCCATGCGCCGCGCCTAGGCTGTGTTGATGGTCCATGATCGCCTCACCGTCTCCCTCCTGCTGCTCGCGCTCGCCGGCTGCAGCGCGCCGCCGTCCGCCCTCAGCATCGAAGACCTGCTCGCTCCCGACGCGGCCGTAACCAAAATCGTTGGCGGCATGGGCTTCACCGAGGGGCCGGTCTGGCTGCCGCAGGCGAAGAAGCTCGTCTTCAGCGATATTCCAGGCGCCAAGCTCATGGAGTGGAGCCCTGGCGGCGGCCTGAAGACGTTCCGGGCGAGCCCGAACCCGAACGGCAACGTGCTGGACCGAGAGGGCCGGCTCTTGACCTGCAGGCACGGCGCGCGAGACCTCGTGCGCACGGAGCCGGACGGGGCGCTGACCGTGCTGTGCGACCGTTACCAGGGCAAGCGCTTCAACTCGCCCAACGACGTCGCGGTCAAATCAGACGGGACGCTCTGGTTCACGGACCCGCCTTGGGGTTTGCCGAACCAGCGCGAAGGCCGAGAGCTCGCCGGCCACTGGGTCTTTCGTCTGGACCCGGCGACGGGCGAGGTGACGCTGCTCGTGGAGAGCCTCAGCATGCCGAACGGCGTCGCCTTCTCGCCAGACGAGCGCTTCCTCTACGTCTCAGACACCGGCGGTGGATCTCACCCAGACCCCGCGCTGCGGGACGCGCCAGCGTCGATCTCAGCGTATCACGTCAACGAAGATGGGACGGTCGACCAGGAGCCTGTTTGGCGGACGCTGACGTTGTGCGACGGCATGTGCGTCGACAAAGGCGGCAACCTGTACACCACCGCCCGTGAGGGCGTAAAGGTGCTTAAGCCGGACGGGTCGGTCATCGGCACGATCGAGGTCGCGGAGCCGCCGGCCAACTGTTGCTTCGGCGGCGATGGCTTCAGCACGCTCTTCATCACCGCGCGCACCTCTGTATACGCGGTCCAGCTCACCAGCGTTGGAGCTGCGGTGGTCGCCGATAGGTAGCGATATGGGGCGGGGAGCGGCGATAAAAAACGCGCGCCTGGTTCTTGCCCGGGCGCGCGTCTTGATGACGTCTAGGAGGCGGCGTCGGCTGCGCCGACGCTGCCGCCGTTGACGGTGACGCTCAGTTGCCGATCGTGATCGACAGGGCGTCGCTGAGGTTGGGGCAGAGCGTGCCGGCCGACACGTGCTGGCCGGTGACGACGAAGCCGCAGAGCCCCTGTCCGTAGAACGCGGGGAACGGGACCGTGAACGTCGCTTCACCGTTGCCGTCGAGCCCCATCGTGAACAGCTCCGGCGCCTGGACGTGCACGAGGCCGTTGCTGCAGAGCGGGAGGACCACCGACACCGGGATCGGCGGCTGGGCGTTGCCGACGCCGATCAGCCACACGCCAGGGGCGTTGGCAGACCCGCCGGAGACGGTCCAGTCGAGGTCCTTGCCGAGGTTGCCGTTGCTCGACGTCGCGATCGATGGGCCGGTGCCGCCGCCGAGGTTGGTGATCTGCGCCGACGTGTTGGCGCACTGCGCGCAGCCGATCACGTTCATCGCGAAGATCGCGTAGCCGCCGTTGCCGTTTGATCGGTTCTGGAAGCTGATCGATGTCAGGGTCTTGCCGGCTTCACCAGCCAGGTTGACCGTTCCTTCATCGATGTTCAGCGACGCGGCGTTTGGCGTGCGTCCCCGGTCAATGCTGTCGGCGCCTGGGTATGGGCCGCCGAACCAGTCACCGGCAGAGACGGTGCCGACGGTGTTGCTGCCGTCAGAGAAGTTGAACTGCACGTCCATCGCGCCGCCGCCGTCGCTGACGTGGAACAGCACGGACGCCTGGGAGCTAGCGTCCATCAGGATCGGGTTGTCCAACACGGTCGTCTGCGGACCGGTCTGGTCAAAGTTCGGCAGCCAGTTGGGCGCGATACCGACGTCGCCGTTGCCGCCAGTTGAGGCCTCGAACGCGAACCGGTCGTTGCGGTTGCCGAGGTGGACCATGTCGAGCGCGCCCGGCTCGGTGATGAACTTGTATTCGCCGAAGACGCCGTTGGTCTGGGTCGGCGTGCCGCCTTGGAAGTTGAGGCCGCGGTCGCTGATCGACCGGTAGCCGTTGGGATCATCCGGCTGCTCATCTTCGCCGGCGTGCACGATGCCGTTGAAGTTGTAGTTCAGCTTGATGCGGTTGACGCCCGTGGGCGGCACAAACGACGTGTATTCGAAGTTGCAGCCGAAGATCGCGTAGCCGGCGCCTTGGTTCGACGCGTTGCCAAAGATGATCTCGGTAACGAGTTCGCCAGCTGAGCCGCCGAGGTCGATGGTGCCTTCGTCGATGTTGAGCCCCGCGGCGCCGAGGTTGCCGTTGTCAAAGTCGTCGGTGCCCGGGTAGGGGCCGCCGAACCAGTCGGGACCGCTGAGGGTCCCGGTGACGCTGCCGCCGCTCGCGAACTTGAACTCGACCTCAAACGAGCCGCCGCCGTCGCTGATCATGTAGATGAACTTGGCCTTCGTGCTGGCGTCGACGGTCAGCGCGGTGCTTAGGACCGTGCTCTGGCCGTTTCGCTGGTCGGAGTTGGGCAGCCACGCGGGCTGGGTGCCGCGGTTGTTGCCGTTCGGGGAGGAGTCGAAGGGCCACCTCTGGTCGCGGTCGCCGATGTGGACGATATCCTTGATGCCCGGCTGCCCGACGAGTTGGTAGTTCGACCACGCGCCGGGAGGGCCTTGGGTCCAGTCTAGGCCACGGTCGCTGATCGATCGGTAACCGTTCGGATCGTCCGGGTTGCCGTTTTCACCGGCGTGCACGACGCCGTTGAAGTTGTAGTTCAGGGGAACGTTGACGACCTGCGTTTGGGCCATCAGATTGGTCGCGGCGCTCAGCAGCACCGCCGATGCAAGGAGGGATTTGTTCATGGTTGAAAGAGGTCCTCGGCCGCTCGTTGGGTGGAGCGATGGGTAAGACGAGCGCGATATCGTAGCAGTATTTACGACGATGTGGGCGCCGCGCGAACCTGAGCTTTATGGGCGCATTCAAGCGCGCATACGTGTCGGTCAGCAGTATTTCGTCATCCTGTATCGTCGCGTTCGGCTCTGGTCGATGCTGCCAGGGAGTCCGCGCCGCTGCCGATCAAATCCTTACGTGAAGACCCGCTGCACATCCGCTTGCACGTAAGCGAGCAATGGCCGCATATTGCCGTTCGGCGGCGGCGAGGCCCTGTGATTGCCGCCACCGTCGCGAGCTGCGGGCAGAGCGCGCGTGGGCGACATGATGCGTTTTGTGGCCGGTGGTCGGCGGCTCAACCCGCAAGATTGCGCCGCTTTGAGCGGCGCACCCTGTTGACCTCTGTGTCGCATTGACTCAACGTTGACTGCGACTGCAACCTAGCGGGGTGGACGTGAAGCTCGCCTCAGCGAGACCTAGACAAAGCGATATGCTGCGATCCTCTACAATTTGCTCTCTCGGCTTCATTTTCGTTGCTTGCGGCGTAGGCGACCCGGGCCGCCGCGTCACGCACGAGGTGCAACCCTTGCAAGCGCGCAGGCCCGCGTCTGAGGAGTTCAGCGGCGCGCTGGAGTCACTGAAGTGGCGTCGGCTCGCGATGCTCGATGAAAACGGTCAAATGGATCCGTTGGGCATGACGCGGGCTCGAAGCGAGCGCAAGGTGAACGTCGACTTTGCGGAGACGACAGACGGCGCTGGCATTGGCAACTTGAGCTGGACTGAGCGCGGCCCTGACAACATCGGTGGCCGGTCACGTGCGTTGATCATTCACCCGACGATCACTTCAAGAATGTATGCTGCCGGCGTCGGAGGGGGTGTCTGGCGATCCGACGACAGCGGCGCAAGCTGGTATCCGCTCGCGGACTTCATGGGCAATCTGTCCGTGTGCAGCCTCGCATTTGATCCGAGCAACCCGAACCGTATCTACGCAGGCACCGGCGAAGGCTACGGCAACATCGATGCCATCCGTGGCGAAGGAATTTGGACTTCCGTTGACGGCGGCGCTACGTGGGCGCAGCTACCTTCGACAGCGGCATGGCAGCGTGCGAATCGGATTGCGGTCAATCCGATTGTGCCTTCGACCATTTTCGCTGCGACAAACCAAGGTCTCCGGCGCAGTACTGACGGCGGCGCGACGTGGACGACGGTTCAATCGGGAAACAGCTACCAAGTTTTAATCGATCCGACGAACGCCAACCGAATGGTCTGTCACTACCTCACCGCACAAACCCACCGGATTGCTTTTTCGACGGACAGTGGGGTGACGTGGGCTGACAGCGCTGGCGGATTTTCGACGGCTACGCGAATCGAGATGGCCTTCGCGACTTCGGTCTCCGGTCGCATCTACGCGAGTGTAGACGGAGGGGACGTTTGGCGCAGTGACGATGCTGGCGCCAACTGGACCATGCGTAGCAGCGGTCAGATAAGCTCCGGACAATGGTGGTATAACAACGCAGTTTGGGTCGATCCGACGAACTCTAGTTGGCTGTTGATCGGCGCGCAGGATCTATTCCGTAGCTCAGACGGCGGCCAGACGTTTACGAAGATCGGCGATGGGGGCGCGAATCAGCAGACCCCGCACTCCGACGTCCACGCCTTCACGGCGCACCCTGATTACAACGGCACGACAAACCGCATCGTCTACACGTGCACCGACGGTGGGGTTTACCGTGCGAGCGATATCCGGACAGCCACTACTAGCTCCGGATGGAGTCGTCTAGACAACCAGTTTCGAACCGTTCAGTACTACGGTGTCGCTGGACACTCGTCAGGTCGTCTAGTCGGCGGCACGCAGGACAATGGTAGTCACATGATTGAGTTCGGTGATCAGTTTGCCGAGCTCTACATCGGCGGCGATGGTGCGAACAGTCAGATCGATCCGGGTGATCCTGATTACATATGGGGTTCGTATCAGTGGAGTCGCATTCACCGTTCGACCGACGGCGGCCAGACGGGCGCGCAGATCGTTACCGGGCTATCGGAGGTGGGTGCGGCTGGCGGCGGCAACTTTATCGCTCCCTTGGTCTCGTCGAGGTTCAACCCCAACGTCCTCTACGCTGGCGCGCTGTCGCTTTGGCGCTGCTCCAACGCGAAGGGCTCCACACCGTCGTGGACGTCGATCAAGTCGCCGATCGGGAGCGCGATCAGCGCGATTGCTGTGTCGCCAAACTCCTCAAATACGGTCTGGGTTGGTCACAATAACGGCAGGATCTTCCGGACAAGCAACGCGCTTGGTTCGAATCCGTCATGGACAGAGGTCGACCTGAGTAACCAGATCCCGAATAGCACCATCACCCGCATCCTCATCGACCGCAGTACAACAAGCGAGGTGTTGATTGCCCGCGCCGGCTTCAACTCAACCAATTTGTGGCGCACGACGGATGCTGGCGTGAGCTTCACGGACGTCACGGGGGCAGGGGCCACGGCGCTCCCGTCTGCACCGCTTAGAGGCATCGCCCAGCACCCGAGCCTCGCAGGCCGTTACTACGTCGCCACCGAGGTCGGTGTCTTCGGCACATCCGACGATTGCCAGACATGGTCTGGTAGCAACGACGGCCCAGCGGATGTGGCTTGTTATGACATCACCTTCCTGCACGGCTCGAACACTTTGCTCGTCGGCACGCACGGTCGCGGTATGTGGACCACCGAGATCAATGAGCCGCAAGCTACGAGCTTCGGCGTCGGCTGCCCCGGAACGAACGGCGTGCCGGTGTTGACGGCGTCAGACCCTCGGATCGGAATCGGGTGCACCATCACTGGCTCAAATATGCCAGCGAACGGCAACGTGTGGATTGTGCAAGGTTTGTCCCGGTCTACTTGGAACGGCGCCCCCTTGCCTTTCGACCTTACGCCCTTCCAGGCGCCCGGATGCTCGCTGCGTGTTCGTCCAGATATCGTGCGTGACGGCTTCACCGACGGGGCAGGCAACTACGTCGCAACGATGCCGATCGCCGCGAACACGGCCCTCATCGGGATGCGTTTTTACATGCAGGCCTTCCCGGGTGATCCGACCGTGAACATGTTTGGGCGGACAGCGAGCAACGGCGTCGACCTACTTATCGGTAATTAAGATCGTCGCAGCCCATACCGCGGGCGCGGGGCAGCGATCATGCGTCGAGCAACTCAGAGCGTGGGAACACATCTTTGAAATAGTCACTAGAGAAACATTCGGCTGTAGGCGGCGCCGTCATGGTGGGATCGCACGGGGCGTCGCGCAATGCCGACGTGAGCGTGCCGCTGCCTAGCGTAGTGAGGAAGGGCCCGTTGCCTGGGTCGCCGGATACCCGAACGGAGATAAAAATGGTTTACGACATGCAACGTTGGCCTCTTGCCATAGCACTGACGCTCTCTGCGACCATGGTCTGCGCGCAGCACGAAGTTGGACGTCAGCCTCCCGACATGGCGGCCGCCTTTGCGGGGCCCGCGCCTGTCGTTACGGAAATCGATGGGCGTCTGTGGGGCTTTGGGGCGAGATACAAGGTTGAGTTCGGCGTAGGAGACGTCACCTTCACGCCGGCGCTTGGGTCGACGGTTCCGCGTAACGTTCCCATCATCCTCTCGCTGCAGTCGATTGGGCGCGGTGCCGAGCAGGCGCCGGTTTCAAAGGGGGCGCGGTCACACGCGGGCACCAGAATTACCTACCAGCACGCTGAAGTTGCTGAGCGCTACGATGTGCTTGCCGAGGGAATCGAACAAAGCTTCGCCATCGATCGTTTGCCGCGCGGCGTCGGCGACCTGGTTATCCGTGTCGCCGTGTCGACTGACTTCGTCATTGAGCCGTCTGGCGCGGGGCTCAGGCTCACGTTGCCTGGGTTGGGGCATTTGCGGGTGGGCGGGGTGACCGCGATCGACGCGCGCGGCCGCCGCGTTGCGGGGACCATCGCGCACGTGGATGGCGCGCTTCATCTCACTGTACCTGCGTCGTTTGTTGACAGCGCGGTGCTGCCGTTGGTGATCGACCCGTTGATAGGCGCGAACTTCTCGCTCAGCGCGGGATCAGCCAGCTTTGTGGATACGCACCCAGATGTCGCATTCGACGCGGCTAGCGGTGTCTACCTCGTTGTCTTCGAGCGCGTTTACTCTGCGACTGACCACGACGTTCACGGTCAGCGCGTCAGCGAAAACGGCAACTTGGTCGGGTCGCGCATCCTGATTCAGAACGCCAGCGGAAATGATTCTCAGCAAATCCGCGTCGCCAACATCGCTACGACCGGCGATTTTGCCGTCGTCTGGCACGATGTAAACAACAACGAGATTCGAGCTCGCATCGTTGAGGCTGCTACCGGGGCTCTCAATAGCGCCAACGGCGAACTCGTCGTCGCGAGCGGCGGATCGTATTTGGCGCCCGATGTCGGCGGCGAGACCTCGTCGGAGGACGACGCGATCGTTGTGTGGACAGAGGTGGGCGTTACGAGTCGTACGGTCAAGGCGGCTCAAATTCAGGCGGGCGCCGAGAACGTCATCGACACGACGACTCTCTACAGCTCTGGCGTGTGGCTGCCGCAGGGGCCGGTGATTTCGAACGGCAACGGCGAGACCGGGAACCATATGGTTGTCTATCAGGTGAATGGCCTGAACGGCGGGAATATCCGGGGCGTCGTGATTGATCGCAACATCACGATCCTCGACAGTACTNTCCCGGCGTTCACGGGGCCGCTGTCNCCGNTGTTTGACGATCAAAAGCAACCCTCGGTCGACGGNGACGGCAAGAGCTGGGTGGTGGCGTGGGCGACGGCTGAGCCGAGCGATCCNNCGCTNTANGACGTCGTTTGTCGGTCGCACGTTTTCGACGCCGGGGCGGGNNTCGTTGCGGCCGTGTCAGACATCATGCCAATCACGGTGCAAGCCAGCGATGACGAGTTCGCGCCGACGGTCGTGTGGACGGGTGGTCAGACATTGGTCGCATGGAGTGACGTCGACGGTGGAGTGATCAACACCTATATGAAATCGGTCGACCCGTTCTCGTGCGAAACGTGTGAATCCGGGGCGCAAATCGCGCTCGCAGTGAATACGGGCAATGACTTTCGATTCAGCGGGGCCAGCGAGGCTTCGGGCGGCCGCAACGGCGGCAGCGGCGCTCTGCTGGTCTGGCAAAATGACGATCCGGCTGCAAGCGGGGACGCCGACGTCTATGGTCGTCTTTGGGAAGGTGTCGACGGTGACGTGCAGAACATCGGCGGGGGCTGCGGCGAGGCTGCCGGGCAAGCCTACGCATCCTGCGCCTTGAATGGCAACGCTGGATTTTCACTTCGTCTGAGCAGCAACGTGCCAACGACGCCGGCGATCCTGGTGATTAGTAGGCAGCTTGGAGACATCCCTTGCGGGCCCTGCAGCCTCCGTCCTGACCCCTACGCAGGCTGGGTTTCAGCGACCACGACGGACTCGAATGCGATGGCGACTTTCAATGCGGCGATACCCGCAGGTCCTGCGTTGACAGGTATCGACTTCTACGCCCAGTGGATCGTCAGCGAGCCGTTAAACCCGGGCTGCTATCTCTTCGGCTCCGACCTCACGGACGCCATCTCGATCCGAATTCAGTGACCGCGACAGGAGCATCTCCATGCATATTCGAAACATGACGTTCCCGCTGGTCGCGGGATTGCTTGCGCCGCTCGCGGCTCAGGAAGATTCCGTGGCCGACAAGTTCGGTGCTGCTATCCAGTCGTCGACCTCTGTGCAGCGCGAAGGCGGTGCGGTCCGCGCAGCCGGGTGGGACTTTGACGCGCGTATTGACGACGTGGCGATGCAATTTACTCCTGCGCTCGGCCCGCAAGCGGCAGCGACGCAGTTTGTGCGCTTGACACCGCGCTCCTTTGGCCGTGATGGCTCGATGTCCTCGGCGGGGCCGGGGGTGCCTCGCATTCAGGGCGACATGGTCGTGCAGGCGCGCGCCCCGGGTGTCTCTGAGCGCTATGACGTGAGCGCGGACGGCTTGGAGTTGAGCTGGTTGTTCGAAGCGCCTGTCGCGGGCAGCGGCGATCTCGTCGTCCGCTATGACGTGGAGACGAGCATGGCCTCGAGCGTGACAGCAGACGGCGGTGCTTGCTTTGCTCTGGAGGGTGTAGGTGGGGTGTCTATTGGCGCGGTCACAGGTGTCGACGCGCGCGGCGTCTCTGTGGCTGGTGAACTGGAACTTCACGGCAGCACTCTCGAGCTTCGTCTTCCTCAGGCGTTCGTCGACGACGCGGTTTTTCCCGTCCTCCTAGATCCACTAATTGGCACGCAGTTCTTGGCGACGACGAGTGCGACCTACGATGACAGCCGCCCAGACGTCGCCTACGACGGCTCCAATGACGTCTATCTCGTCGTCTACCGCCGCGTTTTCTCCGCGACGTCGCAAGCTATCCGGGCTCAGAGGATTGATGCTTCGACCGGCGCAATGATCGGGGGTTTCTTGTCGGTTCAATCGGTAGCGAGCGCGGACAACCCGACCGTGGCCAACATCAACTCTCGTGACACGTTTATCGTCGCGTGGGAGGCTGCGCCGTCGATCTTCTCTGCGAAGGACATTTCATGCCGTGCGATAAACGCCGCGTCGGGCGTGATGTCGCCAATCACTATCGTTTCGAGCGGCGTCGGCGATGCGCACTCTCCCGACATCAGCGGCGACAATTCGGAGGCTTCTTCGGCGGCGACGAGCGGGGCGCTGATCACGTATGTAGACAGCGTTGGGGGGCTGTTGTTGATGCGCGTTGACTGCGCGACACCCGGCGCGCAGCCGGTGGTGGCTGCGGCGGTGACCATCTCCAGCCATACCGGCGCGAAGCACCCCGCGCTGTCCAAGAGCAACCCCGGCGACGGAATATTTGCTGTCGCTTGGTGTGAGCCAAGCCTTGGAAGCAACGCGCTCTATGTGCGGGGCTACGACCGAACGCTCGCGTCGGTAATGCCGCTCGGCGTCCTCGTCGCGTCGTCGCAGCCGGAACCTGGTCGTTGCGACATCGACGGTGACGGGACGAACTTCGTGGTCCTCTATGAGGTCTCCGAGTCCGGCGCGCCCCTAGGCACCGCTGCCACTGACATCTTTGCTCGCGGTATCCGCGCGGACAGCGTTGCTTGGGCATTCACGTCAGGCCCAACTCCCATTGCGAGCTTATCGAACATTGAGGAGAAAGACCCAGCGATTGCGTGCTGTGGCGCCAAGTATGTGGCGCTGTATTCACGCCAATTCCTGCCTGGGACAAACAACTACGACGTCAACGGCGCCGTGCTGAGTCCGTCCTGTACGCCGTGCGGTGCGAGCTCCGTGCTGACGGGCTTGAACGGCACGTTGCTTCGGAACGTGGAGCATATGCCCACCGTCTGCAGCACGTTCGGCAGCGACAACGCGACGAGCGACGCGTTGATCGTGTTCGCGGAATCAGATGACTCGCCGCCTTTCAGCAGCAGCTTAGTGGCGCAGCGCTACCAGTCGTTCGCAGGGACAACCGTGCCGGTGGTCTTCGGTTCCGCCTGCGGTACTGGCGCTACGATCGGCACCGTCGGACCGTTCTCGGTCGGCAACCTTGGCTTTGGGGTCACCTCGACGGGGCTGCCGGCGGGCTCGCTTGCGCTGATAACTTTCGGCGCGCCTGGCGCGACGTTGCCCCTTGGGATCTGCGGCTCGTGCGTGTTGCTCAATGCGGATGCCGCTTTCCTCGCGCCGGTCATAGGCGGCTCAGCGCAGTTTGACTGGCCATTGCGATGTGGTGGCTATGGGGCTCTCGGGATCCAGTTCGACGCACAGTGGGCGATCCTGAACCCGGGGTTAACAACCTGTCCCTTCTTGCCAGGTTTCGCGTGGAGCAAGCGGATGCGCCTCTCGTTGGGTCTGTGATTTTGTCCTGGCTGCGCGTCGCGGGCGATCCCGGGTCACGCCGGTCTTCCGTGACAACGCGCCGCTGATCGGCGCGCGTGAAGGTGTTGTTTTTGGCGGTGACCCTGAGGGCGGCGTTCTCATCTGCCGGCCTAGCATCGCTAGCTGGCTTCGCATGATCCAGGGCGCCGGAGGTGCGTGGGTTGGCGTCACAGGGGCGTGACCTCGGGGCCTGCTGCGGCCGTGTGACTGCATGGCGGCCGCTGCGGCTGTGAACGCGCCGAACAAAGTTTTTGCATCACAAAGTGCTATTACGGAATAGATAGCACAACTAGGGAGGCGTTTGGCTGGCTAGCCGTTAAAGGTGCATCGCTGCGTGGGCCGTACCCGAGATGCGAGGTCCCCGTGGCCCAGTAGGGGCGGCCCCGGGCTCCCGTCCCCCGGACAGCGCCAACTGTTGCGGTCATCTCCGCGCGACGGCGACCGCCGCTCAGCGGCCAGCTTCGCGAGACCAGCACGTGCGGCGATGGTGTCGTAGGCAGACACGTCGTATTGCCCCACGCCCGGCGTGTCTTCTTGGACCATCTCCGCCCGAGAGAACTTGAACCGCGGCACGCCATCCACCAGCCGAGCCTGGCGAGCGCCCAGCGCTGCCCGCCTGTCCGGGGACGACGCACGGGAGGACGAAGCCGTGGGCGAGGCGAAGCCTGGAGTTGGAGTGCTGCGCTTGGGGGTGCTGGTGCGCTTGGGGCTGCTGGT
>PBIE01000003.1 GCA_002720375.1 Crocinitomicaceae bacterium | reverse complement strand
TGTGGTGTTGAATAGTGTTATTGAGGTCCTGGGATTGGCGGCAGTGATACCCGTGATTGGTCTGGCAGTAGATCCAGAACTCATCTATAAATACGGGTTTCTTGAACAGCTTTTTGACGCTTCTCGTGCGGTTGGATTGTCGTCCGAAAAGGATTTTTTGATTTTGCTGTCCATCGCTCTCTTTTTCGTGTTTGGGCTCAAAGCATTGATGGGGTTGCTCCTTACTCTATTTCAAACACGGTTTTCTTTTTCTGTGGCCCATCGCTTGTCGGGCATCATGTGGACGTATCACTTTTCGCAAAACCTGGAGCAATTGAGGGGAAGCAACAGTGGACAGATTTTATCGGAAATCAACGGTTGGCCCCAAGCTTTTGCCAATGTTTTTATGGCTGGCTCATTGAGACTTGTAACAGAATTCTTTGTGGTTGGAGTCATTTGTATTGGCCTCTTGCTCTATGAGCCTGTAGTATTTGTGGCGGTATCAGCTATGGTGGGAGTGGGGACGGTATTGGTTCGTCGATTTGCAGACGGTCGACTGCGGGATTACGGAGAAATTCAAAAAGTACGAGGTCCCAAATCCAATGCCATGATTACGAATGCTGTAAGGGGGTTTTTGGAGGTCATTACGTTTCGAGCCGTGGCATCAGTGCGTGATGAGTATTTGAGAACCACGAAGTTACTTTTTCGAGTTTCTAGTAATTCGGCCGTCATTAATTCGCTACCCGCAAAGATGTATGAAGTGCTGGCGGTCATGGGTGTGAGTGGTGCCATCGTCTTTAGCCTCTGGAATGGGCCAGGTGAAGAGCAGTTTTTTGAATTGTTGACCCTGATGGCTGTTAGTGCCTATCGAGTCATGCCGAGTATGAGTCGGATTACCGGTGCAATGATGGCAATACGCCGAAGCAGTTACGTTATGGATGCTATGGAACGGGGCGCGAGCTCTGTGGGGAGCGATGGGCGCCAATCCATGTTGGCTGACATTGAATTGTCTGGACCACCAACCATTGGGTTGCGCCAGGTGACGGTTGGGTATGCTGCACGTGAGGAGCCCGTATTGTCGGCCCTGTCGCACCGGTTTGCGCCTGGCATGGTCCATGCGATAGTAGGGGATTCTGGAAGTGGAAAGAGCACCTTGGTCAACGCAATTTTGGGTTTACACCCGTTGGATGAAGGTGAGATATCAATTGAGGATGGTAAGGTTGAGTGGTTATTAGAGAGGACGTGTTCCCGAGAATCGTGGTTGGGAGAACTGGGTTATTTAAGTCAGCAGCCATTCTTTTTTTCAGGAACAGTTAGGGACAACCTCACGTTTCGAGCACCTGGACGAGAATTGCCTGAGTCATTGATTAATGAATTGATTGAAAAGCTCGGCCTTCGGTCCTGTCTTGGAGACCGCGCACTTGAGTTTGAATTGAATGAGGGGGGCACCAATCTCAGTGGTGGCCAACAGCAGCGTTTGGCACTTATACGTTCCTTGCAACTAACGACAAAAGTTTTGCTCCTTGATGAGGCCACCAGTGCACTTGATCAAGGAAGTAGAGACAAGGTTTTTGCTGTGTTGAAAGAGAGAGCCAACCGTGGGACTCTGATTATCATCATCACACATGACCGGGAGTTGGCTGCGATGTGCGACCAAGTATTAGATCTTGAACAATGATAGTTCTGGGTCTGAACGCCTATCATGCTGACAGCTCGGCGGCTATTTTCGTCAACGGCGAGCTTGTGGTGGCGACTGAGGAGGAGCGGTTTCGCAGGGTCAAGCATTGGGCGGGTTTTCCATCAGAGGCAATCAAGTTCTGTCTGAATGAAGCGGGTTGCACCTTGTCAGATGTTACTGCGATTACCATCGGACGGGACCCATCAGCAAAACGCGACCGCAAAGCAAGGTTCGTGATTAAGCACCCCCGTGCTGCTTGGTCGATGTGGTCCCAACGTTCTGCCAATAAGGATGACATAGACAAGCTTCACGAGCGTTTCGATGAGGTCGAGCCCGGTGTGGATGTGCAGATGGTTAAGGCCAAGATTCAATTCATTGAACATCACCGCAGCCACCTCGCATCCGCGTTTTTCAGCTCTCCTTTTGAGGAAGCTGCGGTGTTGAGCATAGATGGCTCTGGAGATTTTACGACGACCATGATGGCGCGTGGCAAGGGCAGCGACATTGAGGTTTTGGATAGCTTGGACTTTCCTGCAAGCGTTGGGCTGTTTTATACTGCTTTTACCCAATACCTAGGATTTCCCCACTACGGCGACGAGTACAAAGTGATGGGGCTTGCACCTTACGGCACGCCCCGTTTCCAGGAGCAGGTGGCCACATTCCTGCCGATCGAGGAAGGAGGGTGGTACCGGTTCCCGATGAAGGACTATCGCCTCGATGGCGGCGTGGTCAGCTATCCGGACAACCTGCCCATGGTCGCGACCCTTTTTGGGTCCCGTTTTGAGGAGGTCTTCGGCCTGACCCGGAAGAAGGGCGAGCCGCTCACCCAAGCGCAAATGGATCTGGCGGCATCCGTCCAACGCCATTGTGAGGAAGTCATCTTCCACCTCCTTCGCCGGCTCCATGAAGAAACTGGACTTGACCGGGTGTGCATCGCCGGCGGGGTGGCGCAGAACAGTGTGGCCAATGGAAAGGTGACCCGCAATACGCCCTTCAAGGAGGTCTACATTCCTTCAGCTGGTCACGATGCAGGCATCTCCATGGGCTCCGCCCAATACTACATCCATGCGGGTCTGGGTCAGCCGCGCGTGCCCTCTTTGAAGCGCGCTCACACTGGCTGCCGATTCAGCAACGAGGAGGTGGAGACATTCTTGAAGTCGGAAGGTGTGGAGTACGTCCGATACGGGTCCGACGCCGAGCTCTGCGACGTGGTCTCCGACGCGCTTGTGGATGGCAAGGTGATTGGCTGGTTCAACGGTCGGGCGGAGTTTGGACCTCGCGCCCTTGGTGGTCGCAGTATCATCGTCGACCCCCGCCGGTCCGATGCCAAGGACCTGCTCAACTCCAAGATCAAGCGTCGCGAGAGTTTCCGTCCCTTCGCGCCCTCCATTCTGAGCGAGCACGTCAAGGATTGGTTTGAACTGGATGAACCGGTTCCCTTCATGGAGAAAGTGTTTCCCATCCGGTCGGAGCGCCGCGCCGAAATCCCAGCGGTGACCCACGTTGACGGCTCTGGCCGCCTGCAGTCGGTTGACGCGGATGCGACGCCGCGATACCACGCGCTCATCAGCGCATTCCACTCCAAATCAGGGGTGCCCATTCTGCTCAATACGAGTTTCAATGAGAACGAGCCCATCGTCAACGCGCCATCGCATGCATACGCCTGCTACGCGCGGACGTCCATGGACATGCTAGTGATGGAAAACTGCGTGGTCCGACGCTTCTAGTGCTTCATTTAGTGCACTGAATTGCAATGGCTCCATCGAAGCGGCTTGCTTCCTCTACTGACCTAAAATCTGCACGCTCAGCATCGCCAAATTTGCAGGGCCTGATTTCTTTGAAATCGGTGTTTTTCAGTGCTTCGCTGGTCGATGCCTCGTCCCAAAGCCACAGGTGATGATGGTTGCCTGCTGATTGAATGACTCGATTTTTAAACCCCTTTGGTCGCTTTTCTAAACCCATCAGCGTTCCTCGGATGAAGGATATTGATGCATTGGGGTCTTTACTTTTTAAATACCGTTCGACTAAAGATTTTAAATCGGGCATGACCAACCTGAACACTCCTCCTGGTTTAAGAACTCGGTAGGATTCTTGTAAGGCACGATGGAAATCATGGAAACTCAGGTGTTCTAAGACATGTGAGCAATAGAGGTTGTCTACAGAATTGTCTTCGACTGGAAGTCTTCTGGTAATGTCCCCAATTCGGACGCCATCTGGAAAAGTCACACGGTTACGCGTGATGAGTTTGCCGAAGATTGGGATTTTTTGAAGCCGCAGAGTTGGAGACGTGTCGAAATTCTCCCAGTCGTGTGGGCATGATAGACCACAGCCGTACTGCACGTTTCTCATGATTTCAGACCAACTCTTCGACGAGCTTCTCGACGGTGATGCCTTCGGCTTCCGCCTTGTAATTGCGGACGATGCGGTGACGCAGGATGGGCAACGCCACAGCGCGCACGTTTTCGATGTCCGGGCTGTACTTGCCGGCGAAGGCCGCGTGGCACTTGGCCGCCACGATTAGGTATTGTGAGGCGCGCGGCCCGGCACCCCAGCTGAGGTATTGGTTGACCTGATCTGGGGCGTGGTCGCGGCCTGGCCTTGTCTTCGCTGCCAATTTGACCGCGTACTCGACCACGTTGTCCGCCACAGGCATTTTCCGGATGTACTGCTGGAAGGCAGCGATTTCGTCTCCAGACAAGACTGAATTCACCGATGCCTTAGCGCCACCTGTGGTGCGCTTAACGACTTCGAGTTCGTCATCATATGTGGGATAGTCCACCCACACATTGAACATGAACCTGTCCAATTGCGCTTCAGGGAGCGGGTAGGTGCCTTCCTGCTCGATGGGATTCTGCGTCGCGAGAACGAAAAAGGGGTGTGGCAATTCATGTCGCTGACCCGCTGCCGTGACGGAGCGCTCTTGCATTGCTTCGAGCAGCGCAGACTGGGTCTTGGGCGGCGTCCGGTTGATTTCGTCCGCCAGGATGATGTTGGCGAAGAGGGGGCCTTTGTTGAATTGGAACCGGCGTTGGTCGTCCAGAATCTCAGAGCCGATGATGTCGCTCGGCATCAGATCCGGCGTGAATTGAATGCGGTTGAAGCTGAGGCCAAGGGCCTGTGCGATGGTGTTCACCAGCAGGGTCTTGGCCAACCCTGGAACACCGACCAGCAGGCAGTGCCCTCCACTGAACACGGACACAAGTACCTGCTCGACCACGTCTTCCTGTCCCACGATGACCTTGCGGATTTCAGCGGTCAGTTCCGCGTGCTTGCTCCGCAGCGCGTCCAGCGCCTCCTTGTCCGATGCAAATGACATGATATAAAGTTACAACTTCAAGCGCCGAGCCCGGCGACAACCGGATTGCGCACGATGCCGAAGTCCACTTCGCGATGTTCGCCAGCCCAACCGTGCAGTTCGATGACGTCGCCGTCTTCGAGAAAGGTGCGTTGGGTGCCGTCTTCGAGGGTCAAGGGTTCTGTTCCACTCCAACTCAGCTCCAAGAGGCAACCCCAGCTCTCTCGCTCGGGTCCGCTGATTGTGCCGCTGGCGAGGATGTCGCCAGCGCGGACATTGCAGCCATTGGACGTGTGGTGCACGAGCTGTTGTCGGATGTCCCAATACAGGTGCTTGTGATTGGTCCGGGTCAACAAGGTCCGAACGCCTGTATTGGTTTCGTGCCACGCCTCTAGCGTGATGTCGAAGTGTGATGGTCCCACACGCTGGAGATAGGCTTGGGGCGTTGGGTCTTGTGGAGGCCCGCTGATGCGATACGGTTCCAAGGCAGAGAGCGGCACAACGGTCTCCCCAACGGTCGTTGCGAAGTTCTTGCCGAGAAAGGGGCCGAGTGGCACATACTCCCATGCTTGGATATCACGCGCTGACCAGTCGTTGACCAGAACCAGACCTTGGATGTAGCTGTCTGCCTCCTCCATCCCAATGGGGCGGCCTCTTTTTGAATCACGGGATATGACAAAACCAACTTCTAATTCGAAATCCAGCTTTTGCGTTGGGCCAAAAAAGATGNTTCCATCGGCCTCCTTGCGCTGTCCAGAAGGGCGATACACAGGCTCTCCTGATGCNATTAGGCTGCTTGANCGACCGTGGTATCCAACGGGCATGTGCTTCCANTTGGGCAGNAGTGCATTGTCTGGATCGCGGAACATCTTCCCCACGTTCCGGGCGTGGTGTTCCGAAGAATAGAAGTCAGTGAACTCTCCCCAACGGCTTCCCATGATTCAGAATTGGAAGTAGATGAATTGATTGATTGGGCGGAGAAAAACAAGCACCAAAGTAACCATGAGGGCATACTGAGCAATCCTAAACGGCCCCCAAACGGTGCTGTTACGCAACTTTGGTAGGATGCGTGAGGAGGTGGCCCAGGCGCCAGTGAAGAGAAGCATGAGCGATGCTGCTACGAGGTAGCTGTTCTCTCTCAAATTCATGCCGATAAGGGTCGCCGGATTCAGAAATCGACCGTACATGATAAAAGTATCTTGAAGGGTTTCAGCGCGGAATGGAATCCAGCTCATCATGGATATGCCGAGTACAAGGGGCCAAGTAAACATGGGGTGAGCGAAGATGGGAATTTGCTGTTTCAGAGGTTTCAACTTTCGCTCGAGGAAGATGAATGTTGCGTGATACAGACCCCAAAGAATGAAGGTCCAATTTGCTCCATGCCAGAATCCCATTATTGCCCAGGTTGCAAATAGGGCCAGATTGCGACGTTGGGCAGTGGGTTGATTTTCTAGGCTGTCACCGATACCCCCGCTTCCCGAAGACTGGGTTACTTTAACACCGTTGAGTGGAAGGTAGAGATAGTCTCTGATCCAGCTAGACAAGGAGATGTGCCATCGTTTCCAGAAGTCGCGTAATGACGAAGCGATGTAGGGGTAATTGAAGTTTTCCGGGATCTGGATTCCCAGCACCAATGCTGCGCCCAATGCAATATGGGAATAGGCTGAAAAATCAAAGTAAATCTGGAACCCAAATAGAAAGGATAATGTTAGAACGTCAATTCCAGAAAGAAGTATAGGATCGACGGCGAATCCTTCATCGACGATGGGGGACAGGTTATCTGCTAGCACTACTTTTAGGAACAACCCCTGCAGCATTCTATTAAGTCCCAGCTGTATGAATTCTTTATCAAAGGCAGGTCGAACCTTTAGCTGGTTGATTAGCTCTGATGCACGCTGGATAGGTCCAGCTACCAATTTTGGAAAGAAGGCCACGAAAAGGCCATAATGGATGAACTCGCGTTCTGCCTTAAGATGGCCGCGGTAAACATCTATTGTATAGCTGATGGTTTCAAAGGTGTAGAAGCTGATTCCGAAGGGCAAGACAATGTTCCAGTATGGGAATCGGGTCGCACTGCCCAGCGTTTCGAAGAGGACGTTGAAGTTCTCGGTGAAGAACAGCAGGTACTTGAAGTACATCAGAAGTCCCAGGTTTACTGTCAAGCTGAGTGCCAGCCATCGTTGCCTTTGCTTTCCCCGCTCTGTGGGTGTGTCATCTAGTTTTCGGGCTACCCAATAATCGGTAGCAGCGGAAAGAAGGATGACCGCTAGGTATTCCCATTTCCAGAATCCGTAAAAAATCAAGCTGGCGATGAACAGGAACCACATGCGGGGTTTGGACGGTAGAGTCCAGTAAAAGGTGGTTACCAGGGTGAAAAAAAGCAGAAACGTGACGCTATTGAAGATCATCGTTTCCGAATTTCATTTTCGAGGGCTCCAGCGAGAAGTTGATGGCCCTTGAATTGGAAGTGCATGTAATCCAATTCAGGTTTCCCATCTCCATCTGTGCTTGACTTTAGGCCCCAATATTCTCCTGGAACTGTGTTTTCGAGATTCGCAAATCTGATCAACGTGTGTCTCTCGGCCATGGATTCAATGGTGGTCTTGAATTGGCTGTATTCCTTCGCGTCGTAGGGTGGCGGCACATCTGTCCTAATGGGCGGTATGTATAGAATTATCCGCTGCCCTATGGATGTGGCATGGTCGAGTAGATTTGACAACGCTTCTATGTTCCTGTTGTATCGTGCGGGAATCATTTTTCGCGGGGTGCTCGCAGTGATTCCAAACGCTTTGTTTCGCAGTTCATAGAGTGAAAGGAACAGGTCGCCTCTGGCGTTGCTTCGGTTTCTCCAGATCGAGGTGTGCTCAGAAAGCCAATCGTTGATTGCCTGTTCCGTAATGTCCTGCGGTGTATTCTGTTTGCTTTCACTTCCAGCCTCTGATGGAGGATTTGTTAGGCGTTCGAGTTGGGCATTTAAAAAAGTCGATAATTTGGATTCGGAGGCCAATTGGTGTCCTTCGGCTACAGGTGCTTTCAAAAAGTCTTTTCTCAGTCCGTCTTCTCGGAGGTCATCCATGAATGCGGGGATAAGGATGAGGTCCCAATCGCGTTTCTCGGACCACCAGCTATGTGACACTCGAAACTCTTGAAAGTTGGCGTTGGGCATACTGTGTGTCAATACGGCTGTAGCACTGTCCAGTGTCTTGCTGAGCAGTTCCGGATAAACTGTTTGCCCGTGTTTCTTTTGGTTTATGCTGTGTGTTTGACTGTTGCCCAGAATTAAGATGTGTCTTGTTTTGTTCGTTAGTTGATTAAGAAGGGGCTCGATTTCTTCGGGATTCGCGCGTTCCGTGTGATTGCTATTCCCATTAAGGTCCTTTGCATAATGACTGACTGTCATCGTTCCCAAGGCGGCGGTTTCAAATGACCGCGTTCCCTGGAATCCCTGTGAGAGGAGCAAGACACCCAATACAGCTCCTACAATCATATATGTTCCTTCCCAACGAGAGACCATGCCCCCAATTTCGTGTGGAACGCTGGAATCAGCGCCCTTGTGCGGCGGTTTCTCCAAACCAGTTCTGGTCGAATGCGCAGCCGTCGTAGTCCGCGATGAGGCGAACGTAGGTTTCGGCTAGGCGGCGGCGGACCCATTTGGCCAATTTCTTTTGCCGGATGTCGGACTCGACTTGCATCTGGAACAGCTCGTAATCCTGCTGTGGGTTGGCGGCATGGGCCGGCTTGCGTTCGTCAAGGCGGTAGAGGGCATACGCCTCCTGCTCTGCGCCCTGAACTGCAGTCGGCTGGGAGTGTTCTCCAGGTCGCAATTCGTTGATGAGAAAGAAATCGGTTCGCTCCAGC
This sequence comes from Crocinitomicaceae bacterium, assembly GCA_002720375.1. Classification (GTDB taxonomy): domain Bacteria; phylum Bacteroidota; class Bacteroidia; order Flavobacteriales_D; family Sanyastnellaceae; genus UBA8752. Next base: position 13,453 of record PBIE01000003.1, on the reverse strand, counting down.
TCATCCACACCGTGGAAGAGGCCTCCAGTGCGCGGGTTGATGACGCGGCCGTACTGGTTTTTGGTGCCTTCCTCAGTCGAGAATTGGGAGACGGCTTCTTCGAAGGTCAATGAGTCGGCCGACAGCATGACGGTGATACTGTCGGCAAGTGCAGCGGCATTGGCCAGTGCGGATGCCGGCACAGTGGGCTTCATGAGCACGTGGCACATGGAGAAGACCTCTCCTCGAATGTTGGTGGTCTTGACAAAGTGGAAGCCGTAGTCCGTTTCAAAAACGGGGCTGAAGGCGCCCTCTGGAGTGGCGAACACCTGGGCCTCCATTTCCGGTACGAATTGTCCGCGTCGGATGTCCTCGTAGCACCCGCCCTTGTACTTGGACCCGGGGTCTTCGCTGTGGCGCATGGCGGCCAGCGTGAGGCTCAGCTTGCCGGCGACGACGGCGCCTCGGATGCTGTCGAGGGCGATGCGGGTCGTGAGTTTTTGTTGCTCGGTTAGTTCGGGTTCGATGAGGATACGGCTGTATCGAACTTCTTCAGGAATCAGCGGCAGGCTGTCGGCTGGAATTGCATTGAAGTGGTCGGCGATGTCGCGCGGCGTGGCGCGCACTTGGCCTTCGATCTCTGCCTGCATCCGGTCGGCCATGATTTGCTCGCGCATCGGCTCGCGGAATTCGGCTTTCCAGGCGGCTACGGTCTTGCCATACTCGGCTTCGAACGCTTCCACGCTGCCGAACATGCTGATATAGTATTCGAGCCTGCGGTCGATCTGGGCCGCAACCTCACCGTCGTCCACTTCAACCGAGTCAAGGCGCGCCTGATGCAACAACAGCTTTTGCAACATGAGTTGTTCCACCACGGGGCAGACATCGGTCACAGGCATGCCCGAGGCCTCCATTTGGAATACTTGGGCGTCCACATCGCTCTGCAAGACGATTTCATTGCCCACCACAGCAATGATTTGCTCCAGTTTCTGTAACTCTGGTTCAGTCTGTGTGAAGAGGGAGGCGGTGGCCAAAACGCAAGCGAAAAAAACTGTGATGCGCTTCATGGGGTGTCGTTCGAGGTGATGCGGTTTGGATTGTCCGTTTGGGTGCTCGCTTTGGTGAGGGCGGCTTCCGCCCAGGCGGCTTGGACCGCCTGTTGGCGCATGGTGGCCAAGGTAAGGTTGCGTCGGCGGTGGAGAAGCAACTCTGAGATGCGATCGGCGACGCGTTCTACAGGACTGACGGCGCCTGCTTTTCGCTGTTCGGTCACCAGCAGCAGGGCGCGTTGGTCCAAGGGGCGTCCGGCTGACGTGTCGGCAGGCCAGTTGATTTTGGTGACGCGCCGGGACGCTTGCTGTCGGTGGGCCTTTCGCGGTTCTAGTGGCACCAACTCGGCCAATTCCTCCCAGGTCCACCAGCGCTCGGCGTTCAAATCGAAGGGGAGTCCTGCATCGGCGCATCGGCTGGCGAGTGTGGACAGTTCTTGCGGATCCTTGGAGGCCAGTTGCTTTTGGAGGCCACGCACGTCCTTCGGGAACGTTGTCCCCTCGGGGAACACTATCCACCTCGCTCGGAATACGGATTCGGGCAGGCGGAAGAGGTCGGGCTGTTGTTCGAGGAACCCTTGGAGCTCAGCGCGTGAGATGGCCGTGTCGAGGTGTTCGCGGAGGTAGCGATCCTCATAGGCATGCAGGTAGAGGGCTTCGCGGTATTTGGCCACCTCGCGTTCGAAGTCCCGCTCCATTTCGGGGAGTTCGGTTTCGGCGAGATGGACGAGGGCACGGCGTTGGTGCCAATCCGCGATGATTCGGTCGGCCCATCCTGCGCTGTCTCGGACGGAAATATCCTCTGGAATTTCTGCCTGCAAATCGCCAGTTGTCAGGACGGCCCCGTAGGCTGTAGCGACCGCGGTGGCGGATGCATCTGGTGGATCGGGTGTTTTGCAGCCGAACGTGAAAACGAGTCCGAAACCCCCCATATACATTGATATTCGAACTGCTGGATACGACACCGATTCCGGGTGGTGCATCAGTGGATTGAGTGGAGGACGGTTCGATCCACTTCGTGAGCATAGGTTGCCCTCAATTCGGTAATCCACGTTTTCTCAAGGTAATCTTGGAAGTCTGCGATGACCTTGCCTCGGGCTTCATCAAGGGTTTTTCCAGTGGGTGGTTCTACTGCGCGGATGACCACAAATTGCACTTGGCCGTCTGCGTTTTCGAAGGGGGTGATGCCAGGTTTTCTGCCCAGCGTGGCCATTGCAGCGTCCAGTACGGGGTTTGTGCCTTCTTCAGCTCTGCTCTCTTCTAAAGTGATGCTGAGGGGGTTTTCTGACACCATTTCGCGGCGCATGGTTTCCACGTCTCCGTCGCGCTGAGCGACTTCGAGAATGCGCTCCGCAGAGGCCATATCCACGCAGCGGAAAATCTGGCCTTCAATGCGTGTTTTCCAGCGGTAGTCAACTTTCCTGGCTTCCCAGAAGGCCTGAAGCCCAGCCGAGTCTCGCACTGCCTTGCTCCACACCTTGCGGTCAGTCAACTCGAACAACAGAATACCGTCATGGTATTCCTCCATTAGCAGGCGGAAGTCGTTGTGCTTTTCTTCCAATCGTTCGTCTTCGTATGCGATGGTCATGTCGTCTCCAAAGGCATCCAGCGCTTCCCGCAGAATGGATTCTGCGGAACGGCCGGTCACGTCGATTCGGGCGCGCTTATCTTCTATAAAAGAAAGAAACTCCCGCACTGCGGTCTTTTCCTTACCGATGGTGATGATGGTTTTCTTAGCCAAGCCTTTTTTGACTTCTATGGGCTGGAGCACGCTGTCGACGGTTGTGATTTCTGCGAGTTGAGCGAGGCGCTTTTCGTCGATGGCAAAACCGTATTCTGCTTTGCGCTTGTCGATGAAGCTTTCACGGACCCGTTCGGACCGGCTGTCGCGCTGAAGTTTCTTTTCTAGTTCGCGCTTGGATTCATCAAAGGTTGGTGGCGCTTTATACTCAAGGCGCTTGATAATGTGCCACCCATATTGGGTCTGGACAGGATCGGACACGTCGCCGTCCTCAGTCAAAGCAAATGCCGTTTCCTCGAAGGGCTCCACCATGCGCCCAGTACCAAACATGGGCAGCTCGCCCCCCTTGGTTCTGGAGCTTTGGTCTGCGCTGTGTTGGCGGGCAAGTTCTGCAAAATCAGCACCTCTGGCGAGTTCCGCTGCAAGGGCGTCCACCTTGGCTTTCGCTTCTTCATCGCCGCCTTTGTTGTTGTCCGGTCGGATCATGATGTGGGCCACGCGCAATTCTCCGCGAGCGGGTCGCTTGCCGGTGACCTTGATGATATGGTAGCCAAACCGCGTTCGGATGGGGCCGATTAAATCGCCTTCCTGCGCTTTGAAGCAGGCGTCCTCAAAAGCATGCACCATCATGAATGCGCTGAACCAACCGAGGTCTCCTCCGTTGTCTTTGACGCTGGGGTCATCACTTCCACCGCGTGATCGGGCGATGCCTGCAAAATCTTCGCCACTGGCGATGCGTTCTTTGAGGGCGAGTGATTTGTTCCATGCGGAAAGCGTGTCGCTGGGTATAGCGTCTGGATTGACGCGAACGAGGAGGTGAGAGGCGCGGACCTCCTCTAAAGTGCGGTCGTATGCCTCCCGCACCATGGCGTCCAGCAAGTCATTGTCCACCAAGTAAGGCCGAGCGAGTTGCTTGCGATAGCCCGCGAGTTCACTGATAAAGGATGTGGCGGTGTCCATGCCCAGGTCCTCTGCGGCCTTCACCTTGAGTTTAAAGTCGATGAACAGCTCCATGTATTCATCTAGGCTCTCCGGCGTGATGAGGCTGTCCCTGTTGTTCTTTTTGAAGATGTGGGTGAAGTCTTCTGCACTCACTTCCTCGCCTGCAACAGTCACAACGGTTTGTGCCTTGGCGGAGGGAGAAGCGAGACAAAGAAGGCAAACGACCGACAGGGCGGACGGGATTGAATTGGTGAGGCAGAGTTGGCGCATCGGGGCGAATTGACGGCCGAATTTAGCGCCTGTCTGAACGTCTTGGCCCCTCTTTGTGCTCAAAGCCCAGAGGTTTGTCGTTTTTTGAAGCTTGAAAAGCGAAGGCATCCACAGCACGGCATGTCAAGTTTATCACTTCACAACCGCGGGCTGGACTGATAAGCCTTGTTCTTTCTTGAATTTTAGCTTCGGGCCGATTGCTTCAGAACCTGTAGCGCGCTCTCCTTTTTAGGAAGCTATTTCCCCTTTTGTATCCGTAGCGACTTCGGGTTCGTCTAAACCGTGAACTGCTGCCACTTAAAACCTTCCCAAAAGACAAGACGATTGTTCCATATGCATCGTCATTGTTTGGATTTCCTCGGGCAACACGATTTTCTTCGTCTTGCCATTGGTGATTTGCGAGACTATGGGTTATTTCCTCTTGCTCCATGACCACTTCATTTGCCTGACTCGACAGGGCAGCGCCCAGCGGGTTCATTTGCGATGGGTCATAGTAATATCCTGAGATATCATCGAGGTAGTCCGTGTTCGTCAATCTAAAACCCAGTTCAATCCCGATGTAAAAATCGACTGTTCCATATCTCCTTTGACCTGCGAAAACAGCACTCAAGCCAAATGGCATGGTCGTCATTTGAAGCTCATCTGAATAGTCAACCCCCTCTGTTCTTAATTCAGGAAGACTGTGCCAGTAACCATCAGAAGTAATGCCCACTGAAACCAGGTCTGAATAAGCTGGATTATTAGCATCCACCCGAGCTTCGGGGTTGTGCTTGAAAAATGCAAAGCCCAGAAAACCTCGGACAGTGACTATGGCGCGCCTCTGGCGGGACCAAATGATTGGCTGTTGTATCAAGTCACGTTCGATGCGAATCGAAGCCTCGGACATGTGGTTGCGAAAGTGTAGATTTCTGGCGCGCCGAGGCCCATATGCAGTGTGCTTATCATGACCAGAGATATGAATTCTCATGAAATCGCCTCTGATCCACCAAAGACCATCACGGTCAAGTTTGTGCCTTAAAAAGACGCCAAATGCGGGCCTTGTCCTAACCTCTTGGAGATCCCAAATGAATGTTCGACCAGCGGATTTTCCATCACCAATGTCCCCCATATAATTGGACATTCCGGCTGTCAAACCAATTTCCAAGACGCCTTGACCAAGCGCCGTTGTCATTGAAGATGACAGCATTAGGAGGCATAGGCCATACGTAGTGAATCGGTTCAATTGCACAGTGCAAATATCTCTGAATGAAATTGGGTTTTTCAATTTTCTAAAAACCATTAGGATTTCCTGGCCTGGATGAAACTTCACGGCATCTTTTCCTTACGGCTTATTTCTTTTTCGGGTTACGCCCGGGAATCCCACTTTGCACCATGAATTGCTCTGCTCGAACACCTCAAGTTCTTTGCGAACTACTGCGCACCCAGCATCCAATAATTCAGGCGGGTATGGTCTGGTGTACAGGGTCCGATTTGGTTGTAGCGGTTGGCAAGGCAGGGGGACTTGGAACGCTCGGAGCAGGCTCTATGTATCCCGACGAACTGCGGGATGAGATTGCGCAGGTTCGGGCGCAATGGGGCGGTCCATTTGCGGTTAATGTGCCCCTGTTGTATCCAGCTGTGGAGGAGCATATGGAAACGCTAATGAAGGAGCGGGTTCCCGTGGTGTTCACCAGTGCCGGATCACCGCGAAAATGGACGGAACAACTCAAATCCGCTGGATCTACCGTCGTTCACGTGGTATCCAGCGCGGCATTTGCACTGAAGGCCGAGGCTGCCGGAGTAGATGCTGTAGTGGCAGAGGGTTTTGAGGCGGGGGGACACAATGGCCGAGAAGAGACGACGACCTTGTGTCTTCTGCCCGAGGTGGTGGATGCCGTGAACATTCCTGTGATTGCCGCGGGGGGCATTCACGATGCCAGAAGCCTGCTGGCTGCACTTGCACTTGGTGCTTCCGGCGTGCAAATGGGCAGTCGGTTTGTGATGACCCAGGAAAATCCGGCGCACACGCGATTCAAACAGCGCATTGCGGAGGCAGGTGCAGGAGAGACCCGGCTCATGCTCAAGCAGTTGACGCCAGTTCGCTTGTTGCGCGGTCCAGAGGGCAGTTTTTTTGATCAAGTGGCGGAGGCGGAGGCGGCTCGGTCTGATTCAGATGTGATGCGGTCTCTTCTGGGTCGAGGGCGCGCCAAACGCGGGATGCGGGAGGGCGATTTGATGGAGGGGGAGTTGGAAATTGGACAGGTGAGTGCGCTGCTCAATGACCTCCCCGGCGCGGGCGATCTCGTGCAGGGCATCGTGGACCGATATCGCTCGTTCAGGACCGAAGGAATGGCTCCTGGATTTCATTGGGATGCCCTTTCGCAAAATCCCCGGTGACGTCCGGAAAACAATCCGCCAAGGCAACCGTTCCCTTCCCGGTGACGTCCAACTTGCACCCGGCATGAACTATCGTCCAGTTTTTCACCTCGTTTTGATGTCGTGGTTCGCTTTGGCGTCCATGTCTCACGCGTGTGCTCAAGACTGGGAGTGCATTCAAGTGCAGATGGATGGAACGGTTGATCTGGGCTGGGCGCCGGATGCACTGGGTGCCTCCACATACAGTCTTGTTCCATTGCTCCCTCCTCCGGATTACACGCCATTGCCGGCAACGGACTTTGATCTTGCGTCTTTTCCGACCGGAGCGAATTGGCCGCTCCTCACCACCAATCAGGAGTTTTGTTTCACCATTTACGCGCTCGATGGGGCAGGGAGCACGATTGCTGGACCATCGGATACGCTCTGCAGTATTTTCCTTGAGATAGAATCTGGTCTTCAGCCTGGCACCGTGGACTTGGCTTGGAACAGCCCTTTCCATTTTAGTCCACCGCCAGACTTCTCCGGGACTTATGCTGTTGAGCAGCTCTTGCCGGATGGTTCATGGACTGTCATTGCTTCGGCGCCTTGGATGTTTGGCAATTCGAACACCTCTTTCCCCGTGACCCAGTGCGATGGCCTCGTGACGTATCGCGTGACCCTCACCGAGGATGGTTTATTCGGGCCGGGTTGCATCCATCGTTCCAATCAAGCGGCAATTGAGGTGTCGGATGAAATTGATCCAACTCCACCTCAGATTGTGGCTGTTGATGTGGATTCATTGACTGGTTTGGCGGAAATCAGCTGGGAACCGAGTCCGGATTCCGACGTGGCGGGATATATCGTTTATCTCTGTACGGGCTCTATCGAGACGGTACTGACCACCATTGAGGATCCCAATCAGCTGAGCTGGACCAACCCGTTCAGTGTGGCAGGGAGCACCATTGAATACTACAATGTTGCTGCATTTGACAGTTGCTACGTGGGAGGAGTTCCGGACCCCGGCGCCGCTAACCCTTCTTGCGCCCCTTCAACATATCTCAATGTGGATTGGACGCAGTGTACGGACCGGGCGGAGTTGCAATGGTCTCCCGTTCTGCAGTGGCCAGGCGGAGTGGATCGCTACGAAATCTGGGTATCGGAACTGACCCCAGACGGTGTCCAAGGCGGCCCGCAGTTGTTGGCGCAAGTGCCTGGAACATTGACCATTTATGAGCACACAGGGGCCACCATTGGCAGTTTTTATCGCTACAGGGTGATCGCCTATGCAGCCCAAGGACCGTGGACGCAGTCTTCAAATGTGGCCGAAAACCTGTTCACATATCCCGGCGGACCTCAGTGGATCCGTTGGAATGAGGTGAGCATTGTGACTGATTCTGTTGCCGTTCTTCGTGCGGAGGCAGATGCATCTTCGGCTGAGCCGCATTCTTATGAGCTTTGGAGAAATGAGCCCTATGACGATGATTACGAGTATGTGACGAGCACTTGGTCTTTGGGCGGGACAATTCAAATGTTAGACAGCACCATCGAGGGTGGACTGGGGCAGTACAGATATTATTTGAAGGTCGTTAATGCATGTGCTGACTCTGTGTTGGGGACCTCTATTGCAGAGACGGTGTTTTTGACGGGCACAGTGTTGGAAGATCGAATGTCCAACGCCTTGGCTTGGACTCCGTTTGAGGGGTGGGATGTCCCTCGGGACCGGCAGGTCTTGTTGCGGGGGGTTCAGTTTGGTGGGGTGCTCCAAGATGTAGAGGACTTTGGGGCAATGGATTTCTCGTACGATGACGAACTTGAGGACCAATATGAAACCCCAGGGGAATTCTGTTATCGTGTCCGTGCTGAGCAGTCTGACAGTGGCTGGTCATCGCTGTCTAATGAGGTCTGCTTGACCCTCCCTCCTGTGGTGTGGATTCCCAATGCGCTCGTCCACAATGGATTCAATAACACGTGGAAGCCCTCTGTCGCCTTTGCGGATGTCACAGAGTATCGGGTGGATGTCTTCAGCCGCTGGGGCGACCTGATTTGGACCACAGAGGATCCCGATGCCGCTTGGGATGGTACGAAGGACGGGGCATTGCTGCCTGAAGCCTTTTATCCCTATACCTTGAGGATTCAGGATGGAGCAGGCCGAGTGGTGGCGAAAATGGGCCACGTTCAGGTGGTGCGCAGGCCGTGAAAAACCGGTGTCCGAATTGGCCTTGAAACCAGCGGGTTGTGGGCTAATTTCGCCGGAATATCCTGTTTGCACCCGATTCGCCCACATGTCCGCTGACGCCCCCCACATCAATCCCAAATTCATCGGAGAAGGCCTGACGTACGACGACGTCCTTCTCGTTCCTGCCTTCAGTGAAGTTTTGCCCCGAGACACAAACCTGAGGAGTCGTTTTTCACGCAACATTGTCCTCAACGTTCCGGTTGTGGCGGCTGCGATGGATACGGTGAGTGAGGCGGGGATGGCGATTGCCATGGCTAGACAAGGTGGGATTGCGGTCATCCACAAGAACATGACCATTGCGGCTCAGGCCGCTCAAGTTCGAAAGGTGAAGCGCAGCGAGAGCGGCATGATTCAAGATCCCATCACCTTACCAGTGGATGCGAAGGTGGGGGACGCGCACCACATCATGGCCGAGCATAAGATTGGTGGTATTCCGGTGGTGGATGAGGCGGGATTTCTCAAGGGCATTGTGACAAACCGTGACTTGCGTTTTGAGGGAGATGCGGAACGGCCGATTGCCGACGTCATGACGTCTGAAGGTCTGGTCACCACACCCAATGGAACTGATCTCAAACGTGCAGAGGAAATTTTGCGCGACAAGAAGATCGAGAAGTTACCGGTTGTGGATGCAGAGGGGAAGTTGGTGGGCCTGATTACCTATCGCGACATCATCAAGTTGGAAGAATACCCCAACGCCTGCAAGGACCAATTTGGTCGACTGCGTTGCGCTGCTGCGGTCGGTGTGACTGGAGACACGATGGAGCGGGTGGATGCCCTTGTTCACGCCGGGGTTGATGCACTCATTATCGACACTGCACACGGCCACAGCCGAGGTGTGATCGCGATGTTGAGCCAAGTCAAGTCAGCCTACCCAGACACAGACATTATTTGTGGCAATATTGCCACTGGAGAGGCCGCTAAGGCCCTTGTGGATGCGGGAGCTGATGGTGTGAAGGTGGGCATTGGCCCAGGGTCCATTTGCACCACGCGGGTCATTGCAGGTGTTGGCGTTCCCCAGCTTGGGGCGGTTATGTCTGTCGCGGAGGCGTTGACAGGGACCGATGTGCCATTGATCGCCGATGGTGGCATTCGGTATACAGGTGACATTGCCAAGGCCCTCGCTGGTGGGGGGCACTCTGTAATGGTGGGAAGCATGCTGGCGGGAACTGAGGAAAGCCCCGGCGAGACGATCATCTACGAAGGGCGCCGCTTTAAAAGTTACCGGGGCATGGGGAGCCTTGAGGCCATGCAGAAGGGGTCCAAGGATCGCTACTTCCAGGATGCAGAGGATGACCTGAAGAAATTGGTTCCCGAAGGCATTTCTGGCCGGGTTCCTTACAAGGGAACGGTTCAGGAGGTGATGTACCAAGTCATCGGAGGTCTTCGCGCCGGAATGGGCTACGTGGGTGCCAAGGACATTCCAGCATTGCATGGTGCGCGTTTTGTGCGCATTACCTCAGCAGGGGTCAAGGAAAGCCACCCCCATGATGTGATGATTTCAAGGGAGGCTCCAAATTACAGCCTCCGCTGATTGGGAGGATTGCCGTTTATCGGCTTCCGAATTGGCTCAGTTTGCGAAAGGGCTTTTGAATGCGGAGCAGGGTGGGAGGGCGAATGCCGTTCAATCGCCATGCCGCCGCATCCTCTGCGTTCGCTTTTAGCCGGTTATACAGTGACGCATTGGATTTCCCCCCGGTGCGCATCTTGACTGTCACGCGGGGCAAGTAGGCGAGCTCTGCGCCCCGGAAATGAAAGAACCTCAGCATCAGCTCGTAGTCGGCTGCGCTGCTTAATTGCAGGTTGAACAGCCCGTGCTGCTCGTAAAGCGAACGGCGCACGAATAGGGTAGGGTGGGGCGGCATCCATCCGCGGTTGAAGTTGCCGGGGTGTCCGGATTTCCACTGCCGGGTCACCGTTTCTCCGTCCTCTGCTTTGACGTAGTCTAGATCCGCGTAGATGCCGTCTGCCTCTGTGGCTTCGAAAGCGGCGATGATATCGGAAACGACGCGTTCGTCGGCAAACCGGTCGTCGGCGTTGAGAATGCCGATGATGTCTCCTTTGGCTCTGGCCAATCCGCGGTTCATGGCATCGTACAGCCCATGATCGGGGTCACTTGTGATTTTGGCGATGCGGTCTTTAAACGGTTCAATTGCGGCCAGCGTCGTGTCCGTGGAAGCTCCATCGACGATGTGGTAGTCCAGCTTGAAATTGCCACGCTGTTCGACCACGCTGCGCACCGCCTCAGAGACGGTGTCAGCAGCATTGTAGGTCACGGTGATGACAGAGACAGTCATGTTTGAAAGAGCATTTTCTGATCCAGAAGACGGGCTGCGTCCAGTAAACACCTGTTGTGTGTATCCCTTGCGCTTTTCATGAGTTCTTCTTGGTCGATTGCGAGCAGTTCCTCTGCGGATTGTTGCCACGAAGAGATTTCTAAGGGCAGGCATCGGACGCTGGTGCCATGGTCCATGGATGACCATGCTGTTTGGTCGCTCACGATGACTGGGCGCGCGGCAGCAACTGCCTCTGCGACTGAGTGTCCGAAATTTTCATTGAAGCTTGGCACCAGTACAAGGTCGGCCCAGCCAATATGATTGCGGATTTCTGTTGGCGGCACGGGTCCTGTAAATTCCAGTTCCACTGGGGTTTCTCGGTTTTCGAGTTTTTCGCGTTCGTTTGGGGATTCCATAGGTCCTACAATGCGATACTGAACACGGTTTCCATTGGCGGCGAGGGATGCTGCCAGATCCAGTCCAAATCCATAGTTTTTGATGGGGTGTATGCGTCCCACGCTAAGGATTCGAATAAGGTCAGACTCTCGGTGAATTGGAATCGGATCAAAGGGGACGGGCAGGTTGAGGGCAACACTGATGTTGGCCGAAGGAAACCACGCCTTGATTTCTTGGGCCTCCTGTTGGGTACTGGCGTGCCATCGAATATCGCGGTAATTGCCGGTGAGGGTTTGCATCCAAAGCCACGCTTTTTTTCGAATGGGCTTGACGGACAACGCTCCAGCGCCCAGCATTCCCCGGGGTGCAAGGGTGGTTGGGATGCCCATGGACCGGGCCACCTTCCATGGCAACCGGCTGAAGGGGCCGCTGTATAGGCTGTTGAGGTAAAGACGGTCGGGTTGGATCTCGCGTAGGATCTCTGACCATCGGGCCTGCGTCCAATTGGATTGTGGCAGAAACAGGATTTGGGCTTTATCAGTTGACTGCCACTGGTTCAATTCAACCGGAAGCGGTGTGTTTGTCCCCAAATCTCGGTCACCGCAGACGATGCGGAAGTCAATGTCGTCTCCGAGGGTGGCGACGACATTGGCAATGCTGCGGATGGGGCCGCCCGCCTTATAGGCTGGTAGGTACCAATCGATGGCGACCAGTACCACGGGTCGAGGCTCAAGAAAGGCCATGGCGGTCGATCCACTGTCCAAGTGCCACGAGGGTCCACACCCTAGACCAGGTGACGCGGCCGGTTTTAAAACCTTTCCAAAGGCTCTCCGCTGCTTTGTCGCGGAGAAGTCCTCGATCGACGAGGACATTCAACCCTTGATGACAGGTGTCTTCGAGCGGGCCACGCATCCAGATTTCCCAAGGAAGGGTAAAGCCCATCTTGGGACGGTCGATGATTTCACGTGGAAGGCGGTCTCCTAAGGCGGCTGTGAGAAGGGCTTTGGGTGTGTGGGGAAACTTGACACGATCAGAGACAGCGAGTGCGACTTCGACCAACCGATGGTCGAGGAAGGGGACCCGCACTTCTAGCGCGTGGGCCATGGACATCTGGTCGGTGTCGCGGAGCAACACATGTTGCATATACGTGTGCATCTCGGCGAGACTGATGCGACTGAAAACAGGGAGGTCTCGTGCTGGAGTCTGTTTTAGCACCTGCTGACACCACATGGTTACACTGTCCGACGTGGGTGCCAGTGGGGTCAGCTTTTGAATTTCCTTCTCCACAAGAATCCTCCGGCTTATGGGGTAAGTCGAAGAGGGGTCGAGCGCATCTCCGGCCAACAACATGGCGAATTTGTCGGCTGTGACGCCTGGTCGAGCGGCACGATAAGCAGACCCCACAAGTTTTCGGATTCCCCGGGGCCACGACATGGCCCATTGCTTTTCGAGCAGGTCCGTGGTGCGCCGGAATACAGGGTATCCCGCGAACAGCTCGTCTCCTCCCAGTCCGCTGAGTGCCACGGTCAGGCCCGCTTTCTTGGTTGCTTGGGAGACGACAAAGGTGTTGGGGCCGTCTCCGCTTGGGTGATCTGTGGCAGACAATGCATGTGGTATGGCTTCGAGGAAATCGTCTGCGGAGAGCCGGATTTCGTGGTGGTCAGTATGGTAGCGATCTGCCACGATCCGCGCGTATCGGCTCTCGTCGAATTCATCTTCCTCGAAGGCCACATTGAAGGTGGCCACTTTGCGTGAGCTGACTTCAGACATCATCGCTACGATTGCGCTGGAGTCGATTCCCCCAGAGAGAAAAGCGCCAAAGGGCACATCGGATCTCATGCGCAGCTGCACACTGTCCAATAACAGTTCCTGAACCTTTGTGGCCGCCGGCCCAAGATTGTAGGTCCAAGGCTGTCCATCACCGGCTGTGGCCGCACCAGCTGTCGCAGGGTCCCACCAAAGCTCTGTCTTCGTTTCGTTGTCGTCTGCCCATAGCAGGTGTCCCGCCGGGAGCATCTCCACCCCTTCGATGAGGGTGCTGGGTCCATGCACGGTTTGGTAGCGCAGAAAGTCGACTGCACTCGCCTGATTTAGCTTTCGGTCGATTCGGTTGGAGGCGAGCAACGCTCGTATTTCACTGGCCCAAATCAGCCCTTCATCTGAGGCGTGCAGGTACAATGGTTTGATGCCCATCCTGTCTCGGGCAAGGAGCAGACGTTCTTCTTGACAGTCC
>PBIE01000002.1 GCA_002720375.1 Crocinitomicaceae bacterium | reverse complement strand
GCCAGACGTGATACGATAACGGTAGGCAAAAAATCCGAAGGGCGACCGGCTCCACCACTGGCCATTGGAACCAGCTCCTGAAAAATTGCCATTCTCGCCGCGCACACCGCCAGGAAGGGCTCCGAATCCAAACTGGTCTTCCCCATTGCCGTCAGCAGCGACGCCATCTGAATTCACATAGTCTGCCCAACCGCTTTGAGACTTCAAAGCCTGTCCCACCTGTGAGCCTTGATCTGAAACAAACTCTCCCAGTTCATTCCACTGAGCGTTGTTTGGCACCACCCATCCAGAGGGACACAACCCTCTGCTGTCAGTCACTGCATACCAATTGTAAAGCCTACCATATTCCGGCAGTGATTGAAGAGGATCACAAGCATTGATAACTGGACTTGTTTCCGAACAAGGCGTGCAAGGGGCGCCCATCATCTCGCCATATTCGCCGTATAGGGTTCTCGCCTGAGAATAGGTGTTTTGCCACAATTGGCTCATCGGAAAACAATTGCTGCCTGTAAACGCGATGTCCGCCCCATTAGAATACCGGGTGGTCCTCAAATTTTCTGCGAACCAACACTGGTCTCCAATGGACACGGTTGGATAGGAATAACCATCGTACAGGATGGGCGAGCCACAAGTAAAGTCATCGTAGATGCAGTCTCCGCCGATAATCAGATAAGGGTCGTAATTATCCGCTGCAGGCTCTGTGCAGCCCAAGCTGTCACATATAAAGTGCAGCAAGGTGTCCGAATCCAAAACAGTAACCAGCCACTCGTCGGATTCTGCAACGTAAACACTGTCGTAAGTGAATAGAATGGTATCTATCGACAAAACGGTCGGTCCGGGACCATTGCAGACTCCACAGGCGTCATATGCGCCAACGCAATCATCGTTGCAATCGGGAATGGAGTCGCCGTCCACGTCAAAATCAACCCCAAAAGCAGTCAACAGAAGCAACAAATCCGGAGCACCCACCGACAAGTCGCCATCCAAATCGATGTACAAATTGTCACAAGAAGCAGGTTCCTGAGTGAACGCGTAAAACGGAACAAAAAGAAAGATTAAAGCAAGGTGTCGGCGCATTCCTACAATATACAAAGTGCAAATAGTAATAGCCAACAAATCTTTGTAACCGTGCCAGTTAAGAACAAACCAAAACCACCCGCACGTTCAATTCAATGCCCAGCAGCGCCGAGCATCAATGCAAATCCAAATCAATACCTAGGGCAGTGATCATCAAAAGGAAAACGGAAACGCGGTCCATACAAACCCTGAGGGATACCCTCGCCTATGCCCACCGCCATGGTGATCGTGGCTGTTTCAGGCAATCCCAACACAGTCCTCACTTTCTCCGGGTCTAGGCCCTCCATTGGGCAACTGTCAAAGCCAGATGCCTTGATGGCCAACATGAACTGTGCCGCGGCCAAAGCAACACTCTTATCGACCCAAGCATTGCGCTTTTCGATTGACATTGCCTCCACGTTCATCGATACATTGTCTCGATAATAAGCGGCCGTTGCTACATTCTCCTCGGCCTCAAAGTGCACAACCATTTTTGCTATCCGATCCTGAAGTCGATCAGGGCGGCCAACCATAAAAACCAATTCAGCCGATGTTGCCGCAGCCGGTTGGGACAAACACGCTTCCACAGCAGCTTCCCGCAACGGAGAATTCGACCGAACCCAATGGAACTCCCAAGGCTGCAAATTATTCGAGCTTGGAGCCAAATGGGCCGATCTCAAGGCAGACCGCATTACCCCCTCCGGTACGGTGATATCGGAAAAGCGGCGGACGCTACGCCGGGAATTGGCGAGCGCTTCAAACGCTTCTGCGCGTTCAGTTGCGAGAGTGGTATCCGTCATGCTTGGAGTACATTTCGCCCTCCTTTCTTGTTCGCATGGCCCATCGATCGTTTGAATTTCTCACCGAATTACCCCAGCCTTTCAAAGATGGAGGGGCACTGCAAAAACTTTTGCGCAGCACAAGGAGGTTCTTTGCCTTCATCGGACTGTCTTTGGCTGCTACAGTCAGTGCGTTGGCCCGAAAACTATCAGGAGCAGACCACGCCCGGCTTTACAAACCATACACCTGGTATTGTCGCAACATCCATAAGGCGGCTGGCATCAGAGTGACTGTGGAAGGAGAACTTCCCAATCACGCTTGTGTGCTTGTGGCCAATCACAGGACCTATATCGACGCCGTGATGGTGCCATCCCCGCACCCCCTCGTCTTCGTGGCTAAGGCAGAGGTCAAACGGTGGCCCATTGTCGGATGGGGCGGAAATTCAATTCGGACCATATGGGTGGACCGATCCAGTGCTGAAAGCCGCAAAGCCACCCGCGGAGAAGTGAAGAACCGCATCGAGGAAAAACTCAGCGTCATCATCTTCCCAGAAGGCACAACCCATATAGGGCCAGACCTCTTGGAATACAAAATGGGCATGTTCAAAATGTGCGCCGATGGTGACTTTCCCATTTGTCCCATCGCCATGGAATACCGTCATGCAGACGTGGCATGGGTATCCAATGATCTGTTCATCCCACACGCTTTCAAGGTGTTCGGTCACCGCTTCATTGACGTCTCAGTGAGATTTGGAGAGGTGCAGTATGGGGATGACCCAGTCGAATTAAGACAGCGAATCCACGATTGGACATCAACCGCCTGCGCCGAAATGCGAGCCAACTGGGACGCCCAAGAGCGACAAGCTCAAGCATAAAACACCTCGCTCGCGACAACAACGTCCGACGCGAAGAGGGCTTCGGCCATCATGCCAGCTTGTCCGGGTACTTTTCCTTGACGTGCTGGGCGATGGGCAGCGAGTTTCCGTCCTCATCGATTCGCACAAACACCAACCGCGTCGTGGTCACCACGCTTTCTTCGTGGCTGTATACATTAAACTTGCGCGCCTCGACCGCAACCGTGATGGACTTGTTTCCGATGCGGACAATGTCCCCATATATCTTGATGAGGTTGTTCTCCTTGACTGGCGATTTGAACAAGACCTCCTCCACCTTCAGGGTGACCATATTTGGACTAAAACACACCTCATTAACAAAGCCCACAGCCAATTCGTCAATCCAACTCAGCATGGTCCCGCCAAAAAGATTGTTGTGTACGCCGAGGTCATGCTTTTTACACACTTTGATACCGAGCAATTGCATGACACAAAGGTCCATATTTGCGTTGCCAATTCCCCAATCATGTCCCCCCGACACCTTTTCCCCCTCTTCTCTGCTCTCGGCGCATGCTTTTTAACCTGTCTAAATGCCCTAACCCAGACAGGAATCGCCATCGACCACGATTTCAGCGACTGGAATCCAGCAAATGATGTGACAGTAACCGATACCACTGGTCCATTGGTGGCCGCTGGATTTGCAAGCGATGCATCAAACCTTTATTTCCATCTGGTCTACGACCGACTGATTGCACTGGACGAAGCTTGGGTATCGCACGGCACAAGACTGGGCATAGACGTGGACGGCAACCCCTCCACCGGACAAATTGTCGGCGGTTTCCAGGGTGCCGACATCGTCATTCACCTTCAGGATCGATACGTCAACGAAAATGGCCCTGGGGGCACCACAAACCAATACAGCCTCAACGATCGACGCGTTCGAATGGCCCCCACATATGGAGGAGACGAGCACGAAGTTTCTCTTGGCCGCGCAGTAAATGGGATTCCCGTCTCAGGCGCCGTACGCTGGACCGTTCGCTGTGGGTCTGGCCAGCAGGTTAGCGGTGAAGTGCAATTGTCCAACACACCCGCCATACCCATGGCAACCCCATTGGAACGCGCCGAAGAAACCGAAGTCCGTGTCGCTTTCTGGAACGTAAACCGCCGGATGAATGAAACCCCAGCCCTACAAGCCATGGGCAGGATACTTCAGGCGGTACAACCCGACGTGATCGGGTTGAGTGAGGTCGAAGACTTCAGTGCAGAACACGTCCAGAATCTGCTCGAAGAGTGGCTTCCCATAGATGGCCAAAGCTGGCACGTAGCCAAAGATGACTGGGATTTGATGGTGTGCAGCCGCTGGCCCATCACCGCACAGTACGACAACATACACCGACAATTCCCAGTGATTGTCAACGCCCCATGGGAAGGGGATCTCATGGTCGCAGCCAGCCACCTTAAATGCTGTAATGGTGCTGAACAACGCCGCACTGAAGCCGATGAATACATGGCCTTCTTACGCGACGCCATGACCGAGGGTGGCGTTATCGACCTCCCATTCAAGACCCCGATCGTATATGGTGGCGACCTCAATATGGTCGGACCGGGTTGGGCCATGCAAACGCTGCTCACCGGAAACATTCACGACGAAAGCACCCACGGCCCTGACTTCGCTCCCGATTGGGATGGCACATCACTCCTCGAATTGCCCTGTCTTCAAACGGATCGGGCCATGGACTACACCTGGCGCAATGACTACAGCGAGTGGGGCGCAGGAAAACTGGACTACATCCTCGTCCAGGATGGCGCTGTCGACGTCCTGCGGAACTTCACAATTGAGACCTCGTCCATGACACCCGAGCGTCGACAGGCATATGGACTCCAGCCCGGTGACGACTTGGAGGCAAGCGACCACTATATCGTCGTGGCCGACCTCAAAAAGAGAGATCGACGCCCGGGAACCAAACCCGTCAAGCTGAGGAAGGCAAATTGATCGCAAGCGCATTGAACATCACAACAATGGCAGCAGATTGCGAAGTCTCAATGAGAGACCGAATAATCTTCCGGGTAAAAACCTGTTCTCATCACCACATACTAACACTGTTATTCAGTGGAATGGTCATCTGTTCAGGGTGCTCGAATGAAAGTCAATCTCACGCGCCAGACACCCTTTTTATCGATGCACCTGGCAGCTGGCGAGCCCTTGAAGTTGTCGATAGTTCAACGGCTTGGTTTGCTTCTTCAAATGGCCAATGGCGACAGATACAGTGGGCGAATGAAATATTGACTCAAGAGACATTGAATTGCGGGCATTGGAAAGCAAATGGGCCAGAACTCAAAATGCACTACCGTGGATTAGCAAAAACCACCGAATCCCTTTTCGGGACTGTGATTGGCTCTCCCGCCAGAATCCAACGGGGTGCTTTCAATGCAAATGGAATGCTGACAGAACCCGCTTCCACAGTGTGGGAAGAAGGCCATCCAGACGCCTTTCTAGATGCCATCATCGCTCTGGAAGACCAAACGCTGATTGCCATGGGCGACCCCATCAACGGCTGCTTGTATGTCGTGCATTCTGATGACGGCGGACGGACATGGACCAAAGTGCCCTGTGCTAGCGATACCGAATTCGGCATACCCACCAGCCGAAAAGGAGAAGCCGCCTTCGCCGCATCCAATGGAAACCTCAGCGCCATGGGAGACACCGTATGGATGTTGTCTGGCGGCGGAGCCTCTCGTGTGTACCGCAGCGAGAACCGCGGGCGCAACTGGCGGGCTTTCGAGACACCACTTCAGCAAGGAGGAGACATGACGGGCGGATTTTCCATGGACTTTACCGACGCACAACATGGAATCATTTGGGGTGGTAATTGGCAAGACAAAACAGACAATACCGCACGAGGAGCCATCACCTCTGATGGTGGAACAACCTGGACCTTGATTGCAGAAGGCCAAGGGCCAGGTTACGCGTCCTCGGTTCGTTACCGACCGGGTTCAGCAGGACGTCAACTCGCCCTAATCGGCTCACCCGGCGGAATCGATGTAAGCGATGATGGGGGGGCTTCTTGGCGGCATGTCTCGGACAGTGCGTTCTACGCCGGACGATTTAGTCCAGATGGCACTGCGCTGTGGTTGGGTGGAAATGGGAAATTGGCCCGTTTTTCGGCAGCATCACTCGGCTGGTGAACCGAACATTCAAAGCGGCTTCCGCGCCACCAATCGGGTCACTTCTGCTCGCCCTTGGTGATGGGGACCTTCATCCAGCACAACCTGCTGCGTCATCAGAACCTCGCGCTCGAGTTCCTCGAAATCAGAGTCAAGCATATCCACGCTAAACAGCATCGATAAAGACTTTGGCCCCCCAGAATCAAACGCCATTTGCCCGGGACCAAAGCCTTCTAAAATCAAGGTGCCGCCAGGCCTGAGCCAACTGCAAACACGGCGATGAAAGCCGAACCTGTCCTCCTCCTGCAGGTGGAGATAGCATAAGGCCACTGCATCAAAAACCTCATCCGGCTCCCAAATCCGAACATCGCCCTGCTCTGCTTCCAAAGACACCCCTAAACTCAGTGCGTGCGCCTCAGCTTTGGACACGCCCACCCCTGAGGCGTCTACAGTTCGCACAGACCAGCCCTCAGCCGCTGCATGTAGTCCATTTCGACCCTCACCATCTCCGGGCAAAAGGATTCTCGCAGGTGTCAATACAGAGAGGCAATCGCGAAAAAATGCATTCGGGGCATCACCGTACACAGCATCCTCAGCCATGTATCGCGCATCCCAAAAATCACCTGGAGCACTGCGATTCGCAGAACTGGATGGGTGCGACATCGCTCTAAAGATTGGAGAACCACTCGTTCATTTCCCGGATGACTTCGGGAATATTCTCGATAAGAAAATAACCCGTTTGGATTTCCGTCGTCGTGAAGGGCGTGGACATGATTCCATCCAAAGTGAATTTTCTCAGATCACTTCTGAGATTCCAAGCGTGTTGAGTTTCACCGTAAGAACTCATGATACCCGCCCCAAACGCCATTGGAAGGCCATCCTCCTCCACAAAACCAAACTCGACGAAAAACCAATACAAACGCTGCAGTTTAACGACCAAGTCATCCCTTCCTTGCAATGCCATCCCAATCTCTCCAAAACGCTGCATAAAAACTGCGAAATCAGCATTCATAAGCGGTGGGACATGACCAAATGTGTCATGAAACATATCTGGTTCTTCTAGATAATCCAGCTGCTCCGGACGACGAATCCAGGTCGAAGTGCAGAACCGGCGGCTGGCAAGTAGAAAAAAGAAGTCATCCACAGGTATCAAACCGGGCACTATTTCTAAACCCCATCCCGTGGCCCGCTTCAACTCGGCGCTCATCTTTGAAACGCGAGGAACACTCGACTCGGTCATGGATTCCATACCATCCAAGTTCTCCAAATACAATTTTGCCGCCTTGTCATCCAACATGTCCCGTTGACGACAATACAAGCGTTCCCAGGTGTCGTGCTGAGTCAAATTGTACTTCGGCTGGAGAAATGGAGCATTCATGATTGAAAGGTCCTCAAGAAGTTATGTAAAATGCCCGAGATGCTGGAACCAAAGGGCATTGTGTCGCATCAATCGAGCATAAGACGCGTGTGACCTACTGGTTTTCCAGCCTTTGACCACAAAATCGTGTGCACTCCCCTCGCCCAACTGGAGACATTTTGATTCCAACGCATTCGAGAACAAGTGCCCCGTGTGTGACGTTGTCCGTTGGGACCGATAACACAATATGCTTCAGCATCGGAAGGCGCCTCCAACGTCACTGCATCGCACGCCGGATTGGGATAAGCCTGACCTGCCAAATCCGCATCCATGAGGTCATCCAGACTCAGCGTTACATCGCCATTGGCGAAGGCATATTGACCCTTTCGCAACTTTGACACCTTGAACACCCCGCCCCCATTGAAGGCCGAACCCATTTGAATTTCATAATCGGGGTATTCAACCCAAGGCTCGGACGGAGAAGCTCGCCAAGCGAGAAATGCATCTGCCTCCGTCTGCCCGTAGAGATCGAAATCGAGTTCATCTTCATCGCCACCGCGATACGTAAAACGCGCATCGAAAAGAAGGCCTTCTTCAGGCCACAAGCCGTCGATGGTCCAAAAATGGGTGCCGCTGATTTCTTCCACATAAGACGCCATGTCAGCAGGGGTTTCTCCGGTAGCCCCATCGGCTCCTGCCCAGTGGTGCTCCACGCGGACGAGGGCACTGTCCCCCTCTGGGATTTCATCACAACCAATGCGCATATCAACCCAAGGCAAGTTCTGCAAAGAGGATGTCTCAGAAATCCAATAATCAAGGTCCATTCTCCCTTGATTCAAGCGCCCCTCGGCATTCAACGCCACCATCGCAGGTTCCAGCGCCGTGGCCACTTCTGCAGTCGCATATTGACCCCCCACGACAATCTGAGACACCTCGCGGTTGCCCAGGGTATCCCAAACGGTGACATCCAACGGCTCGTTCTCATGGTGATTCTCACATGCACGCAACTTTTGCTGAAGATGCAGGGTGGTCAAGAATCCTCCTGCCTCACCGGATTCAACGGTGAATGTGCTGTCCAGCACCCATGTCGAGAATCCGGGTTGCCGGATGTGCGCATCAAACCAAGGCGTCAAATCCACCCCCGTAGCCGCTTCCCAAGCCGCCTCCAGCATCACATCGTCCATCGCTCCCCCATAGTGGGTCGCCAGCACTTCCTGTCCGCCCAAACGGAAGAGCGCGTCGCCGAGGTAGTTGCGCAGGTTGTGCACCACTGACGCCCCCTTGTTGTAGCTGTGCCGACCATATATCTCTGCATCGGGAATGGGCGACAAGGCCCAGAACCCGAGGTCGTCAATGTGGGCCTGTTCCAAAACAAACTGCTGGTTGTCCTTGACCATCTCCACAAACGCTTCCCGGCCACTGAGGAACTCTTCAAATAAATGACTTGAATACTCAGCAAAGCCTTCCTTGATCCACATGTGGTTGTGCACCAAAGGGGACAACATGTCACCCCACCAGTGGTGTCCCAACTCGTGTCCATACAACCCCTCATTCTGGAAGTTGCTCTGCTCCAGCATGGACAAGGGATAGGCAATGTTGGTGGGATGTTCCATCGCACCCTGCGGGGTGATAACATAGCCAACCCGCTGCCAAGCGTGCGGCCCCCACCAATCCTCCATCGCATCGATGCAGACACCGAGATCGACAAAACGATTCTTCATCTGCTGCAGGTTCCCGGGCTTGGCCGTCAAGCGAATGGGAACCTCTCCATAGACACCCACATGGGTGGTGTCCCAGTCCTGGTAGTTCGCCACTGCGATGGCGCTGAGGTAAGTGGGAATGGGCTGTGGCATGTCATAGACGCGTCGAATCGTGTCCCCTCCGAGGCTGTCCGCCAGCACGAGGGTGCCCTGTCCATGAAAGCGCTTGCCTCCCGCACTGGTGATGCCATACGTGTAGGCTGAGCGCTCCCGGAACTGATCGAAGCAGGGATACCACGCCTTGCCATGGTTTGGCGGAATGGTGGTCAGGCCAATGCCCAGGCTGTATATGTAATCGCCCGTCAAGGACATGCCACCCCAGTAGGGATCCTTGCCCGGCTGACCGTGGTAATAAAAGGCCAACTCCTGCGGCCCCACACCCTGCCAATTCCCATCAGGCGCATGCACAAAGACACTGTCCCCCAATTGATCGAATCCCCAAGCCGCTCCATCAAGTGTCAAAGAATCAAGGACAAGGCCACCATGCAGGTCAAACCAAAGGTTGGAGGCTCCTGGCTCGAGGGTTTCGAACGTGATGCGGGCAGAACCAGAAACCTGCAGGGCCGACACCGTTGTCACATCCAGCTCAAGGCCATAATGCTGAACATCAAAAGAGTCACTTCGCGCAAGGGAACCGGACATGTCGAAGTTCTCGTCGGAAACAGAAGCACGCGCAGCAACCAGTGCCTCAAAGGGCAAGTGCGCTTGCCGACAACCGTGATGCGTCAAATCCCGGGGAACAGTTCGACGCAAAACGGGTCCGCCTTCTTGAGAGAAAACAGGCCCATTCAAGGCCGCAATCAGCAGCAATGCGAGAGAAAAACGTGCCATGGCGGGAAGATACCTCCTCGCCGTGGCTTGTCCTTAGCGCACGATAAAGCGCTCGCGACCGGTCACCCCATCCGCGCTCCACACCAAGATGTAGGCTCCGGCAGTCCATCCCTGTGAGGGAATAATCGCCTCGCCCTCCGTCACCTTTCCGTCCCACACCAAACCTCCGGTCATCGTCCGAACCTCCAGATTCGCAAAGGCCGGGATACCGACCACCCAAAGGTCACCTCGGGTTGGATTTGGCCACAAGGTCAAGGCCTGTGCAGCAGATGCTTCTACATTGTTGATTGTTCCCTGCCCACCGAAAAGCTGAATGGCATCACAGAAGGTCCAACCCACGGCCCACGCGTGACCAGAACCAGCACCACACTCCACATTTATTGTATCAGTCGCTGTCGTGCCACTTGCATTAAAAGCGAAGGTGTAGTCCACACCAAAGGCATTGTTAACCACAACGTTGTTTGCAGCAGCATAAGCAGCGAGCTGCTCATCCCCATCCTCGACCTCGCTACCATCGTAGTCGATCGCAGCATCTCCAACAATGGTAACGTCCATCAAGGTCAAGTCACCTGCGAGCCAACGGTCGAACGCATCCTCTGGTGTCTCCTTATCCTCAATCTCAATGCCCTCCGATACATTGGTGATAACGGCATTGGAGACGTGACCCCCAGAACCGTTTCGAAACAGAAGGCCTTGATTGCCTCCCACGCCCACAATAGTCCAACCGGAAATGGTTGGCGTGGAAAAGGGCGTTTCATCAGCGGAAACATTGCCGTCGTCAGAATCGTCTCCGTCCAGCTCACCACCGCGGTCCCCAACGGCCGCAGGCTGATCCTGGATGGCGAGCCAGTTCTCATTAGCTACACCGTGATAGCCTTGGTCCCAGTCAAAGCTGTCATCACCACAAAAGGCTACGAGCGCATTTTTCACAGACACTGCACCGCCGAAAAATTCAATGCCATCGTCAAGGTTGGAAACCACCTCCACATTCTCAATCGTGGTTCCGGACCCCACACCTGCTAGGGTAATTCCGTTGATCTCATTCGCAGCACCGAGCTCAGCACCACCGTGACGAACAGAGACGTAGCGAAGGGTTCCACTGTTGTCCGTGTCGTCATCACCTCCATAAGAAGCCTGATCGTTGTCAGCCGGGATGCCTTCGACCTGAGCGACACCACCAAAGTTGGTGGTGGCGTTCCCAAGCACAATGAGTCCGCCCCATTGGCCGCGGGTGTCATAGGAGACGGAACCGTCGAGCGGATCGGCCTCATAGGTCATGATGATGGGGCAATCGACCGTGCCGTCGGCGATGATCTGGCCGCCGCGTGAGACAATTAAGGCCGCAGCATCCGCGCCAGATCCAGCACCACCTTTTACCACCGTACCGGCCTCAATCGTCAGCACCTGACCATTCTGAACAAACACGTACCCATCCAGCACATAGGTATTGTCACAAGTCCACTCCGTCGTACCAGTTCCACCAGTAGGTACGGTAACCACTGGACGATCCGAAATGGGCGGGCAGTCACATTGGGATTGGGCCATACCAACTAAACCAAACAGGAGGAAAAAAACAGAAGAGCAACGCATGTCATAAATCATTTGATACGCGAATAAATTCCCTGAATTCCAACATAGGATGAAGGGTGCAAAACCAAAATGTTAAGGATTCGTTAGACCGAGTAAACCGTCTCCAACCACCTCAAAATTGTGCAGAATGGGTCCTCACGACCATCTCATCCAAAAACAACCAACTTTCTAAACCCGCNGCGGCATGCCAGTCGGGGCAAGCACCTCCATTGACCACAGTCATCCGAACAAAGCGGGCCTTNACANCCGGCTCCAGCGCGANAGGCCCCAGTTCAATTCTCTCTTGGCGGTCNTCCCGTTCGAGCACAGACGAAGGCTCTGANTTGGCCATCTGAAACCAAATTGAACCGTCTANGGACCCTTCCCAAANCACNGCCNTNGGCTGAAAAATCCAAGCATCCTGATACANGTAAANCCCCGTTTCTAAACCGACAATNGTGTCCACCCGNCCCAANTCAACCGAAGCNACCATATCCTGGCCTTGTGCAGCCTGCCATNCTCCGTCGCGAAAGTCTGAAGACCCGAGACGGCCATCCACAAGAGCACTGTCTCCACCACCNGTATACCANGGGCTGGGTTTGTAGTCCAACTCAATCGGACAGAAGGTGGCGGCGTGTCCATTCAATGGAAAAAACTCCANTTGNCCCGTCCAATTGCCCCTTTGTCCGACCTCCATGCCNATGGTCCCTTTCCCCTCCAGCACCATCACCGAATCCGAAACAACAGCGCGACCGTCCCCGCTCCATTCCCCTCTTCCTTCCACACCTCGGCCGGTGGCGCGAACCTCCACTGCAAAGCCCCCATCAGGACCGGCAGATGTCTCCAAAACAAAAGGCGTGGTTTCTAGGCCGTAGGCTACATCCATCGCGTCCAATCGCGGATAGAATGCATCCAATCGGGTAATAAAATCAACAAAAGCCCCCTCTACTCCTGTCCGTTTTGGCCCACTCCAAAACACCTCAGCCAAAGCTGTTAGTCTGGGATACACCATGCTCTCTACCCGTTGCTGAGGCGCATGCTCCGTCCACATGTTTCCCTCTCCTCCCAAAATCCGACCAGTGCCATGAGATAGCGAGTCCGGCATGGGGTTGAAGCTGTATGCCTCCTCCAAATCGGTGCTCCTCACCGGATAATCCAAGTAGCAATGGCTGGTTGGCGACACAACCACATCAGCGCCCAAGTGCACCGCTTCTGCTGCCCCGGCCATGCCCCGCCAGCTTTGAACTGCAGCACCGTCAGGCAAGCCTCCTTCCAGTATTTCATCCCACCCGATGATGGACTTCCCTTTGGATTTGAGGTAGCGCCCCATCCGACCAATAAACCAACGCTGCAACTCTTCCTCATTGGCCAATCCCTCGGCCTTCATGCGCTCTTGACACAAAGGACATTCCTCCCATCGAACCTTGGGCGCCTCATCACCTCCAATGTGGATTCTTGGACCGGGAAAAAGCCGAACCACCTCATCCATGACCTCTTGAAGAAAAACGAACGTCTCCTCCTTGCCGGCACAGTAGATATCCTTGAAAACACCCCATCGGTGGGGAACCTCTAGGGTATCCCCCGTGCACCCCAACTCTGGATAGGCCGCGATCGCGGCAGAACTGTGCCCCGGCATTTCAATCTCAGGGATGATTTCGATGTGGCGTGCCGCGGCGAAGGCCACCACCTCCTGAATGTCTTCGGTCGTGTAATAGCCGCCATGCCGCGAACCATCTGCCTCAGTGCGCCAAGCAGCGATTTCAGTCAGCCGAGGCCTCGAGGGAACCTCAATCCGCCAGCCTTGGTCCTCTGTGAGGTGCCAATGCAAAACGTTCATCCCGTGAAGGGCCAGCGTCTCAATTTGTTTCTTCACGAATGCCACATCCTGAAAATGTCGACACCCATCCAACAAGAGGCCCCTGTGCTCGAAAGCGGGTGCATCTTGAATCACCACCCCAGGAACATTGAACCCCCCATCGCAACCGGTCTCACAGGCGACCGGTAGGATTTTTCTCAAGGTCATCCACCCTCGAAAAAGTCCCGCAGCGCTCGAGCCACTAATTTCCATTTTACCACTGTCTACAACCAATCGGTAGGCCTCCTTACCCACAACCGCGTCATCCCAAACGAATTGCAAATCCGCACTGTTGTCCTCTACATCTTGCAACACAATGCCCGCCTCATCCCACCAATGTTGGACCACATCTTGCTCGGCAAGCCAGTCCTCAGGCCACGCCACTGTCAAGTGGCCATGACAAATAAAACCAGTATCCAAGGGCTCAATTGAAAGGGGAACCGGAACCAAACCATCAAGGCTTCCCTCATGCAACTCCCGCTCAACACAACCTGAGGCCAACAGAAAAATGAAAAGGAAAGGAGCGATACTCCGAACTGAATTCGACAACATGCGCTCAAGGTCGGTCAGCAGAGGCAACGGACATCACCAGGGCTTGGACAAGCTCAGGTCCCACACATGTGCGCCCCACATCAAACAGCCTGCCTTTGGCACCCGAAAAGGGGATCCTGCAACTGGCATGAATCGCCTCAACACCCACAGCCATTATTGAAGAGACGTGATCGGGCTGGACCCCAGCACCTGCGACAACGGTCAATCCAGAAGCCACGCTCGCACCAATAGCATCCACTCCGTCCATGGCGGTCGCCTTCGCTCCACTGGTCAGCACCGTGCCAATTCCCGCGTCGAGAAGTTGCTGTCGAGCCACGACATGGTCCACTGCCTCATCAAAAGCCCGGTGGAACACCACCCGATCCAATCCCACTTCAGCATCCAAATCTGAGAGAAGGCGCCTGTCAATCAAACCTGAAGCATCCAGGGCTCCGGTAACCACGCGATCCACACCCAGAGCCAGACAAGCTTCCGCTTCAGCCACAATTGCCTTCCGCTCGGCTTCCGAGTACAAAAACCCACCCTCTCTGGGTCGAACCAACACACGAAAACCCAACCCTTTATCACGAGCTACCTCAAGACCGGCTTCCACCAGCGTCCTCCCGGGTGTCAATCCCCCAGAAGGCAAATGGGCACAGAACTCTACTCGGTCTGCTCCACCCTTTGCTGCGGCGAGAACATCCTCAACCGTAGAAGCCACCACCTCGACCTGACAGACGGGCATCAGGCAGTCACTGCATCTGCAAAGAGCGGAAATTCCGACATGCGGGCCCGAACTGCCGCCCCGACTTTGTCTAATGCGGCTTGGTCATCCGCATTGCAAATGACCTCGTCCATCCATTCCACCAACTGATCCATATCAGATTCGACCATCCCACGGGTTGTGACCGCCGGAGTACCCACCCGGATGCCGGACGTCACAAACGGGCTGCGCGTGTCAAATGGAACCATGTTCTTGTTGACCGTGATGTGGGCAGCGCCCAAAGCCGCATCCGCAGCTTTGCCAGTGATGTCCTTGTTCCGCAAGTCAATCAACATGAGATGGTTGTCCGTGCCTCCGCTAATCAAGTGATAGCCCCGATCCACAAAGGCATTGGCCATTGCCTGTGCGTTCTTCATCACCTGCTCTGCGTAGTCTTTGTAACCCGGCGCGAGGGCTTCACCAAAGGCAACCGCCTTGGCCGCAATGACATGCTCGAGCGGACCGCCCTGCATGCCGGGAAACACCCCACTGTCGAGCAGAGAAGAGAGCTTCCGAACCGCGCCTTTTGGTGTGGTCAACCCCCAAGGGTTTTCCATATCCCTGCCCATCATGATGATTCCTCCACGCGGCCCACGAAGGGTCTTGTGCGTCGTCGAAGTCACCATGTGACAATGTGGAAGTGGGTCTTTCAAAAGCCCAGCGGCGATGAGCCCTGATGGATGACTAATGTCTGCCAGAAGCAGCGCCCCGACGCTGTCGGCAATTTCTCGGAAGCGCCCATAATCCCAGTCTCGACTGTAGGCCGAAGCTCCACATATCAGGAGCTTTGGCTTCTCCCGTTCCGCTGTCTCGGCAACCTTGTCCATGTCAATGGTGCCCGTTTCTTCCTCCACACCATAGAACACTGGGTTGTAAAGCTTGCCGCTGTAGTTCACTGGCGAGCCATGCGTGAGGTGACCACCATGGGCGAGATCGAAGCCCATGATTTTGTCGCCGGGCTTTAAAACGGCGAGCATCACGGCGCTGTTGGCATTGGCTCCGCTGTGGGGCTGAACGTTGGCCCATTCGGCACCAAAGAGTTGGCACAGCCGTTGACGGGCGATGTCCTCCACTTGGTCGACCACATCACATCCACCATAATACCGCTTCCCTGGAAGGCCCTCAGCGTACTTGTTGGTGAGAACGGACCCTTGGGCAGCCATCACTTGGTCGCTTGCATAATTCTCTGAAGCAATGAGCTCAACACCATGGGTTTGGCGCTGGTGTTCCTCCTTAATGAGATTGGAAATGACGGTATCGTGCATGATGGTCTAAAATTAGCTTTCCGAATTGCCTGTTGCTTCCATTCGTTGACAAAAGGGCCTTTGACGTGCATCAATAGCAAAATGGGCCATCCAAGGGCCTAAAAGAAGAAAACCCCCACTCCACAGCAAGTAGCTGCAGAGCAAGGGGTTTCCCTTTTTTCAATGAGGAGCCGATTACTCGACCTCCAAGTGAAAGCCAGTATGCATATCGACGCCAGCACCGTCAACTGCCTCCATCTCGAGGTGATATTCGCCCTCAGCTGCATCCGCTGGGACCACCACATCCACGGAGAAGTCGATGGCAGATTCACCAGAAGCAGCAATCTCTGTAGACCAAACAACGGTCTCGTCGCTCTCGCGAATCAGCAGGATTTCTGCTTCAGACACGCCGTCAGAATCAGATACGGAACCGGTGATGTTCACTGTTGAACCAGGCGACCAAACCTGCTCGCCTTCCCAATCTGCGGGGTCTTCGCCACCGACAGTCTCAAGAGAAAATGCCGGAAGATGGTCGTTCTCAATGTGAATTTGCGTGATGTAATCCGCTGCGGCATTGCCTTCAGCATCCACAACAGAAACAACGTAATCCCAAACCCCACGAGAGGTCAAAGGCACGTCGAATGTGAATTGCTCCTCCGTTTGAGTTCCTTCCACAGCCCTGGTCTCAAGAACCTCCCAGTCGGACCCGGAATACAACACAAACTCTTCCTCGTGCTCGTCTCCATGGTCGTGCTCGTCTTCATGATCGTGCTCGTCCTCGTGCTCATGGCCTTCTGCTGAGTGCAAGTCAAAGCGGATTTCAGCCAGGCCATCGTTGTCACAAAAAGCATCGTGAATGGTCACGGTAGTTCCCGCTTCCACTTCGATTTCTTCCATCATGACACTGGGAAGTCCGGTCAAGTTATTCGAATCGCAAACCGTAGGGGGTTCGGAATCTGTGGTGCCACAAGAAGCGAGGGCTGCGCTGGCCGCGATCGCGGCGATGAACGTATTGATTTTCATGGTATTAAATTGTGTGAATTGAATTTCTTTTTGAATGTTGATCAGGAGCGGTCATCCAAATGCACCACGTCAAACGCGAGGCGGAAGGATGCCCACCGACCTTGGGTGACCAAACCCAAAGTGCGGTACGCACTGACGTGGTCGAGCCACGCCAGATTCATCAGATTGTCCACATCCACAGAAAGCGTCATTTGCTTTCTGCGGAGCTGGAGTTCACATCCCCACAAGCTCGCACCCGGTGTGGCGCTTTCATTGCGGGAAGTCAGGTTGGCGGCAGCAATGCCGCGGTGGCGAAGGCCAACGGAGACCGTTTCTCCCAATGGCCATTGGATTTCCGTTCGCACATCAAAAGGTGACGTAAACGGTAAGCCAAGGCCCGTTTCCAAAGCCCATTGGCCCAAAACCGAGGCAGACGAGGACAGGCTCCCCTGGCCCAGCTTGATGTCGACTTCGATTTCACCCCCCGTGCGGAACGCATCCAACGCCTCAAAAGCATAGATCTGGCCTGCATGAACAATTGGAGCGAAACGCGCCGTCGGGGTCAAGTGGATGAACCCGTCATGTAACGCTGCAAATCCGCGGACAGACCAATGGCAGCGGTGAACATCCGCCTTGTCATGGTTGCCAAGCATTGCCCGGACTTCGATCGTTCGCTCAGGCCGCAAATCAGGATTGCCTTGCTCGAAACGGAACGTACCATGGTGAATGCCATTGGCTGCGAGGGAATAGCTGTCCGGAGCCCGCGAATAGGCCGTAATCGTCCAATTGCCTTCCAACCTTGCACCAAGATGGATGCTCCGGTTGAGATGAATGGACCATCCGGGGACCACGCGGTTCATCGAAATGGCACGGACGTCATCCCCCACAACCGATCCATCCGATGCATACATTGGCTCCACATAATCGGCATGAACCAGGTGAAGGCCATCGGCTCTAAAGCCAATCCTGCCCGAACTGATTTTCCGATCCGCGATCAAGGACAACCGGCTCCTGCTGTGGTCGGGAAGCAAAAACTCCCACCCGGAGGTTTGGCCATCAAGCCGCTCGGCTTGGACACCGAAGGCGCCGTGTATGCCCTCCCAACGGCTTTCCACAAATACATGACGCTCGTCAAGTTTCAAGCTGAGGTCAGAATCGGGTTCGGGGCCGTAACCATGGGCATGAGGAGGCGCTAACTCCATCCTGAGGTTGCGGGAAATCGACCACCGAATCGTGCGGTCGAGTTTGCCCGGACGAATCCATTTTCCGCCCAACTGGATTCGCTGTGCCTGCTGGCTCGGCAAATCCACAGTGTAACGGTCTCCATCGCCTTTGAGGTCGCTCTGGGTGGGAACCCCAATGATGCCAGGAAACAACCCCTGCAAGACATCAGAAGCACGGAAATCAATGGAGAATCGACCCAGTTCTTCATCATCCCATCGCGCACCCAACACCACATGGCCCGCCCGCCCGCCAGTATTGGGGAGTCGGCCGTCCTCTAGGTCGAACAAGCGACCGATGTAGCTGAATTCGGTTTGGGGAACATTGCGATCTCCAAATCGGACGGCGGATGCGCCTGCATGCCATTGAACATGGTCGCTACGTTCGCGATGCAGGACATAGATTCTGCTGCGCCGGTCTCCAGCGCGGTGGCTGGCACCAACTTGGGTTCGACTGCCCGAATGGGGCAGCATTCCGAGGGCACGCAATCGGACACCCCCTCCCATCGCCTCTGGCGAAAGCCAAACCTGACCTCCGCCAGGCACCCATTCCGTGCCATCGTACAGAGACGGGTCCACCAGAACACCATGGTCTGCCCCCCATCGGCCTCCGACCTGCGGCACACCATCCTCGAGGACAGCCACCCGGGACCCCACCAGTCCGCGCAGGACCGGTTGCACCAATCCCGAACCCAAATCAAGACTTCGAACACCTGGAATCCTGTCGAGAGTCGTCAAGAGGTCACCGGCTTCTTGAACCACTCGCGCTTCAGCCAGCTCCTCGCTAGACTGCGCGTGAACAGCAGCACCTTCAAGAGTGACCGCCAGAGACGAAAGCGCAATGTCGATGTGCGAACCATCACCCACCGCAACATGGACACGAGCAAAACCGTGCGCCGCCACCGTCAACGAGTCAATCCCTTCGGGACAAACCGCATCGAACCAACCTTCTCGATTGGCAGAAAATATGGCACCGCATGGCCAAGCCTGGATCAAGGCTTGGCTGCATGGCGAATGGCCTTTGGCGTGGAAAACATGGCCGTGGACCGCTCGGGGCGCCTGAGCGAACAGCACACCATTGCCTGTTGACATCAAGAGGATGCTGCACAGGGCGCAAAATGCATTGCTTATCAAACGCTCCCAAACGTGAACCAATGCCCTGTACCACACGGGGTGTGATGGTGACATGGAAAGGGAATGGGAAGGTGAATGAGATTCAGACTTGATCAAGTCCCGGCGGTCCCCGCCAGCCAATCCCCGCCCCCAAGATTGGTGGAAGGCAGCCACATTGACACTCACCTAGCGTATTGCATAGGGGCCACTCAGCAGCCACCGCGGCCGTAGAGCAAACCAAATCCTGCATGGCGGGCACGCCAGTCCAGTCACAGATGGGACAGTCATCCATCGGGACAACACCCGGTTTTTCCGGGATACCCAAGGGCTTTATTGAAACCGGCTCATCATGGTGGTGATGACAGTGGTGGTTACAGGCGTCGTGCCCTCCACTTGCCCACAGATGGTGCTCCACAGCATGTTGCAACTGCAACGCATGCACGCCACCCCACAAAACGAGACAGAACAAAGCACCGAAGAATCGCAATTGCGGCATAGGTGACAAAACTATATCCCTTTTCCCATCGGGGGCTGCCAAAAGGCACAAAAGACATGACTTCCGGCAGAACTGGGTTTAATCATCAAGAACACCCACAATATTTCTTTGAGAATTTACACCCCGATTGGTGAGCAGGCGGGGTTTCCGCTGTTCTTTCGCGCCGTCAAATTGACCCCATCCATGAGCGGACTCCGAAACGTCGCGATCATCGCCCACGTCGACCACGGCAAAACAACCCTGGTT
The DNA here is from genome assembly GCA_002720375.1 of Crocinitomicaceae bacterium. GTDB lineage: Bacteria > Bacteroidota > Bacteroidia > Flavobacteriales_D > Sanyastnellaceae > UBA8752. The sequence goes on along the minus strand of PBIE01000002.1, from coordinate 11,333 downwards.
GACAAGATTATTCACCACTGTAATGTCATCGACCCCAGAAAGGCAACAGGTGATCTCATCCTCGACAACAACGATTTGGAAAGGGAGCGCGGAATCACCATCCTCTCAAAAAACGTGGCAGCAAACTACCAAGGTGTCAAGATCAACCTCATTGACACTCCGGGCCACGCCGATTTTGGCGGTGAAGTAGAGCGCGTACTCAAGATGGCTGATGCCGTCCTCCTTCTGGTCGACGCCTTCGAGGGCCCCATGCCCCAAACGCGCTTCGTTTTAGGCAAGGCACTCGAACTGGGACTCATTCCCATTGTGGTGATCAACAAAGTGGACAAAGAAAATTGTACGCCTGACATCGTTCAAGAACAGGTCTTCGATTTAATGTTCAACCTCGGCGCAACTGAAGAACAGCTGGATTTCGCTACAGTTTACGGCTCAGCCAAAATGGGCTGGATGGGACCCGATTGGGAATCCCCCACGGACAACATGGCTTTTCTGATGGACACCATTTTGGACAGTGTTCCGGAGGCACCATATGTAGAGGGAACGCCATTATTACAAATTACGTCACTCGACTTCAGTCGGTTCACTGGACGAATTGCCATTGGACGTCTTTTCCGCGGCGACCTCCATGCCAACCAAGACTACATGCTCTGCACCGAGGATGGGCAAAGAAAAGTGCGGGCCAAGGAGCTTTTTGTCTTCCATGGACTTGGAAAGGAGAAAGTGGACCATGTGCAATCTGGCGACCTATGCGCCATCACAGGCATCGATGACTTCGAAATTGGAGACACCCTCTCCGACCTCGAACATCCAGAGGCCATGGAGCGCATCGCTGTGGACGAACCCACGATGAGCCTGTTGTTCACCATCAACACCTCCCCTTTCCTTGGCAAGGATGGGGAATACCTGACCAGCAGACACATCCGTGAACGTCTTGAAAAAGAGCTTCAAAAAAACTTAGCCCTTCGGGTCATGCCAACGGACAGCGAGGACAAATGGACGGTGTACGGCCGCGGAATCCTTCACCTTTCCGTCCTGATTGAAACCATGCGTCGCGAAGGCTATGAGTTGCAGGTTGGCAAACCACAAGTGATTTTCAAACACGTGAATGAGGTTCGCCACGAACCGTTTGAACACCTGGTGATCGATGTTCCAAAGGCCAACTCGGGAAAAGCTACAGAATTGGTCATGATGCGCAAGGGAATCCTGCAAGTCATGGAAGCCAAAGGCGACATGCAGCATATGGAGTTTCGGATTCCATCGCGAGGTTTAATTGGCTTGCGGAATCAAATCCTGACCGCCACCCAAGGCGAAGCTGTAATGACCCATCGGTTTGAAGACTACGCACCTTACGCTGGAGACCTCGAGACGAGGCAAAGCGGATCGCTCGTCAGCATGGAAACCGGTCAAGCCAGGGCCTTTGAAATCGACCGTCTACAAGACCGCGGTACGTTTTTCATCAATCCCGGACAAGACATCTACAAAGGTCAGGTCGTCGGCGAATGCGCCCGCGACAAAGACATGGAGCTCAACCTTATTAAGGGCAAAAAACTCACCAACATGCGGGCCTCAGGAAGCGACAAAGGACTCCGGATTGCTCCTGCAAAAAAGCTGTCTTTAGAAGAATACCTCGAGTGGATTGCCGACAGTGAATACCTCGAAGTCACACCTGGAGCGCTGCGCGTGAGAAAGATTCCCTGAGTCACTCACACCCCCAGGTGAACCGATTGTGAAACTTCCTGAAATGCACGATGTTTAAGCCATAACTTCGCTCGTTAATGACGCAAGCGCCATTTGAACTTCCCACGGTCCGATTTGGACGTGATACCACTGGATTCGCCAAAGCCCTTCGCGAAAGGGTAGAAGCCCATTTTAATGAAAGGGGCATCAACAAGAAAGCCAACCGGCAAATGGTCATCAAGACCTTGATCTTGGTAGGAGCCTACTTTGGTTCACTCGCCCTGATTTTGACTGGGGCAACCGGCGCAGGATGGGTCTTTTGGGCAACGCAAGTCATCATGGGTCTTGCGCTCGCAGGAATCGGAATGGCAGTGATGCACGACGGAAACCACGGCGCATATAGCGAGAATAAAACCGTCAACCGCTGGGTCGGTGGGGTTCTTGAACTTGTGGGAGGAAACAGTGAAATGTGGCAAATTCAACACAATGTGCTTCACCACACCTTCACCAACATCGATGGATTAGACGAGGACATCAACCCGGGCCCCCTCCTGAGATTCTCGCCTTTGAAACCGCTCAAGCCATGGCACAAATTCCAGCACTACTACTGCTGGTTTTTCTATGGCCTAATGACCCTCATTTGGGCCACGTTCAAAGATTTCGTGGCCATAAACCGTTACCACAAGTTGGGACTTTTGAAGCGCATGGGTAAGTCTTACAAAGAATTGATGACGCGCATCGTCTTGGCCAAAGTGGTTTATTATCCCCTTGTTCTGGGTCTCCCTTTGGTCTTCAGCGGATTGGGAACAGGACAAATCCTCCTTGGATGGTTCTTGATGCATTTCGTAGGCGGATTGACACTGGCATTGGTTTTCCAACCAGCCCATGTGATGGAGGACCATGACTACGTTCCTGCAGAAAAAGGAGCGGTAATGGAAGACGATCCAATGAGCCATGTCTTGAAAACAACTTGCAACTTCGGGGTCAACAGCAATGCTCTAACCTGGTACAGTGGCGGTCTCAATCACCAAATTGAACACCACCTCTTTCCACACATTTGTCACGTGCACTATGCAGACTTGGCGCCTATTGTAAAAGAAACGGCAAAGGAATTTGGGCTGCCATACCGCGATGAAACCTCCTTCATGGGCGCCATTCGTCTGCACACTGCTCAGCTTCGCCAATTGGGACAAGCCTGAAGTTTCGGAGCGGCCTCAGAACCACCTTGCCAATTCGACACCAAACATCCGGGTCACATCGGGTCCATGTTCTACTCGTCGGGTCAAGTCAGCGTCAAATCCTTCTCCGGCCGTACCGGAATGGCCCAATCCGAAAATAATAGACACCCCCAGCCCTGAGGGGCCAAGCCACTCGGCTCCCGCCAAAAGGCGAAGATCCCTGCGGCTCCATTTCATCGTTCCAAACGCACCCCACTCTGCAATCGCATGCTTCACATAGGTCTCAGCGGCCCACTCCATTCCAATGATGGCCCGCAAAGGACGCCCGGATTGGGACCCTGGATTTGCTCGAATACCAATAGTAAAGAGGCCTGCACGGTCAAAAGAGCCAGGACGCGGGCGCAACAACGAGGAGACAGGCGAGGCCGAAGCGCGAAGGGTACCTGCACCGCATTGAATCTGCAGTTCCTCAGCAAGACAAAAGCTGACCTGCGCATGGGACCAACCAGCTGCCCAAAGCAGTCCGTCCGCTCCCACACCTACTCTTCGATTCTGAGCCATGCAAGAGAGGTGGCCAAAGGCAAGGAGAAGCATTAAAAATGCGGTTCGAATTTTAGGTCCCCTGAACATTAATTTAAAGTTAAGGAAACGTTACCATAAATCCGAATTACAATTTTTATCTAATGTTATTAACGTTCTGATGGCTATATTATACGTATGGTCGAGAGAGAGAAAAAGACGCACCACGACCCATTGCCATGGATTACCGAAGGAATTTTGGATCCTGAGTACAAGGAGTACCTATTGTTGGCATGGCTCCAAAAACTGAAGGCGGAATTCAGACAGAGCCGCCTCTACCCGGCATTGGCTGACCTGATTCGAAAACACAAGGAGCTGGACCAACTCAAAACCGAACTCCGCGCTGGAAAAGAACGCGGGGAAGCCGTTGGACTCGACCTCAGAAGATTGCGCGTTCTGCGACAGGCAGCCGGCAGTCACGAAGGCTTAGACGGATACCTCGACAATTTGATTCAGAGGGCCTTACCACACCTGACACTGGCCATAGAAGAAGGAAAAACCCTGTATGACCTGATAGAAAACCAACTTGAATTCACACCGGTTGGCATCCAGCCTTTAAGGATGGACGAAGGTTACTTGATTTTGACCGTTGGAAAATCCAACCGACGCTCAATGCGAGCGTACCGATTCCAAAAATCCAGGGTATTGAAAGGCAAAGATGCCTTTCTGCAACTACAACTTAGGTGCATTGAAGAGCGTGATACCTCAAAGTTTGAACCCGCCGAGTCGATGAAATGGGCACTAATAGCGAAGTACAAAGATTTGCCTCAACCCGCAACTTTCCACGCCCACGCAGATTGGGCTGTGCCACTTCAACACACGTTACTCCCTATTACGAGACGGCGCCTCTTGCAGGAGCTGACCTGCGCTTGACGGCTTACTTGACGATGGTGACTTTGATGGCCGACGGCCCCTTGTGACTCTGTTCCACCTCAAACGTCACCTTGTCCCCTTGCTCCACTTGCTCTTTCATGTTGGTCACGTGAGCAAAGATGCTTTCCCCACTGTCCAAGTCACGGATGAAACCAAATCCCTTGTCGGGATTGAACATGGTCACCTTGCCCCGGCGGGTGTTGTCCACCGGCTCCATGTCCTCATCCTTGGGGACACTGATTTGGATGTCCTCAAGGTTAATCTCCTCGCGCTCCGTTGGATCTGGCGGCGTGTCCACAATTCTTCCAAACTCGTCCACATAAGCAATCATGTCAGGACTATCCAATGTCCTTTTATTGGACTTGGCCTCCTGCTTTTTGAGCTCTTTTTCTTTCTTCTTCTTTGCGCGTTTGGCTTCGCGCTCACGCTTGCCGAATGTTTCTTGTGATCGTCCCAAATCAGTGAATTTTCACGCGAAGGTAGCAGTTCACCCTCGGGTCAGACCACAGCACATAAGGACTTTGTTCACGAAAAGAATGGAGTTGACCCCAAAATCATGACGATACAGCTCAAGTCAAAGACTCAACAGTCCATCGACGGCCCCGAAACTCATGCCATTCCCCCACCCTGCTTCCCGCCAGTGCTTGCGCAATAGGCGCATCCGCAGAAATGGCTTGAAACCGGCCCAATTCAGGCACCTCAAACGGCCCGAAACCAATCCCAATCAAAAGACGCGCATCCCCACTCACGAGAATTGTCCCAGGCCCTACTGCACTTCTCTTCCTGCGCATGTCCAATCGAACAAAAGCTGACTGCATGGCCTCACATCGCGCCAGACGCTCACCGGCCTGCTCCATTTCCCGTTGGACCATTGCCCTGCCTGTTTCGTGTTTGTCCCCTACTGTGCTCTTGGTTTCCTTGCTCAGACTTGAAGACAGTTCATCCAAAGCGAGGCGGGCGGATTCTTCTGCTTTCCGCAAGGCCAATTCTAGGGCATCCACCACCGCGTTGCGACTCAACATCATCTCATTAGCACGCGCCATACCCCTTCGATCTCTGCAATCTCACAGGACAATGATTCAGCCGTCTTGAATTCTGCGTGAACAATGAACAGCTGATTCGATTCACGCTCTGCCCAAAGCATAACATCTCCCCACTCGCTGTCGTGCAACTCAATCTGATTTTGTCTCGCTTCCCCCAGCACAGGACTTGACTGCAAGTAGTGCTCTACCTTCTCCTGGTAAACCTGAAAATTCGGAATTGCAATGGCCGCAACCCAAGCCTCGGCCTCTGTCCATCGGCGCTCGTCGACAGACCTCATGAAGGCAGTGGCCATTCTAGACTGCTCTCCATCCAGTCGAACATGACCGGTTTCAATCCGCCAACCCATCTGCTCACCATACCGCATATTCAGTATCCGGAATCCCCTTCCATCAGGGGCTACACGCACCCGAAAGGCATTTTCCCCTTCACCAATGCGTTGCTCACAGGCACAATGCGAAACGGCTAAGTTTTTCAGTTCCTGACGATGCTCTTCATCGTGGCGAAGTTTCAATTGAGGGTCCATATTCGAAAGCCTCAAATCCAACTTGTCCTTCTTCCACTCCTGCCATTCGACCCAAACCTCACGTTCAGTCTCTAAGACCCAGCCAGATGCTGTTTTTAAGTCGTCCTGTAAGAGGGCCGTCAAATACTCCAATGCAACCTCATCAAAACCCGTAGGGCAGACATCTACGTCTTGGGCGTTCACCGTCAATCCCGAGAAGAACAATAAACTGCAGTGGATGACTGTGACAATTAGAACAAAACGCATGGTTCAAACTTCGGTAAATTCATTCAATCCCGAAGTGACGCGCACCCCAACGGTTCCCAACAAACGGCGAATCTCAAGCTTCACAATGACAATCGTCATCATAACAACTTGGGCATGACGACACCTTGCCACCACCCAATTGCCCGAAGCCATGAGTCAGCCAATTCAGCCCGTCGTTCCTCAATCTCCCAAATGCCCTAAGCTTGGTTTCCTTCATGCCCGGTACAACGGCAGAATGATCCCTGCCTTTATCGATCCCACTGCCGCGGATGCCCTGAGCCAAACTTGGGACACCAGTGAACACGACATCCTCATCTGTACCCACCAGAAGGTGGGAACCCACCTGACCAAGAAGTTCATCGTGGAAATCCTCAGGAGAGCTGGTGTGCTTGACGCACTCCATCCAGCCGCCAACGGAGACATAGGAAAAGGCGCCGTACCGTGGCCCGAAGTCACCGCATCCCAGAATGGTCTGGGTACATTTCTCGAATTTCTCGACCTCACCAAAGGACAGCCACGCGTCTTCTACACACATGCCAACGTCGATGAGCTGCCCGTTCGCAACCTGCACCCCAAGACCAAGCTGGTCATGACCTACCGCGACCCAAAAGGCGCAGCAGTTTCACAATATCACTTCTACAAAAAGCACCCCACGCTGGGGGTTTCTCCCGACATGACGATGGCGCAATTCATCAACTTCTTCGTCGATGGCGACCTGTATTTCGGAGACTACCACCAACACGTCAAATCCTATTTCGAAGCATCCAAATTCGGCGTCAATCCAAATCAATTGTGCATCCTCCGCTATGAAGACCTCGTTGAAGACAAGATAAATTCAGTCAAACGCCTCAGCCAGTTTCTCTTAGGACACCCTCTCCCCTCACCCGAAGATGAGGCTGCCATTGCCAACAGTACGGAGTTCAACACCATGAAAAACGCCATCCTGAGCAATCCCGGTACGTTTCACTTCAACGCAAACCGGTTCTTTCGATCGGGCAGAACAGACGATTGGAAAGCCCACCTTTCCGAAGAGCTTGCCAATCGCATCGACCAAAAAACAGAGGCCCAATGGGGAGCACTGTGCGCACCTCTCGTGCCCGTGCGGAATGCCGAAGCAAGCCAAAACGAAACGAAATTGGCAGCATGAACCCAGCTCCCTCCCCAGAACTGGAGTCCCTGCGACACATCCTGACCCGAGACCTTCAGGTCTTGGCAAAGGAGGTGCTTGCAACCCCCGATAATGCATTGTGGAGCACAACGGATGGGGTCACCAACTCTGTGGGCACCTTATCGGTTCACCTCTGTGGCAACCTCAGGCACTTTGTCGGCCATCTGCTCGGGCAAGACGGGTACATCCGACTCAGGGACCGGGAGTTTTCCAGGACCCCAATACCCAAGCAGAAGGTGCTCCTCGAAATCGAAAACACGCGCAAGGCCGTAAACCAAGCGCTTCTTCATCTGGACCCCGACATGCTGAATGCCCCCATGCCGTCCCCACCTGCCCACCATGAAGGCCGATCCGTGCGGTTTTTTCTCATGCAACTAAGTTGCCACCTCTCCAGACACTTGGGGCAATTGAACTATTTGCGCAGGATTTTGGAAGCCAACACCCCGACCTAAACCGAAATGGAGCGGTGTTCATTGGTCCGCAGCAAGTTTCTCCTGTATTCACAATTGTGTATAACCGCTGTGCGTGCAGTGTTGAATACAAAAGGCTTGCAGAGGTAGCCTGTTTCGAAATTCCTCCACAATATTGCATTGTCAGCAACGACAATTCGATGCGCTTGCATTGAAACCTTTTTGGAGGATCGGCTCGCCGGATGTTGTTGGTCTCAGAGGGAAACCCGAGAGCACGTGACCGAAAGGCACCTGACCGAAGAAGCGAAAGTGACTTCGAGCCGTCCTCTGACGGGTAGGCACCCTGAGAATGGGTGGGGCCTGGTGCCCAGCGGGACTTGTCCCAATCTGATACGAAAGAGGCACCACCCCCACTGGCTTCGGCCAGCGTTGTTTCGGCAACATGGAAGCTTCCACGTGAGTGGAAGCACTCTTCGGAGAGGGGCGGTGTTGGATCTGGTTCTCCAGAACCATACGGAAGACCTCCAACCGCAAGGCACAAGAGGTCGGCATTCTCAGCCTCTCGAGACTGGGTATGTTTCCAAAGGGTCCAGGGAAAGGCTGCCGAAAGGCAAAGCGTCCCCGGCAGCTTGAGGCGAACAGCGCAAGTTGTTCGTCTGACTCACGCGGGAAACCGAGTGGACCGAGACAGTTTCGGCTGTCCGGGTGCTGAAGGGATAAACGCTGGTCATCGACCAAGTCAAGACCGACACCCGGAGGTTCGGGGCGCCTGTGAAACGGCGCAGCGCAGGGAACCCCCCCGTTCCCCTGCGAGCAGAACACCCTCGGGTGGTTCTCGCCCGGAAGAATCCGCACAAGAAATGAAGGGCCCCGCCTGGATTGGACTGTGCGGATTTCTTTTTTATACCTGCCTCAAAAGTTCAATAGAAGGACTACTCCGATTTTCTGATTTCAGTCAAATATGACGGTCCTGCTGCCGTGCATGAAAACCCGATCCTCGAGGTGGAGCTTCAATCCGCGCGCCAGAGCCTCGCGCTCGCAAATCCGACCTTTTCGTCGCAGAGTCGCCGGCGAATCGCGATGCGAAATTCTAACGACCTCCTGCTCGATTATGGGGCCTTCATCCAAATCAGGGGTAACGTAATGACACGTTGCCCCCACCAATTTCACTCCCCTTGAATGCGCCTGCTCGTAAGGACGAGCACCTACAAAAGAGGGAAGGAAACTGTGATGAATGTTGATCATCTTGCCCCGGTGGGCCTTTGCCATTGCATCTGGCACCACCTGCATGAATCTGGCAAGGACGGTCACCTCAACACCATAATATTCCAATATCTCCTCCACCTTCTTGAAGTCCTCCTCCTTGGTCTTTGGAGAAAAAGGGACATGGTGAAATGGCACTTTAAACCACCCCGCGTATTCTTCTATGTGTGGATGGTTGGCCACCACACACACGATTTCGCAAGGCAACTCTCCAGAACGCCAACGCTGCAAAACCTCTACCAAGCAGTGACTGGCCTTCGATGCCAATAAGGCAACCCGAGGGCGATGATCCGAGGAGCGAATAACGAAGTATGAATCGGGATGGGACAGCAAATCTCCCAGTCCAGACGACAGATCTGCATGCAAGGATTGCCGTGTCAATTGACCCGGATTTAACTCCACTTCATACCGAACAAAAAACTGAGCAGATGCCAAATCAGTGAATTGAGCTGCAGCCGTGACATTGGCGCCAAGATCCGCCAAAAGACCGCTGACCTCAGCCACAATTCCCCTTCTGTCCGGACAGGACAACATCACGCGAAAACGGTCCATCAAATGCGAATTCAAAGGGTCACTCATCTTCACTCAAATAACGCTTTGCAATGCGCTGAAGTGGCCCAGGACAAGAACGCATGTGGCATGCCTCACAACCCCCAACCACAGCGGAATAAGTTTCGGCATCTGGAGCAGCATTGAATTCTGCAACTTGATGGGCAAACGCCATAGAAAGGGCCTGAAAACCATCAACAAGCATGGAACTGTCCGTGGGCTGAAGCGTCGTGAATTGATGCTCTGTAAAGCGCATGCCCGCCACATCTTCACCTGCCTCCAACAATTCTCGAATCGCAACAAGTTCAGCATCCAAATCCCGCATGGACTGGGCCAATTGTGATGTGTAGTTCGGCTGCACCGGCGCCAACCGCGGGTCAGCTTGTTTGGTCTCCAGGGTGGCTCCCGCACACTGCATTAGGACCATAGAAAAAACAAAAAGCCCCAGCGAAGTGAACAACCGTCCACTCATCAATCTTCAATCATCACTCCGGTGGCCATAAAGGCCAACCTGAGCTCAGGCTCTCTAATTTCAGCAATCTCTTCCTCGGTCCAACCAGCGTCTTGGGCATAATGCTGCTGGTCTGCCACGCTCAAAGTGTCGAAGAAAGCCTCGCCTTCCACAATGGTCCTCTTGCCCTCGACCCCTTCAGTCGGAACAAAGAAACCGTAATCCAGAAAACGAACGAAGACCGTGTCTTTCTCCGAGACAACATCCATCCAACATCCCTTTTTGGGGCAGGTGGCGGCAATCTCTCCCTCAAACCTAACCTCGGTCCGACCATCAGAAATCATCAGTGCCTTCCGCAATGCAGGGCCATTAAGCCCCCCTTTGGTTTCAATCACCTCTCCGTAAAATGTCACACCTTCTTCCAAAGCCTCTGCACTTTGAGAATCGGATGTCTCTCCTGTGGAACAGCCAATCCAGCACAATACTGAAGAAAAAACCAATGCCTTAAAAGTCAATTTCATTAGACAAAAATACAGTGGCTTCATATGAGTAATACCTTGAAGTAAAATGAGGATGCAACGATTCGAAGACAATCGCAGTCCATCATTTACATTCAACGCAACGACGCGACCCTGGCAACCACTCACCCTTCCCTTTCGACCATGTCCAAAAGATTTAATAATGCCCTGATTGCACTGATTCTAACACTGACAACAGGCAGTCTCTTCGCGCAGAACTCTTTGCTCACGCTTTACCTCTCCTCTACCATCCCAGGCTCTACACCTGTGACCATTTCCGCCGTAGCCACGGGGTCCATGGACACCACGATTGTCGACACACTCATTGCTGAATTTGGAGAAACCACTGTGAGCTACACTTTTCCAGATACAACTGCATCTATGACTATTACGCTTTCATGGATGTGCGAAGGCGTTCAAGTCCCAGCCATTCCATTTTTCGTTGGAAACAACATGCCGGGTGAGCCGTTCGATTCCGCCATCGCCGTGGAAATCGGATGTCAGGACTCGGAATGTGAGTGGTATCTTAATGTGAATCCACCCAACGATCTGGTCTCCCCAACAACATTTGAAGTCATCGCCGAAGGTTCCCCAGTGATCTACGAATGGTACGTGGATGGAGAACTCGTCCCGCCCAACATGGACGGGGGCGGCCTCAGCTGGTCTGAGCCCTTCGAAACCATCTGTGCAGCCATGTACTCTTTGGGCGAATGCACTGATCCAGGCACCCAGTGTTATGAGAATCCGGACAACGGAGGTGGTGGTATGAATTGCCTCGACGGAATCGATGTGGGGGCGCTCATTGTTTACCTCACAACGAATTGTGGCGACCAAACCAACCCAGATTCCTGGAT
>PBIE01000001.1 GCA_002720375.1 Crocinitomicaceae bacterium | reverse complement strand
GACTGCAACGGAAACCAGCTCGATGCACTCGGCGTCTGTGGAGGAGACTGCACAGCGGATTCAGACGGTGATGGCGTTTGTGACACAGATGAGATTCCGGGGTGTACCGATGACAGCGCTGTGAATTTTGACCCTGCCGCTACGGATGAGAATGGTAACTGTCAGTACGCCGGATGCACAGACTCTACAGCAGAAAACTACAGTGAAAGTGCAATCGAAGATGATGGATCTTGTGAGTACCTGTGCGTCGGTATAACGGGCTGCACATACCCAGGAGCAACGAACTACGAGGCTGCTGCCAACTGTGAAAATGGCACGTGCGAATTCCCCCCCTTCGCCAACAACCTCTGCATTTTTGACCTAGACGGAAACGGTTACATCGGTGCAGCAGACCTCATCGTGTTTCTCGGGGTCTACGAGATGACCTGCAACGCAATCGATTCAGAATGACCGGTGCCTGTGGTCATATCCTGACCTTGGCTTTGCTGACTGGTGGGTTCATTGGACATCGACAGCAATGGCGTTTGCGACACGGATGATGCAGCGCATTGTGGACCGGGAACGTATTGGGACTATGGGCAGGGCCTCTGCGTGATCACCTGCCCCTCGGACATCAATCTCGACGGCGCTGTTGCCATTGGAGATTTGCTCACCCTCCTTTCAGATTTCGCCAACTTCTGTGAGGGCCTTGATTGACGAGGTCTTCTTTTCCCTTCTTCGAAGAGTTGGGAGGATGGAGAAAGACGCTATCTTTGCCGGCCCATACGGTGGCTATAGCTCAGTTGGTTAGAGCGCTTGATTGTGGTTCAAGAGGTCGTCGGTTCGATTCCGATTAGCCACCCCACCAGAACGCCTGGTCCTCACGGACTGGGCGTTTTGCGTTTCAGCAAAAGTGCGGAATAGCCTAAAAGATGTGGCTAAAATCTGCGATACCGAGCGGGGTGCGAGACTCGAAACCTTCTCCTGAGGAGACACCAATGTATCTGCCCATGGTGATGTCCCGGCCACGGACGACTGCCATGAATTCTGGAGTGGAAATGGGGGTTGCCAAATCAACGGAACTGGGCACAATCACCTTGCCTTCTACTGCGCCTGGAATATGGAATTGAGACCGATAGCAAGCAATCGCAGCGTACTTGGTCTCTTCAGCTCCCGTGATGTCCACCACAATAGACGGCTCTCGAAAGCGGTCTTGGATGTAGTGCAGAACATGCTGAGGACGGTGGGCCTCCTGTGCAGTGCCATCGGCCTCTGACGTCTCGATGCGCGCGAGCCCAGAGAGGAAGCACGCGCGATGGACAAATTCCGCTGCCCGACCGTGATCTGGGTGACGGTCGTGAAGCGCATTGGCCAACACGGTTCTCGGTCGATACCGACGAATGGCCCTTATCAACGCCATGATGACGCGATTTTCGTCCTCGGGTAGCCCATCCTTCAGCCCTAGATTTTCTCGAACGCTCAAGCCCAGCACTTCAGCAGCTGCTGCAGACTCTTCATCCCGCAAGTCTGCCGAACCCCGTGTGCCCAGCTCTCCTCTGGTCAAGTCAACCACACCGGTTTTTTTTCCCTGAAGGGCAGCCTTGGCCAAGGTTCCACCAGCACTCAACTCGACGTCGTCCGGATGGGCTCCGAAAGCGAGGATATCCAAAAAAGATCCGTTCGGCATGCACCGAATTTCGGTCAACGCGGCTTACCGACCAGCGGCGAAGCCTGCTATCTCTGTTCCAAGAGGATCAGCACCGGATTTTAACGAGGCGACAAGGTGGCCCTCAGCATCCACGAGGAACTTGTGGAAGTTCCATCCCACACTGTGGTCTCCCGCCCCATTTTCACTTGCGTTGCAAAGCCAATTGTACACGGGGTGCTGGTCACTTCCTCTGACTTCTACTTTCTCCATCATTTGGAAGGTGACGCCGTAATTCTTGGAACAAAAGTCCCCTATTTCCCTGGCACTGCCTGGCTCTTGACGGCCGAACTGATTGCAAGGAAACCCCAAAATGACAAACTCCCCTCCCCCATGTTGCTCATGCAAAGCCTGCAACTTTTTGTATTGTGGGGTATACCCACAACGGCTTGCGGTATTGACGATTAAGACCCGCTTGCCCTTGAGCTGTGCGAAATCAAACACATCGCCGTCCAAGGTTGTCGCGCTCAAAGAGTGAAATTCAGACATGGCAGTTGTGATGGGATAGCGGGCTTCAGCACCTCCGAGAATATTGCCCTTCAAGACGCCAAACGCGGCGAGACCGAAAAGGGAGACACAAGCGAGGAGGGTGGACATAATGATGCGCTTCATGACAGTCCAACAACAATAGGCGGAACAAGTTCAGCAGAGCGCTTCACGACAAAATAGAAGCGCCCCGACAAGTCGAGGCGCTTCCTAGCAATTTTGAAAAAAACCTTACTCATGCAGTTTTGATGCTGTCACGAATCAGTTTAAGACTCTCTAACGGTTGAAACCTAGAAAAAGTTTCGATCAAGGCTGAATTACCATGACTACAAAATCACATTTCATAACGGATAAACACTACCTTATTCCCGAAAGCGCCCTTTGAACACAAATCAGCAAAAACCTGTTTGTTTCCTTGTTCATGACACGAAATCCATCATCTTCACCCGACGTAGCCGTCATTGGCTCTGGCTTTGCAGGGCTTGCCGCTGCAACCACGTTGGCCAGCAAAGGGCTGAATGTGACCGTATTCGAACGGCATGGCCAAGCAGGAGGGCGAGCCAGGCGTTTTGACGCAGAAGGGTTCCGCTTCGACATGGGCCCCAGTTGGTATTGGATGCCCGACGTTTTCGACCGATACTTTGCTCAGTTTGGTAGACGGGTAGAAGACCTGTATGACCTGGTCCGGCTAGACCCCTCTTATCGTGTAGAATTCAATCAAGGACCATTTGACGTGCCCGCAGGCACGGATGCTCTGGCAGAAGCATTCGAAACCATCGAACCTGGTGCAGGCCAGAAGCTCAAATCGTTTCTTGCTGAAGCCAAGGTCAAATACGACATTGGCATGGGCAGGTTTGTCAACAAGCCCGCAAACAACGCATTCGAATTTGCCCGCCTTGACATTTTGAGAGACGCCCCGCGACTTCAATTGCTGCGCAGTTTCAGCGACCACGTCCGCCGTCACTTCAAAGACCCTCGGCTCGTTCAATTGATGGAATTTCCGGTGCTTTTTCTCGGCGCCAAACCAGAAAATACCCCGGCGCTGTACAGCTTGATGAACTACGCCGATACAGCACTTGGCACTTGGTATCCCATGGGAGGCATGCACCGAATTGTAGAAGGCATGGTACAGGTGGCTCGAGAACAAGGCGTCAAATTCGAACTCAACTGCAACGTCGAAGCCATTCTGGAAGAGGGCGGAAAAACCAAAGGACTGCGAGTAGGCGGACAACATATTCTCTGTCCCCATGTCATTGCAGCCTGCGATTACCACCACGCAGAACAGCACTTGATGCCTGCCGCCTACCGGCGGTACAACAAATCCTATTGGCACAACAGGGCCATGTCTCCCAGCTCACTCCTTTTCTACCTCGGCATCAACCGGAAAATCCCCAATTTGAAACACCACACCCTGTTCTTCGACACCTCGTTCGAAGCGCACGCAGTGGAGATTTACGACGATCCTGCTTGGCCCAAAGACCCTCTTTTTTACGTGTGCGCGCCAAGTGTCACCGATCCGAGTGTCGCACCAAAGGGCTGCGAAAACCTCTTTCTTCTCGTCCCAACAGCACCGGGAATGGCCGAGAATCAGGCTGACTGTGACCGGATTTACGAGCAAATCATAGGACGTCTAAAAGCCAGAACCGGCATTGATGTGAACCAACACGTCGTGTACAAGCGTCAGTATGCCCACCAACAATTCATTGCAGACTACAGCGCTTACAAGGGAAATGCATACGGACTGGCCAATACCCTCCGGCAGACGGCCTTTCTAAAGCCAAAAATGAAGTCCAAGCTCTCAGGGACCTGGTTTGCGGGACAACTCACCACACCAGGGCCAGGTGTTCCGCCCAGCATAATCAGTGGCCAAGTAGCGGCCAGCGAGGTCCTCAAATCCAAAGGCATGCCAGGATTGGCAAATGAGATTGAAATCGAACAACCTGTCGCTTTACAGGTTTAAACCCATACCTCTGAAATGAACGCTCGTCCTCCCATAGCTGATGTACATGCTCCGAAGCCTTCTCGGGAGCAGGCGACAGATGCGTGGAAGCAAACAGTATCTGAAGGCATGCTCACCACGGGAAAACCGCTGTTCGATTCCGTTTCGCTCCAATGCAGCGCCCTCACCACCAAGAAGTACAGCACCTCATTCAGCTTGGGCATTCGCTTGCTGAAAAAAGAGTTGCGAGCACCAATCCATGCGATTTATGGTTTCGTTCGCTTCGCAGATGAAATCGTAGACACCTTTCATGGCTACGACAAAAACACGCTTCTCGAGCGATTCAAAACGGACACGCATACGGCACTGAATGAGCGGATTTCGCTCAACCCAATACTCAACAGCTTCCAATGGGCTTTCTGGAAATACGACATGGACTTGGCGCACGTAGACAAGTTCCTCGAATCCATGAAGCGGGACTTGGACCAAACAGCCTACGACCGAGAGGGATATGACGACTATATCGTCGGCAGTGCAGAAGTGGTCGGCTTGATGTGCCTGTCCGTTTTTGTGTCGGGAGACAGAGCGCAGTACGAGGCATTGCTGCCTCATGCGAGAAGCCTAGGTGCAGCCTTCCAAAAAATCAATTTCCTTCGAGACCTCCAAGCCGACTGGGAAGGGTTGGGAAGAACCTATTTTCCGGGACTGAATCTCGAGGACTTCGATCAAGACGCCAAGTTGACAATCGAAAAGGAAATCGAAGCCGATTTTGCACACGCCTATCAAGGCATTCTTCGTCTTCCGCGCTCAGCCAGGCTTGGCGTTTACATGGCGTACATCTACTACACGCAGTTGTTTCGCAAAATCAGAAGGCTGCCACACCATCGTGTCCTTCAGGAGCGTATACGCATCCCCAACCGGCAAAAAGCCATGCTTCTGATGGGATCGTACCTCCGTCACCAGTTCAACCTGCTTTGATTATGCGCCCTCTGTGGTGTTTTGTTTTCTTGCTCTGGGCAGGTTCAGTCCCCTTCATTGGATGGACTCAGATTCCGTGCAACGCACTTCATGATTTGCGTATCGCCTTTCTCAACCATAGCTCTCTAGAACAAGCGATGACATCAAAGTTCCTCGCTGAATCCAAACTTGAAGAGGCAACCGGTCTGTGCGCCACCGTCATCGAAGCACACAAATGGGTTTCACTTGCCAGGAGTGCAGATTTTGAACGGAACCCCGCCACCAAACTCAAAAAATTCAACACCGGACTAGACAGCCTCAACGCATTGATTACGAGCAATCCGCAATTGGACATTTTAAAAGCCCTCAGGTTGTGTATCACCGGCACAGCACCTCGCTTTCTCGGGGTAAATGGCGATTGGAAAACCGACCGAGCAGCGACAGCGCGGCTGCTCGCAAAGGGCCATTGGAAAGAAAACCCGAGTTTCTCTGAGTGGATGAAAGACTTGCTGGAACAGACGAGATGAAGTCCGACATGAACGACACAACTGAAGAGCAGGTTGTGCTGGTCAACACACTTGACCAGGCGCAAGGCACCATGGAGAAAATGGCCGCTCACCGAGAGGGTGTTTTGCACCGTGCATTCAGCGTGTTCATACTCAACAGTCGCGGCGAATTGCTCCTTCAACAAAGGGCCCACCACAAATACCACAGCGGCGGCCTTTGGACCAACACATGCTGCAGCCATCCCAGAGAGGGCGAATTGGTCATCGATGCGGGCATCCGTCGACTCAAGGAAGAAATGGGGATGCATTGTCAATTATCAAAGGGGTTCGACTTCATTTACCGAAGTGAATTCTCAGACGGCCTCATCGAGCACGAGTTTGACCATGTGCTGTTCGGCCGAAGTGACCTTCCTCCCACTCCAAATCCAGAGGAAGTGGCCAACACCAAGTATATCCGCTTCGATTCTCTCCGGGCAGACATTTCCGCCCACCCCGAGCGTTACACCACCTGGTTCCGCATTTGTTTCGAACGGGCAGCAGAGCACTTAGGAAAATGACTGCACATTCTACAGCAATAGCCCAACGCGGGGTCTTCGGAATCCGAGGTCCATTCGGAACCGTACCGGCTTGGCTTGGACTGATCGGCTTTTTGCACTGTGTCGGTATGGCCGGAATCGTCTGGTACGATGCCACCACCATCTTGGACCTCACTGTATTTAACCTTCTCTTCTCCACTGCTGTGGTCCTTGGCTTTGGGCATTCAGATGATGCTTGGCGATGGATTTTAACCGCTTACATCACTTATGCCGTAGAGGTCATAGGTGTTCACACTGGTTTCCCATTCGGCGACTATATCTACGGCAGCCGGTTGGGCCCCTCCCTCTATGAAGTTCCCCCCATGATTGGCGTGTTGTGGCTTTTGACCCTGTCGGGGACGATGTATTGGTCCCAACAATGGATTCCGCAGCAAGGGCGGAAATTCGACATGCGCAGGGCCGCCATCACGGCCACACTTATGGTTGCCATGGATTTGATCATAGAGCCTGTAGCCATTCGCACGGGATTCTGGCAATGGTCTGGGGACACCATTCCAATTCAGAATTACATCGCTTGGTGGTTCATCGCGTTTGCGCTTGCTTGGGGATGGCGACACACCATGACGTTCCGAACCAACCGCGCAGCTGGTTGGTTACTCGTTGTGCAAACCTTGTTCTTCATCGGAATTTTATTGCTCCCATGGAAATCCTGACTGCCACATCCATCGTCGTCGCCACGTTCCTGGTCATGGAAGGGGTCGCTTGGTGTGCCCATAAGTATCTGATGCACGGGGCCATGTGGTATTTCCATCGGGACCACCACCAACACGAGCCCGGCTTCTTCGAAAAGAACGATGCCTTCTTCCTCATTTTCGCTGTGCCAAGCGCATGGAGTATCATAACCGGAAGTGTGGCCGGTGACTTTCGCGTCTGGATTGGAATGGGCATCGCAGCATATGGCCTCTGCTACTTCCTCGTCCACGACGTGTTTATCCACCGCCGCTTCAATTGGTTCAGAAACGCCAAACACCCCTATTTCGCAGCCATCCGAAAGGCGCACAAGGTTCACCATAAGCACCTTGGAAAAGAACACGGTGAATGCTTCGGCATGTTGTGGGTCCCGATGCGATATTTCCGAGAAGCCCGAAAGGCGCACGCAGCCAAAGCCATGACCTCTCGATGAACGACCAGTACCTCTACTTGATTGTCGATTTAGCTGTCCTTTCCATCCCTTTGGCTTGCAGCTTCGACCGAAAGGTGAGGTTTGTGCGCTTTTGGCCGGCGCTGTTTCCCGCCATTGCTGTGATGATGGCCCTGTTCATCCCGTGGGACATCGCGTTCACGGAGCGCGGAATCTGGGGTTTTAATCCCGATTATCTAAGTGGAATTTGGGTTGCAGGTATCCCCTTAGAGGAATGGCTCTTCTTCCTTTGCATCCCCTACGCTTGCCTGTTCACGTACGAATCGCTCAAGCACTACTTCCCCAACCCTGTTGGCCGGCCTTGGGCCTTGCCAGCCACATCGATTCTTGCCGTTTTGAGTGCCTGTCTAGCAATATCCAACAGCGACCGGTGGTACATTCTCATCACTTGCGCCTTAACCGCCCTACTCAGCTCAGGAATTGCCATCAGTGCAGCACGTTGGCAACACGTACGGGACTGGAACTACCGATTGTGGTTTGCCTATTTGCCTCTGCTTGTCCCTTTCATTATTTCCAACGGCGTCTTGACTGGACTCAGGTTCTGGAAATACGCCCCTCTCAATCGGAATGTAGCTGAAGTATCCGACCAAATTGTGTGGTACAACAACGACCACAACCTCCAGCTCCGCATCTTCTCAATGCCTGTAGACGACCTTTTCTATGGCTTTCTTATGATTGCCATGACGGTGGTGGCATATGAACTCATCGCCCGGCGCATTGGGCTGGTCACCGGCTCGGAACCTGCACCTCGCTCGTGACGTAACGATGATCACTCAAACCACCTCCCCCTGTTTCGTAATTCACCACGGCCCATGAAGGGTCAATGAAAAGGTGGTCAATTCTGAGCCCTGGAACAACCCCTTGCCAAGTGCCGTCTAGACAAATGGACTGCACATCGTGTACGTCTCGGAGTTGAGCGCGAGCTGAGGCCAATGCCCAACTGACGGGAACGTCATTGAAATCTCCACACAAGACGACGGGGTGTGGACTCCGAGAAACCGCCGTCATGACCTGCCCCACCTGAGTCACTCGGTCTGTATAGGCTGTTCGCATCCTCGACCAAATACGCTGACGGCTCTCTGCATCAGGAACCCCATATTCAAGTGCAGCATATTCCTCAGACCCGAAATGTAAGCTGGCAAAGTGGGCATTGAAGACCCGAACCGTATCGCCTTTCCATTTGATATCAGTAACTCCGCAAACGTTGTTGCTTGTCGTGCCAAAGACAATGGCCTCCTTGCCAACAATCGGATACCGTGACCACGTCACCACACCAAACCGACGCCCTGACTTCCCGCGCGCCCAGACCTCATGACGCTCAACATCAACTCCAGTTTCACCCGTGAATGCCCTCCGCATGGGCACGTCCACCGGAAATGCGACTGGATCAGAATCGCGGAAATGTTCTTGCAGACAAAGAAGGTCTGGTGCTTCTGCCTCAACTGACTCAAAAATCCCCTCTCGAGTGCCTTCACCGAGCCATCCATAGCGGTCATATAGACGGACATTCCAACTCATCACCTTGAAAGTGAGACCGCCCGAATGGACCTCCGGCATCCCAAATCCAAAACCACCCCAAGCACACCGGTACAGAGGGGCCGAACAGACCACAAGCAAAAGAAAACCGAGAAACCAAAACCAACGACCACGGCGCAACGCCACCCACATAGACACAAACAAAAGCAAACCAAACACCGGAAAACCAAGCCCTGCCAAAGCTGGAAACGCCCAATGGGCAGGGGACAAATGCACAGCCAGGTGAGCGAACAACACCCCTGCGGAAGCCAAGAGGCCAAGTAAAATCCAGAGGTGGCCCCTCCGCCGCTTGGATCGGCGCCTTGACATAATCAAACGTTCCCTCCGTGGCGAAAGAGAAAGTCCTTCTCCTCCTTGGTAAGCTGGTCATAACCCACCTTAGAGATTTTATCGAGGATGCGGTCAATCCGCTCTTGCCGCGCCCTCTTCTCAGCATTGAACTCTTCATCGGTATGCCCCCGACGGGTCTTCCCATCGACATCCACACTGCGATGCACCGAGTGCAAGCCTTTGCCCTTCCTGCGCGTTTTCTTTTGCCTGATCTGTGTTCTAGAACCCGATGATCGGCCAAATGTGGTCACCAACCAATCAACAAGCCCTTCCATGGGCACACCGAGGTCCTGATTAGACTGTAGCCCCCGCATGTAGAAAAAACCGTATGCAGCTCCTCCAATGTGACCAAGATGACCCCCCACATTGCTTCCGTTCGATAGCGCCACATAATCGAGCACGACATACGCCACAGCCACCCATTTCAACTTGACCGGACCAATCAAGAAAAGGCGAATTACCGTGTCTGGCATGTGCGTGGCCGTGGCCACCATCAAAGCCATCACCGCAGATGACGCACCAAGTGCATATCCACCTTGAGGAAAAGAAGGAACGAGGTTCGTGGCCAAGATGTACAATAGAAACCCAGACACCCCTCCCATGAGGTATGCACTGAGCGTGCGCCTGTCGCCAAAATGTGACCTAAACATCCCTCCCATCCACCACAGGATGAGCATGTTCATCGCAAGGTGCCAAACCTCCTCATGGGCAAACATGTGGGTCACCGCGCTCCATGGCCTTCGCACTAAAATTGACAGGTCTGCAGAGGTGGCAAGCCCAAAAGCCCCGGGCAAAACAGGCAAGGGTAGCCCCATGCCCAAAAGCAACCGCAACGTGGTCAGAATCAAAAAAACCAACACATTGAACATGACCAGCCTCACCGCCATGCCGCCGGTGGTCCACCTCATCTTCAAATCATCTTGTAAACTGCTCATCTCAACAGGGATTCAACGCGAGAATCCTCAATAAAATGCATCGCGATCCCTTTGCCATTTCTTCAGCAGCAAATACCCGAAAACCATCCCCCCGAGGTGGGCAAAATGCGCAACATTGTCACCTGGATTGTTATCCAAGGCCAAAATCAGCTCCAATGCGCCATAGCCAAGGACGAAATAGCGGGCTTTGATTGGCACAGGAGGAAAAAGCAACTGCAACCGCGTATTGGGGAAGAGCATGCCAAAACCGAGCAGCAAGCCAAAAACAGCCCCAGACGCCCCAACGACAGGCACAAACAACCGCGACGCTGCCCGCTCCGCAGCACTGTATCCCAGGTTAGGAAAAAGAGCCTCAGCAGTTGGGAACCATGTCCCGTACGCACTGTAATAACCGTACCCCACGACAATCTCGTGAAGGAAAAAAGCCCCAAGGCCGCAGGCGAGATAATAGTTCAGAAAGCGCTTTGGTCCCCACACGCGCTCCAGCTGGGACCCAAACATGAACAGAGCGAACATATTGAAGAAGATGTGTCCCATTCCTGCATGCATGAACATGTGCGTCACCACCTGCCAAGGCTGAAACATGGGGGAACTGGGGTAATAACCAGCCAACATCGGCCTCAGTTCTGGTGCCAAAAAATGCGTCACCACGTAAAAGATGATGTTGATGATCAACAAATTGCGGACGACTGGCGTGGCTTGTTGGAACATTCAGTTAGCAAAATCAGCGGAAACGGGCTTCAACGGCATCCTTGTCAAAGGTAGCGAGGGTCGAGCGTCCCCATGGGTCCCGGTCAGGCTCTTGGCAAGCAAAGAGTCCATCCACCAAGTCCAACATCTCTGCGCGTGTCAAGGTCCGTCCTGAAGGGATGGCCGCTCCGCGGGCAACCCCAGCAATGGCCCGGCTCTGTCTGAGGTCCACATCGACTTCGCCTGCATCCCGCAGCTCCTCAAGGACTGCATCCAAAAGCACAGATGGCGACCCCTCTGCTGCTTCCTGAGGCAATCCAGACACCCGGACCACCCCCTCTTCTGGGAAAGTCAAGTCAAAGCCAAGCCCCACCAATGAAGCCTTTGCCCCCTTTAAAACCGCAACATCCGATGGGCCCACCGCCAAATCCTCAGGAAAAAGGAGCTGCTGAGACCCTGACGACATCGACAATTCAGAAGACAAACGTTCGTAAAGAATTCTGGTATGCGCACGGTGTTGGTCAACGAGAACCAATCCGCTCCGTGTGGCCGTTACAATCCACCCGCCAAACAACTGGAACAAAGGCCGCTGTTGATCGAACTCAAGGGGCACCTTATCGACCGACTGTGTGGCCTTCGACTCAGAAAAAATGAGCCGTGCCGGACCAACCTCTTCTGCCTGGCATTCGTTCGGGCCCGAAGATTCAAAAAACCGACGGGTTGCATCTGCTCGTGATGCGCTGAATGCAGTTTTCGAACCCCAAGATCCAAGGGAAGCTCGACCACCCGATTGCCCTTTACCCCCTTCTTTTTCTGCGTTGAAGGGATTGTAGTCCGGATTCAATTGAATCTTTGGTTCCTCTACCTCCTGACCGGGCTTCGGTGGAGCAATATCGAATGCTGTCTCGGCATCAAAATCAAGGGAAGGTGCCACGTGAAATCGGCCGAGAGCCCGCTTCACTGCCGCCTGCAGAATGGCGACAATGGACCCCTGCTCTTGGAATTTAGCCTCCACCTTGGTGGGGTGAATGTTGACATCAACCCTAGCGGAATCCACCTCTAAAAACAGTGCATACAACGGGAACTGTCCGGGTGTAAGTAATCCATCCATCGCCCGCATGATGGCCCCGTGAAAAGCGGGATGTTTGATAAACCTGCCGTTGACAAACAGAAATTGCTCGCCTCGGGTCCGGCGCGCAAATTCAGGCTTACCGACGAAACCGGCCAATGAGACCACATCTGTCCGCTCCTCGACTGGCACAAGCCGCTCGTCGTACTTGGCACCAAACACCCGAACCAGTCGCTGCCTCAGGGTGCCGACAGGCAAGTCAAAAAGCTCCCCTTCATTGTGACTGAGACGGAATGCGCATTCGGGATGGGCCAAGGCAATCCGCTGGAACTCATCGATGGCGTGTCTCAATTCAACAGAATCACTTTTCAAAAAATTTCGGCGGGCAGGCACATTGAAGAACAAGTGTTTGACCACCATTCTGGTGCCCACTGAACATGGCATAGCCTCAACAGGCTGATGTGCTCCACCTTCCACCACCAAACGCACACCCAACTCGTCCTCGGCACGCCGCGTGCGCAATTCCACGCGAGCAATGCTCGCAATACTGGCCAGTGCCTCTCCTCGGAAACCCATTGTTGCAAGCGCGAGCAAATCATCGGCGGAACGCAACTTTGATGTAGCATGACGCTCAAAACAAAGCGCAGCATCCTCTGAGCCCATGCCCATACCGTTGTCCTCTACCACAATCCGATTTCGACCTGCATCCTTCAGTTCAACCTCGATTAGCGAGGCACCCGCATCCAATGCGTTTTCCATCAACTCCTTAACCACCGAAGCCGGCCGCTGGACCACCTCACCAGCCGCGATCTGATTGGCCACGTGCTCAGGCAAGCGCTGAATTCTCGTATCGGTCATCGTCCCCATCAGTCAGCCGGAATCAAAAATTCACGCGCAAAATCAGTGGTCTCCACCCATTGAAGACCCGCCCAAGCAGCATACAGGAGAACCAAAAGAATGGCTGTGCTCCGGAACATGGCCTGACGACGAGAACGCTGCAAGGAAGCCAAGCGACCCTCCCTATGTGTCCGGGTGCTGCCCTCACCGCGAAAGCGAAGTTTTCGAGGACCGCCATCTACATGGCCGTAGACTTCGGCCTCTATCGCCTCCCGTCGCTCCTTCCATTTTATCGCACGCGCATCCACATGCGCTGAGCGAAACGAAAATCGATTCGGTGCGGAACGGACATTCCGAAATGGACTGGGCAAACGCGGGGGCTTCATATTGACCCCAAATTTGACTGGTCTTGCTCAAATTGCTGCAACACATCATCCACATCGCGTCCACCACCGGCCCGTTCAAGAATTTTCTGCAACACCCTGTCAACTGCACTGTCAGGGCATGAAGCACCGGATGTCAACAGGACTGTAAGCGCCCTTCCAGACCCAGAAGCCTCAGGCCACCAGCCCTTTGTCTCCTTCCTTTGGGCATCGTGCATGTCGAAATACCCCAGCGAACCGTCTTCCCCAAATTCATCAGCACCAGATACATACCAAGTCGGCATGCGCTCTTCACAGAGTTCAACCAAGTGACTTGTATTGCTCGAGTTGTACCCCCCAACGACCACAGCCAAGTCCGACTCCCCCCCCATGGCATCCAACGCTCCTGTGGTGGCCGTCTGGTTGTCCAAAGTGGCGTAACACAGTGTGTCCCTCGTACTGGCAAACCGATCGTCGGACCCGGCATCGCGTTCGCGAAGCGCCTGCTTGAGATGATCGGCAATGGCTTGTGTGTCACTGGCCAACATGGTCGTCTGGTTGACCACACCAAACCGAGACAAATCCTCAGGAACCGAAAACCCAGCGCTGCTTCGACCAGCGAAGTGATCCTCAAATCCAGACCAATCTCGATCGCCTCGAATGAAATCCGCCAAGACCTTAGCTTCCTCCATATTCTTCACAACCAGAGACTTGGCGAAAGCGCTGCTTTGGCTGAACGTGGCCCTAGTTTCTTCGTGTTTGGGCTTTCCGTGAATGATGACGGTGTAGTCCTTTCTTCCAAGTTGCTCCGATCGCTTCCAAACCTTCTCCACGAAAGGACAAGTCGTGTTGTACTCTTGAATGTCCACTCCAATGGCCTTCAGCTTGGATTCCAACTCAAGTGTGGTGCCAAAAGCCGGCACTATCACCACGTCATCTGAGCGCAATGAATCAAGTGGGGTGATGATTCCGCCCTCCGTATCCATTAAGAAACCAATGCCCTGAGATTCGAGGTCTGCATTGACCTCTGGATTGTGAATCATCTGGCTGAGCAACCACAGGCGCTTTCCGGGGTTTTCCGCAACCGCTTTGTAGGCGATTTCGATCGCGTTTTCGACACCGAAGCAAAAACCAAAATGCCGAGGCAAAACGAACCGGACGGACCCAAAATCCAAAACGCTTGGCGTCAAATCCCGCTTTCTGGGGTCGGCCAACTTGCGAAGGGCCTTGACCTTGCCAATCACAGGAGAGCGATAGGATTCTGGGATGTCAAACGTCCTCATGAAAAACGAAAGTACGGGGACAGTGCGTGCTTACGAAGCAATCGAATTCCTCCTGTGCAACCCAGCGCACCAAAAGTCCATCTCAGGTTCAGTGTTTTCATCGCTTTAATACTGTTTGAACACCACATGGACCTTCATGTTCCTTGCCTCCATCTGGTTTGCCTCTTCTAGGCAAAATATGCCCGGTAGCAACCACAAAAAACCACCTCGTACTGAGCGTTCAATAAAGAGATTGATTCTCTCCCCAACACCTGCTGTAGTATGTTTTGATCGAAAATGAAACCTATTCAACGTAAATCCGTATATCCACCAGCAGAGCGTTGCTGACGTCAAGCGGTCATGCTCACAGCAGAAAAATACAGTGGGGTTCACCCCCTGCTAAAGCCACCTGAAGCAAGTGCCGCGCAAGGCACACGTGAGGTAAATGTGGTGAGAAGGGGCTGCCGGAAGGTGGCCCCTTCACTTTTTCCTGCCCCCCCACTTTTCGCCAACGCGGCGGACGAAGGCATCTCGCTTGCTCCCTTGCTGCCGATCTTCAGAGCGGCTTCCCCAAGAGCGGGGAAACAACGCCCTCCGGCCCTTGCACTCAGCCCAAGCCTCTGCCTTGAGTCGGAGAAGAAAGGCCCCTTCGATGTTCATCAACGACTCTGTCTCAGTGCCATTCAGCTCAATTTGGATTTCCGGATGGGCTTGAAGCCAACGAACGAGCAGGATGTCCACCACTTCCTGCTGATCTACGCACGTTCGTCCACGCAAATCCCGGCGCAAAGCGCGAACTGCCCACCGATCCATAGCCAAGGCCGCTTCTGGAGAAGCCACAACCACCATGGGGTCGTAAGGCGGCTGATCACAAGGCCAAGGCCCCATTGAACCTGAAGACAACGGAGACCAAGCGCCAACGCATAACAGGACAATCAGCAATGGTGAAACCCGCATGATCAATTCTACATATCAGTTTCAGTGAATACAATCCCCTCCCTTTGCAACCCCTTAAGTAAGGGAGAATAAAGGTCTGGTTTCGTCGGAAGCAGGACCCCTGAGCCATTCCACTCCCCGCCCACCCACATGCGGGCAGCCAGAGCCAGCGGAAGGCCGACGGTGAGGGACATCGCCGTGTGCATTTCGTCTTCACCGATATGAACAAGATGACTGGTCTTCATGCGCTCTCGACCTTGGGCATCGCGGTAGTGAAAACGGTGCCACATCACAATCATATCCAAGTCCCCGGCTTGCAACGCCCACCGATTTTCGAGCAGTTCCTGAAGAATGTCAGCTGGGCTTCCGGCCCTTTTGGCCAACGGCTCATCCCCAAACAGTCCAATAGAGTCCAACAGGTCCAACGCAGGCCCATCGGCTCCTGTTGCCCGCGCCACAGCGGCCCGCACTGCAGATTTATCCGCTCCCATGGGAACCCCTCCAGAGAATCCGGCTGTAAAGTCTCGCCACGTGGTCCCTTCTGGATACGACACCTGCGCGTCGTCTCGGTTCATACCCAATTGGAACACAGCATCCCATCCTCCACAAAACCCATCACCCCGCAGTGTGCCCCGCACGAGTGTGTCAATTCCTTGAATCCCATAAATCTGCTCGTAGGCTAAAGAATCTCGATTCGCATACCCCTCAAATCGGCCTGCACCGGGCACATCAATCTGAGTAACCTCTTTGAACAGACGGTGCGGTGGCAATACCCGAATTCGGCCGTTCTCCTTAAACGTCGCCGATCCACCTTGACCTGCCAAAACAACATTGCGCGGATTCCACGTGAATTTGTAATGCCATGGGTTGTCATCGCTTTCGGGAGCGACAAGCCCTCCGGTGTAACTCTCAAAACCCGTCAAAGTCGAGCCAGTGGAGCGCAATCCGTCAATGACCTCCATGGCACTCAAATGATCAATACCCGGGTCCAAACCCAGTTCATTGAGGATGGGAATCCCAGCCGACTTGGCCTCGGCATCCATTCCTGCAATCTCTGCAGAAAGGTAACTTGGCGTAATCAATGGCGTCCGGGTTGCAATTGCATCCCGAGCAACCTCAGGGTGAAAGAAAGCCGGCAGCATACTGATCACCAAGTCGGCAGCCTCAATCTCCTTGCGCCTTGCTTCGGGGTTCCCGGCATCCAAAGCAAAAGTTGACGCGCATGGGTGATCCTCCGCCTTCTTTTCGGCCAGAGCCAAGTCCAGATCACCAATGCGCACGGTGAACCCTTCAGAACTTGCGTTCTGCAACAAATGGCGTATCAGCGAGGAACTAGAACGGCCCGCTCCGAGGATGACAATACATTTGGACATGGCACGAATTTCGGAGGCCGCAGACAGAAGACAATAACATGCCTTGAAATACTTGGCACGGGACTTGTCCACACCACATGGCCATTGGCCTAATTTCAACGCTCACAACAAACTCAATCTCGCATGGTCCGCTTCCATCCCCTCCTCCCCCTGTTTGGATTGGCTCTCATTCTCGTCGCCTGCAATGGGCCGAAGTCCATGAGCAAGCGTGCTGGCGAGCTCTCCGCTGCGGGATTCAATGAGCAAGCGGCCAGCCTCTACACCATGGCACTCCGCAAACGGCCTGGATATGTTGACGCAATGGTGGGCTTGAAATTGACGGGGCAAGGCGTTTTGGATATTCACATCGGCGAATTTCAGCGCGCCGCCCTCGCTGGTCGCCGCGCAGATGCCATTGCGGAATACGATCGGATGACGGCATTTAAGGCCTCGGTGGCAGCCGTAGGCGTGACCCTCAATGTCCCTGCCTCTGTTGAATCCGATCATGCCGATCTGGTGGACGACCACTTGATTGAACTCAACGACCTCGGCCACATGCAACTCGACAAAGAGCAATTCGCAGCGGCCGAAACCACGTTCAAAGAAATTTTGCGCCTCGACCCCCAATATGAAGGTGCCGCCGAGCTGCTGACCGCGGCGCAGGCTGAACCTGAATACAGAAAGGGAAAAGCCGCATTGGAACAGGGCCTGTTCCGAGAGGCCCATCAAGCATTGGGCCTGGTTCTCGCTTTGGACAAAGCGTACAAGGATGCCAGCGAACTTCACACTGAAGCCCTCCAAACAGGCCGGTTCAACATTGCCGTCACCAACTTCGAGTCCCGCAACAGGGAACGGGACGTGGCCCTCGAGTTGAGAAGTGGAGTCCAACGCGGGTTGCTCAATTCCAAGGACCCCTTCCTGGGTGTGGTTGACCGCACCCTCCGAGAAGACATACTCGCAGAGCAGGAGTTGTCGCTTTCAGGCATTTCAGACGAAAGTGTCGCTGTTGGAGAACTGGCAGGCGCGCGCGCCATACTTTCTGGTGCCATCCTCACCTATTCTTCAGAAACTGGAAACCCTCTAAGCTCAACCAGACAAGGATTCCGGAAATACTTTAAGGATGTCAAAGACGAAGAAGGCAACATCAAAAAGGTCGCTGCCTATGCCCCCGCCCGCTATGTGCTCCACACACAGCGACGCAGTGTTTTACTCAAGTTCGAAATCAAACTAATCAGCACGGAAACTGGAGAGGTGTTGCTGTCCGAAGTCGAGCAAGTCCACGCGCAAGACGCCGTCGAATACGCCGTGAGCCAAGTGAATTCGGGCAGCCTGTATCCATCCCGATCCAACGGCGAAGTAGACCGCAGCGGAAAATACCGCATGACCGCACTTCTCAACGCCCGACGCCAACTTGCCACCGAAGCCTCATTGCGGGCTCAAGTGATCCAAGAAGCCACTGCCCGAGGACAACGGGACATCGAACAGTTCCTTTCACGCCACATCGAATGAGGATTTACAGCAACATATTGATTCTGACGATGGCCATACTCGCCTCCGGTTGCACCGGCCGCAGGGGCATGGAGCATACTCCCCCACCCGGGTGGGTATCGGAGCGCCCTGTATCCAGCATGCACTATATCGGCATTGGCAGCGCTGCACCAAACCCAATACCCGGAGAGGCCCTCCGAACGGCAAAAGAACGCGCTGCGGCAGATTTGGTCGGCGAAATTGCCCTGCGGGTGGAAAGCACATCCCTGCTCGAGAGCGAGGAAAAAAATGGACAGGTTCAACAAGATTTCACCAGCACCATTTCGAGCCGTGCGGAAGAAAGAATCGCCGGATTTCAAGTCGTAGATGTTTGGGAAGGTCCCCGAGGGGCATTCGTCTACTACCGACTGGACAAGGCGCGCTATGCGGCAGAACGCAATGCCCGAAAACAAGACGCCATCGATCTGGCATTGCTGGAATACGAGGCCGGAAGGACAGACATGGACAAGGGCAACCTTCAAGGTGCACTGAACCATTGGGGAACTGCGATTCTTGGATTGGAAGAATTCTGGAATGAGGTCAACCGTGCCCAAATTGGGGGTGAAGAAGTTAGTTTGGAGCCTCACATTCTCAGGACCATGAGGGAATCCGCGCGCAACATCCATCTTCGCGCAGCAGTGGACGCAGTCTTACTCAATGCGGAAGGAGACTTCAAGTTCCCCCTCGGCCTCCATGCCACGCATGAGGGTGTAAATGCAATGGGCCTTCCCCTACAATACCGCTACCACAACGGCACCTACCTGAAACAGGCCACCGAGTTCACCGACGAGGAGGGCACGGTGGTGGCCAACATCCAAGGTGTCGCCCCAAAAAGACCCGATGTCAACCTGAACTGCACATTGGATCTGGAACGCCTGTTCAAGGCAGCAGGACTGAATTCAGTCTTAATCGAATTGCTAGGTGACATCCATGTCAATTCGATCTCTCTGCCCATTGAAGTGGAAATGCCCACTGTCCAAATCCGTCCTGCTCCCAACTCCCAACTCGGGGTTGAAGCCCACTCCAGCACCATCACTGTGCTGCGCTCCGTGCTTCTCGATGCCGGATTCAAAATCCTAGACAATGGAGCATACAGCGACTTCAGCCTCACCGTTGAACTCCGCTCAGAAACCAGACGCCCCAGCGGCGAACTGGGCAACTTCCACACTGCATATGTCGAAGGCGGATTGGTCCTGCGAAAAACGGGAGGAGACATCGTGCACCAAATTGTCCTCGACCGTGTCAAGGGCGTCCAACTCGACCCCTCAACGGCCCTCAATCTCGCCCTGTCGAATCTGGCGGAAAGCATCCGAGAAAAACACGCAAACAATCTGATTCGTGCCCTCCGTTGAACACTTTGGCACGATATTGGCCTTAACCTCATCAAATACAAAAACACACCACTATGACCCGTACTGCATTCCTCACCACGACGGGCCTGGTCCTCGGCCTGGCCGTCATCACGACCAGCTGCAACAAGAAACAAGATGTCGTCAAGCCAAAAGGCGAAATCGAAATCTTTGAATTCTGCACCGGCGACAAATACAACAGCGACAGCAAGCACTTCCGCTCCACCGCAACCGGCGAAAGCCAAGACCGGGAGATCGCCAAAAAGAAAGCGCGCTCGACTGCCGAAAGTCGCATTGCCCGTACTGTCAGCGCGACCATTCAAGCCGTCACGGACAACTACGTGGCCAGCACAGAGTTCAACAACCGCGAAGAAGCCACTGAGTCCTTCAACGAACTGGCCAGAACCGTTGTCGACCAAGAGTTGCGAGGTGCCATCGTTATCTGCGAAAAGCTGACACAGCGAGAAAATGGCATCTATGTCTCTTATGTCGCACTCGAATTGAGCGGCGAAAAGTTTGCCTCCAAGTACAACGAGAAAATCTCAGAGGACGAGCGCATCATGGCCGAATACAACTATGAGCGTTTTAAAGAAACCTTCCAAGAGGAAATGGAGAAGCTCGGAAACTGAATCTTTTTTAGATAACAAGATAAAAGGCGCCTCCGGGCGCCTTTTTTATGCCAAGGTGCCCAGCCAATTCGCCAGCATCTGGCGTCCCATTGGTGTCAAAATACTTTCCGGATGGAATTGAACCGCATGAAGCGGCAACGTATTGTGCCGAAGCGCAAGAACAATTTTCGGGTCATCTTGGGTTTCTGCTGTGACCGTCCACACAAAGGGCAAAGATCCCCGATCGGCACACCAACTGTGGTAATGGCCGACTTCAAAGTTACCCTCAACATCCCGTAATATGGGATCCACCGCTGTCCTACAAGCCAAACTCGACATGCCATGACGGACCACATCCAGCTGCTGAAGGTTGCCACCGCTCCATTGCACCAGCGCTTGCAAACCCAAACACACCCCGAGAATCGGGTAATGCGGTGCCCACGCCTCCACAATGGACATCAAACCTTGGCTTTCGGATGGTAAGCCAGGACCAGGAGAAAGGACAATGCCATCAAATCCCTCAGCATCCCCTTGGTTACAATCGGCGGCCTGTTTTACCACCACCATCGCCCCGGCACGCTCCAAGTCATGAACCAGGTTCCAAGAAAAAGAATCGCGATTGTCGACGAGTAAAATGCGCATGGGTACAAAGGTTCAAAGAAGCGAGCGATACTTGCACCATGTCCAAGCCCATTGCCAGCTACAGTCCTTATCGCCGCGCAGGAGACACTGTCTATTGCAGCGGTCAGATTCCCCTCCAAGCCAAGACCGGAGGCCTGATCTCAGGCAGCATCGAAGACGAAGTAAACCAGGCCATTGACAACCTTGCCCATGTGTTGAGGGAGGCCAATTCTAGCCTCGAGAAGGTGGTCAAGACCACCGTGTTTATGATTGACCCTCGCGATTATGACGAAATGGACAGCGCCTACCGCGCGCGATTTTCGGAACCATTGCCAGCACGAGAAGCAGTCTTTGTCGCAGGACTGCCAAAACAAGCCCGCGTTGAAATCAGTGCAATCGCAATCGATTGAACTCAACCCAACCCTGCGTTGTCATAATCTCACAAAACATCCCGATGGAAATCCTGCGCAAAATCATGCACTACGCCAATCCCCTCAATCTGTTCCGAAAGAACGAAGGCGAAGGCGTCAACCTCCGGGTCATGCACGGCATCAACAAAGTCTCGATTACCGTGTTTTTGCTGTGTTTGCTTTACCTTTTGATAAAGAATATAAAGCTCTGATTATTAGCGAATAAGGCCAGCCCCCTGAAAGCGCTTTTCAACCTTCACATCCCGCAACATCGACGCCTTGACGGCCAAGCGAAGTTGCAGGCTTTGTTGAATACCAAAAGGGACCCAACGCGCGGAGAATTCCCAGCAGTGCAAATCCCACAAGAGGTTCACTTGAGTGTTGGTGAAATCCCTTGAAGTGAAATCATAACCTGACCCAATAGTGACACGCCAATCTTCGAAAAGCGTGACGTTTCCGCTGACCGTCAAATTTTGACTCAAAATGGTCGTATCAGCCTGCAGGTCGTCCCTCCAATTCCGCTGAAGACGAAGTGTGTATCCAGCTCGGATGTTCCAGGGCATCTCCCCTTTTCCACTCCAGCTTCCATTTACCGAGGCATTCATACGCTTGAGGCGCAAAGGAGACTTCCCTTGAGCCCATAAGAACCGATCCACCGTTGCCCCCGTGGAATCCCTGTCATACAGGCTGTGCGAAAACCCGAGATTGACCGGAAACCGCCCAGCCAGCGTAGTAAAAGCAGATCCACTGATGTCACTCCACCGAAGGGAGTCCGCCTGAAGGTTATGGTTGGCACGCAACGACAGATTGTCGATGATTCTAACTTTTTGAATCTCACCTTCCCGGTCTCGAATTTTTACCTCGAGATTGTTGTTCAATGTGAAGTTCAGCGACCCTTGCGCTCCAATTTCACCGGGCGTATAAAGCCCGGGCGCCAAAGGGTCATAAACCTCGAGGATGCTACCATCGATGCCCACAACCGTGTCCCTCCGCTGAAACGCAGGGTTGTAACTAAAGCCCACTTGCGGGGTGATGACGTGACGAATGGCGCGAAGGCGCCCATCACCTCTATTGTTCAGCGTTCCATAAAATTTGGTGTTTGCGCTGACGCCCAATCTCCAGTCTCCATCGGCGTACAAACCTCTGAGAGTATCGGTTACCACACTGTCAGGCACATCCAGACTGACCGTCTTGTCCAAGGCTGCAAAGTTCCAGTATCCGTTGTAAGACACGTTGGGCGTGAAACTGATGAAGCCTGCCTTTATCTGTGTCGAGGCCGTTGCCGTATGCCGAACACCAGCAGTGGCCCGCTCGATCAGCCCCCCAATCCCGTCTTCAAATAGCGTGCTGTCCGGGCCACTGATTTTTTGTTCAGACTTCAAGGCATAGGTCACTCCGATTCGGTCGTACCACTTTCGCGACACCGCGTCTGGATTAATCAACCTAGACAAAGGCAATTCAAAACGACTCACATTGATACCCAAAGAGGGAACCACCAAGTCAACTCGGTTAGTGTTGCTGTTCTGGTTGTGTCTAGCCGTTGCTGTGATGCTGATGGGTTTACCGGGAATAGAGGCATTGTAATTAATGCTCGAGGAGAATGAGTTCGAGAGAAAGTCCTCCTGAGAACTGTTGAGTTGGGAACGGAAGTTGCCGCTTGAGCCGAAGTTAACATTGGCGTTGAATCGCCCATTTGGCCTCGCTTTGGAATCCTGATTGTGACTCCAGCGCACAAAAAACTCGGTCCGTCGCGTCGCGCCAGGGTCACCCGCTGTTCCACCTGAAACTATGCTCGAGCGCGAAACCTGCAAATTACCATTGAACCGATAGCGATACCGGTACTGAGCCGTGCCGGCCAAGCGCCACGTTCCCCTACTGTACAAATCGCCCTGGACCCTGGCGTCCCAATGTTCACCAAGCGGTTCATACCAACCGAGGTCCTTGATGAAGTACCCCAGATCACGCCCGTTGCCAAAACTGGGGAAAATCAAACCGCGACTGCGCTCCTGTTTTTGAGGGAACCAAAAAAACGGAAGGCCAATCGGCAAGGGAATCTTGCGCACTTTGACATACATGGGACCACTGATCACCTTCTCGTCCGGAATGAGCAAACCCTTGGTCAGGTGAAAGTGAAAGTGGGGGCGTTCTGCATCGCAAGTGCTGAACATTCCCCCTCGCAAGAAAATTCGCCCATCTGGATAACGCTTGGCCCGATCGGCATGAAACGTAAGCTCACCTTCCTTGGTAACAGCTTGGCGACTCATTCCTTTGCGGCTGTCCAAATC
The DNA here is from genome assembly GCA_002720375.1 of Crocinitomicaceae bacterium. Classification (GTDB taxonomy): domain Bacteria; phylum Bacteroidota; class Bacteroidia; order Flavobacteriales_D; family Sanyastnellaceae; genus UBA8752. The sequence goes on along the minus strand of PBIE01000001.1, from coordinate 26,484 downwards.
ATAACGGAGCCCCACCTGCGTAAAAGATTTCCCCCCCTGAGTGAACACCGGCTTTCCCTGTAGTGCACCCGTGCTGTCTGCGACACCAGAGGCTTCAATGACACGGTCCCCAGCAAAGTAGTCAACCTCGGCCGCCGTCAATTCAATGCCTGCTGTCTCCACCTTCGCCTCCCCATGCAGGGCAACCTGCTCCTCACGCACATAAAAAATGATGCTGTCCGCAGCAGAATAGACGATAGGCTCTTCACCCTCAGGACGGAGGGAATCCGGGGGAGCGGTCCATTCCACAACGGGCAGCACGGCCGCAAACATCGGCTGCTCACCCCTTATCGCCGAATCAGGTCGGCTCCGCAGGTTGAACCCCGGCAAGTGAGCCGCATCAGACGCCCCTTCCAATGGCGCATCTTCTAAGGATGCGAGGTCCGAAAATCGGCCAGAGGGCGAAGAGAAAAGTGCAATGGACGACAAGCCTGCTGTATCCAGTGCCATCCTAATTTCTGTGCAAGCCGCTCGGTTCGCCTGAGGCAAAAGGGCAGGTAAACTGTCTGTACTCGCCTGCCGCTCAGATGCTGTGTCTGGCTCCGCGAAGTAAAGGGTTCTGCCGTTGCCCAGCATGACCAAATTCTCCAGACGACCATCGCGGAAAATACCATCCAGATTCCGCCCCGCCATTTGATTGTAGAACCCCCGCCCAGCTGGACTGACAACAAAAGCGTGCCGCCTGACTTCCAGACGTTCGGGATTCCCTGCAGACAAGAACAGACGCACAGAATCTCCCGTCAACTGATCTGTTCCATTCCACAAGACTGGACTGCCGTCCAAGTCCAACCGCCCGGCCTCTTCCGACCAAATCAAGTCTTGTGCAGCTGCCGTGACTTCCCCAAAGTGCAGTGCCGCACCTGAATGCGCTCGGAGAAACCGACCATCGATATTGTCCTCGATGTCCATCATTGGTGCCGACACCCGCAAAGGATCACCTCCTTCGTACAAGTGGGCCACAGCCCTTCCATTCATCGCCACATTGGACCCGCCAAGGCCATCCTCATCGGCGCGATCAAAACGGAGCGTATCCGCTTCGAGTCTGTAGGTCGTGGCTGTATCGCGAAGGGCCACATTTCCATAAGCATAACCCAGAGAGTCTGCCATCGCTAGGCTGTCCGCAAGCACCACAAGGGCGCCATCAATGAACCGGGCTTGGGCCGAATCACCTCCGATGAACCATCCCACTTGGGACCCCATGGTCCATTGGCCCTCGGAGCAGAGGATTCCCCCTGAAGGATGAGACACCTCCGCCGCGGATAACAAATCAAGTCTGCGGTCCTCTGGCCAATACCGGACCTTTTCCGATCGCACTTGCACAGTGTCCAACGTCATCACTACATGGCCATCGAACCCCATGGCGCCCGCTTTTCGGTCATACCAACCGGAACGGCTTTCAATTCGTTCCGAAGCTGTGGTCACCACCCCTTCATGGAAGAATCGGGCGACCCCAGAACGGAAATTGTACGTGGCGCGTTGAGTCGTCAAGGTTCTTGGCTCCAACGGATCAGTTGAGTCCACAAGGCGCACGATACGGCCCGTCATACGACCAATGCCGCTGTCTGGAAACAACTCGAGAACATCTCCTGTCAAAACCGCGAGGCCGTCGACGGCCTCCACCCCGCCCATGAGGCGAAAACGACCAGCTGGAAACCGCCACGCACTGTCGCAGACCACCTCTGCATCCCCCGCCATCAATGCCACATCACCAATCAACCGCTGCGCCTCAACAATGGAGGGGTCTCTGCTGACCTCTTGCGCATGCAAAATCTCCACCTCAATGGACTGGGCCAAGGCGAAACAGGGAAGAGCGACGAAGGCCCACAAAAGAAACACGCGCCAGGTCGCGTTGTCCATGTAGGCATCAACGTGGAATTCGTCCTGTCGGTATGCAGTCTGGTTTGCCAACAACGGGCGGCGAAAATTCCAGACACACCCGGGCCCGGATACCCGTCAAAGCTAGATAGTTTCACTCCTCGAATGGCACCTCAAGATTTCAGCCTTTCCATAACCCCAAATTCAGGCAGTCCAAACGGCCTCTCGACCCCTACATATTGGCCAAAATCAGCGGTCCTCCTCATCTGCACCCTCGTCCTGCTTTTGGGCAGCGCATTTCACCCCCCAAAAGAGCCGGCCATGACGGTCGTAATCGACGCAGGGCATGGCGGTAAAGACCCCGGAAATTTAGGAACTGGCCGCTACCGGACATCTGAAAAGGACATCACCCTCGCAGTAGCCCGCAAAACAGCAGCCTACATCGAAGAACGAATCCCAGGCGTGCAAGTCATCATGACGCGAACTGGAGACACCTACCCCACGCTCTCCGAACGGGTTCGAACTGCCAATGAGTCACAGGCGGACCTTCTCCTTTCCATTCACTGCGACAGCTTCGAAAAATCCTCGGTTACAGGCACTTCAACGTTTGTAATGGGACTAGACAAAAGCGAAGCCAGTCTGAGGGTTGCTGCAAAGGAAAATGCGGCCGTTTTCAACGAAAAAGATGCAGAGGGATTTGACCCCGATGACCCAGACACTTTCATCGCCCTCGCGCTGAAACAGGAAATTTACCTCGGACGAAGCCTGCAATTGGCCGAGCTAATTCAAACCCAATTCAGGCAACGCGTTGGCAGGAAAGACCGCGGTGTGCGCCAAGCTCCCTACTACGTCACCGCCTATGCCAGTATGCCCAGCGTGCTGGTTGAACTCGGATTCCTTACCAATCCAAAAGAAGAGGACTTCCTGCACTCAGATTTAGGACAAGACTACATGTCCAGCGCCCTCTTTCGTGCCTTCCGGGACTATTCCCAGCGGTGGTTCAGTCTAGAAGCCGAAGTTCAAGAGGCGAATGAAAAAACCACGGACAAAAAAGAAACCGAAGAGACAAGGAGAGGCACGCAGGACACAAACCCTGAGACAAAAAGACAGCCTATGTGGCACACATCCATTGCCTCGACTTGCAATGGCGACTTCTGTTTTTCAGTGCAAGCAGCAAGCAATCGACGCGGCGCCCCTTTGACCGGACCAGGTGGCTTCCAAGTGCCACATACGTCGCAACAACAGATTGGCAACGTTTACAAGTACCGGGTCGGGTCTACGTCTTCTTATTCGGAAGCCTGCCTGATGCGCGATACCTTGCGGAAGAACGGCTTTCCGGACGCTTTTGTCATTGCATTCGAGAACGGACTCAGAATTCCCCTCGAATCCGCGCTGAAAAAGGCCAAGGACTGACCCCTCATATCGCATGCAGAAAAGCAGGGAAATCAAAATTGGAGTGCTCGTCCTGATGGGCGGGGTTTTGCTTGTGCTGGGTGTAAACTACCTGAAGGGCTTCAACCCGCTAGGCCATGGCCGGGAGTTCCACGCTGTGTACGATCGAATTGATGGACTTGCGGTCTCCAACCCTGTCGTGGTCAATGGATTCAAAGTCGGCCAAGTATCGGGAATTGACTTCGATGCAAGGGGAAACGGAACCCTGCATGTCACCTTCCTCATCGAACAATCCAAACTTCAACTCCCTGACGACACCAAGGCGCGCATCGTATCCAATGACCTGTTCGGTACCAAGGCCATTGACCTGATTGCCGGACGCAGTTCTTCGCTCATCCAAACCGGAGACACCCTTCCTTCGGAAATCGAAATGGGCATCGCCGAATCGGTCAAGCAGGAGTTGATTCCCCTGCGCCAGCGCACTGATCAGCTAATCGCAGGAGTCGATGAAATCCTCCTCAACTTGCAAACTGTCTTCCAAGACAGCGCAACCCAAGGGTTGCCCAAGGCCTTTGAAAGCATCCAAAGGACCATGGAAAACCTCGAAAGCACTTCGCAAACGCTGGACATGACTGTTGAGGAAAACCGAGAAGCACTTCACGGCATCGTGAACAACATGGAAGAACTCACCGGCTTCATCAACAACCAACAGGGAAACCTCTCCAACGCCTTGAGCAACTTCAGCCAAATCTCGGACTCCCTTGCTAACCTCCAACTGGCCTCTACCCTTCGCAGGGCGGACGTGTCCATTGCCGAACTCAATCGCGTTCTAGAAGGACTCAATGCAGGAGAAGGCAGCCTCGGAAAAATCCTCAAAAGCGACAGCCTGCACGAAGGCCTGATGGCCACCAATAAAGAATTGCAGTTCCTTTTGAACGATTTATACCTCAATCCCCAGCGGTACGTGCGCGTTTCTGTGTTTGGTGGCCGAGAAAAGCGGAAATTAAGCGAAAAGGAACTCGAACGCTTGCAACGCCTCATAGACGCCGAACTCGACGAGCGCGAGACACAAGAAAATTGACGCAGGACCGCCCATGCCCCACTTCGTTGGACAATTGGCCTTTGCCCTGCTACTGGGAACTGCGGGATTCTTCTTTGCTCGCCGCATAGGAACCATTCGCCGAAACATCCACCTTGGCAGGGACATCGACCTGACCGACCGTCCCAAAGAGCGCTGGTTAACCATGGCTCGGGTGGCCATGGGACAATCCAAAATGGTGGTGCGTCCTGTCGCAGGCATCATGCACATCCTGATTTACGTTGGCTTCATTCTCATCAACATCGAAGTCCTTGAGATATTGATCGATGGCCTGTTTGGAACCCACCGGGTCTTTGCGCCATTCTTGGGCGGATTGTACGATTTCCTGATCGGCACGTTTGAGTGGCTTGCATTCGGGGTCCTCGTGGCTTGCGTCGTGTTCCTGATTCGACGCAATCTGCTTCCCATCGCTCGCTTTAGAAATCCCGAAATGGCAGGCTGGCCTAAAAACGATGCCAACATTATCCTCGTAGTTGAGGTCCTGCTCATGTTCGCCCTTCTGTCCATGAATGCGGCAGACAGCATCGCACAATCCAGAATAATTGAGGGGGTTTGGACCGACCCACACCACTACATTGAGGCGGGGTCGTTCCCCGTCAGCAAATGGTTAATACCCCTTTATGACGGATTATCGGACGGAGGTATCGTGGCTTTGGAACGCGGTACGTGGTGGTTCCACATCGCGGGCATTCTGGCCTTTCTTGTATACGTGCCCTACTCAAAGCACTTCCACATCTTCCTCGCCTTTCCCAACACATGGTACAGTGATTTAACACCATCCGGCCGTCTCGACAACATGACCTCTGTAAAAAAGGAAGTGGACCTCATGATGAGCGGCGACCCTTTTGCCGCAACTCCAGAGCCCGCAGGTGATGCCCCCGCAGAGCCAGTCTCATTTGGAGCCAAAGACGTAAAGGACCTCACTTGGAAGCAGTTGATGGAAGCCTATACCTGCACGGAATGCGGGCGCTGTACATCGGTATGTCCCGCCAATACAACGGGCAAGCTACTCAGCCCCCGCAAAATCATGATGGACACCCGAGACCGGGTGGAAGAAGTAGGGCGTTCCATTGACGCAGCTGGTGGAAGTTGGGGCAACGGGGACGGCAAATCACTGCTCGGAGACTACATCAGTGAAGAAGAACTGTGGGCTTGCACCAGCTGTCAAGCCTGCGTAGACGCGTGCCCAGTCAACATCAATCCCATGGGCATCATATTGGACATGAGGAGAAGCCTTATTATGGAGGACAGCAAGGCACCCGAACCCATCACGGCAATGTTCAATAACATTGAAAACAACGGAGCGCCTTGGGCATTTCCCGCAACCGACCGGGGAAAGTGGACAGATGAAATCGCCAATGAATCCTGAATCCATATGGCCATGACTGTCCCCACCCTCGCAGAAATGAACGCGCGTGGAGAGACCCCTGAAGTCCTCTTCTGGGTGGGCTGTGCAGGCAGTTTCGACGACCGTGCGAAACGCATCACGAAGGCCATTGCGCGAATCCTACAAGCCTCAGAGGTTCCCTTTGCAGTGCTTGGTGCAGAAGAATCCTGCACTGGAGACCCCGCCAAACGTGCGGGGAATGAATTCCTATTCCAAATGCAGGCCGCACAAAACATCATGGTACTCAATGGGTATGGCGTGAAACGCATCGTGACCGGCTGCCCGCACTGTTTGAATACCATCAAAAACGAGTATCCAGAACTGGGTGGCGAATACGAGGTTTTGCACCACACGCAATTCATCCAAGAACTCATCGACAGCGGTCGCCTGCGCATTGCCGATAAAAATCCATTCGTCGGGCGGCGCATCACCTTCCACGACCCTTGCTACCTCGGCCGGGGCAATGGAGAATACGAGGCCCCAAGGTCAGCACTGGAGGCCCTGGACGCCGACCTCGTCGAAATGAGGCGGTGCAAAAGCAAAGGCCTCTGCTGCGGCGCTGGAGGGGCACAAATGTTCAAGGATGCAGAAAAAGGCAACCGGGAGGTCAACCATGCGCGCACAGACGACGCCCTCGAAACGGGAGCAAAGGTCATTGCGACAGGGTGCCCGTTCTGCAACACCATGATGACGGACGGTGTGAAAAACGCGGAAAAAGAGGGAGACATTGACGTGAAGGACGTGGCGGAACTTATCGCCGAAGCAGCCGACCTCCTTAAACCACCAAATTGAAACCCTACCCCGGCTATCTTGCGGCCCCAAATTGACCCCATGGCCCTACTGCAAGGAAAAGTTGCGCTGATCACCGGCGCATCACGCGGCATCGGAAAATCCATCGCCCAGCGCTTCGTCCAAGAAGGCGCCACTGTCGCCTTTACGTTTAGATCAAGCGAAGATGAAGCGGTGACACTCGAAAAGGAGTTAACCGCATCAGGAGGCACTGCAAAAGGCTTCAAGTCAGATGCCGGTAGCCTCGAACAAAGCGAAGCCCTTGTCAAGGACGTTGTCGCGGCCTTCGGAACAGTCGACATCCTGATTAACAACGCGGGAATTACGCGAGACACCCTCTTAATGCGAATGTCGGAGGACCAATGGGACGACATCATGCAGGTGAATTTGAAAAGCTGTTTCAATCTCACCAAAGGGGTCCTTCGGACCATGCTCAAGGCCCGTACTGGAAGCATAATTAACATGTCCAGCGTGGTTGGCATCCAAGGAAATGCTGGCCAAGCAAACTACGCCGCTTCTAAAGCCGGTATCCTAGGCTTCACGAAGAGTGTAGCACTGGAACTCGGAAGCCGAAACATCAGGTGCAACGCCATTGCACCAGGCTTCATCGAGACGGAAATGACCGACGCATTAGACGAAGGAACGGTTCAAGGGTGGCGAGACGCCATTCCACTTAAGCGCGGCGGAAAGCCCGAAGATGTTGCCGACGCATGCGTCTTTCTGGCGTCCGATATGAGCGCGTACATCACCGGCCAAACGCTGTCCGTGGACGGCGGAATGCGAATGTAATTTCGCGCCATGCGCGAACTCATTCTCGATGCCCCCTGGATGCAAGTCGCGCCGGCCATTGGCCTCGTGGTCATGGCCGCTGCATTGCTTTACCGGATCGACCGCGGCAACCGTCACATTCCGGGAGCCCTTCGCGCCGCGCTGGGCATCCTCAGGGCATTGGTGCTTGCCACACTTTTGTTGCTGCTGTTTCGCCCAGTTCTAAAGAGCGAAGAGCGATCCACCACGCAACCGGCCCTGATTATTCTACAAGATGCCAGTCGATCCGTTGGACAGACGCACCCAGACTGGACGCAAAACCTCAACACATGGATGGCCTCCCTGCCCGCTGAGCAGGGAAAGCCCGGCGCCCAAATGGCAACGTATGGGTTCGGATCCGATTTGTTTCCTTGGGAAGGCGACTCAATGGCACTCAATGCACCGATTACAGACCTTTCAGCAGCCCTGAACGCCATCGAAGGACAATGGACAGGAAGACCAGTTGGGGCCATGGTCATTGCAACCGACGGACGATTCAATCGCGGAAAAGACCCAGAATCCAGAGGCTTCCACTTTGGAAGTCCTGTCCACTTCATCTCCTTGGGAGACACCACCCTTCAAAAGGACATACGAATTGACCGGCTACTCCACAATGACATAGCCGGACTAGGCAACCGATTCCCAATTGAAGTTGAAGTGGGCAGTCAAGGCGTATCAGGCGCTGTTCAGGTGTCCCTAACAGGCCTTGGTATCCGCCGCTCCCAAACCGTGGAATTGGCTCCAGGTGGCGCACCCACAAGGGCCACATTCTTGGTGGAAGCAACCTCTCCCGGCATACAACGATATACTGTGTCACTAGACAAAGTGGAGGGTGAGTCCAATACAGACAACAACCGCCGTTCGGTGACAATAGACGTCATCGAAAGGAAAAAACGCATTCTGCTTCTGAGCAACGCCCCACATCCCGACCGGGGTGCATGGTCCAATGCACTCTCAGGCAACCCCAACTATGAGATCGCGCAAGAAACCGCCCAAAACGTCAACATTTCAGATGGCGCCGATGGCCTGTGGGATGGTGTGCTGTTTTTTGGTTTCAACCCTGGAGACCAAGACACCCGAGACCTGTTCCGAGCCGTGCAACAAAATGGGTGGCCAATCGGCATCATCGTTGATGCACAAGCCGACTTTTCAGCACTTCGCGATTTGGGAATCGGCGTGGATGTCAGGCCCACGCGATCGGGCCTTACAACCGACCCGCGCGGTTCTGTGAATCCAGCATTCCCTCACTTCCATCCCAATGACGCACTGGAGACCATGCTCGCGGAAGTACCGCCACTGGTCACCCCTTTTGGTGAAACCACATGGGGTTCAGCCCACACCCCCCTACTCTTTCAACGGATTGGCGGCATCACAACCGAAGACCCCCTGCTCACCGTGGCGCAAACCAGCAAGGGTCGCCTGATGGTCCTCCTCGGCGAAGGAAGCTGGCGATGGCGCCAAGTGGGCTATCTGCGAACCGGATCGCACAAAGCATTCGATGACCTCGTCTCAAAACTCGCCCAATACCTCACCTCCGACCCCGGAATAGACCGTTTCCGCGTCGAGGCACCGCGCATCTTAGATGAGGACCAACGGCTGACTTTTGAAGCGCGCGTGTACGATGCCACCCTCCAACCATTGCGAGGCGCAGATATCTCACTGACCCTCTTGGACAGCACGGGTACTGCATACGACTATCGGTTCTCCTCCACGACGATGGGCAGCTATGCGCTCGATGCTGGCCGCCTGCCAAAAGGCACCTATCGATGGACGGCCAACACAGAAGTAGCAAATACCCAATATAACCGTTCAGGCACCCTCGAAATCCGCGAGATACAGCTCGAACTCAATGGGCGTCCTGCAAATCACGACAAACTCTTAAGGATGGCGGAATCCACTGGGGGACTCGTCTTCAGCCCCAGTGATCTGGATGCTTTGTCTGCCACTTTGATGGCCTCCGAGCGGTTTATTCCCGAGTTGTCTCTCTCCGAGAGACTCCAAGACCTCATCGGCTGGAAGGCTTTAATGGCGGTCCTGCTGCTGTTGCTTTGCACTGAGTGGATGGTCCGCCGATGGGCAGGCACCTATTAATCACAAACCACGCCCAACCAAAGGCCCTTAACCTTAGTTTAGGAGCATGGATTCATCAACCCGCCCCCTGCGCCTTGTCGCTTTGATTTCCGGTCTCGTCGTGGCCTTACTCGTCAGTTGGTCCTCGATCACCTTCACGATTCCCTCAGGCTACGCAGGCCTTGTTTTCCGAACGTTCTCTGGCGGGATCAACCCCGACGAAATGCCCGTAGACCAAGGGTTCCATTTTAAAGCGCCCTGGGACCGCATTCTGGTTTATGAAGTGCGTCAGAAAGAAGCCCAGCAAAAATTGGACGTCCTTTCGTCCAACCTCTTAAAAATCCAATTGGACATGACCGTCTTTCACCAACCTGTTCTCAAAGACCTTGGTGACTTGGAAATAGAACGGGGACGCGGATATGAAGAAGCCGTCATCGTGCCGTCAATGCGGTCTGTATCCAGAGAGGTTTTTGCAAAGTATCTGCCTGAGGAAATCAACACATCCAAACGCGAGCAAATTCAAGTGGAGATACAAGAACGCCTGCGGGAGAAGCTGGCCGCCAACTTTATCCAACTTAATGACGTGCTCATCCGAAACATCCGATTGCCTGAGACCCTAGAAGAGGCTATAGAACGAAAGCTTCAACAGGAACAAGAGTCACTCGAATATGAGTTTCGCCTTGAGAAGGAGAGCAAAGAGGCGGAACGCAAGCGAATCGAAGCAAAGGGAATCAAAGACTTTCAGGAAATCGTCTCTGAAGGAATTTCAGACGAACTCCTCCGATGGAAGGGCATTGAAGCCACACAAAAGCTGGCCGAAAGTCCAAACAGCAAAGTCGTCGTCGTCGGTGGAGGGGAAGATGGCCTTCCCATTATCCTAGGCAACAACTGATGGTCCTTTCAATCCAGTCCCTTCAAACTTTAACCCCACGAAAAAGCCCCGCCATTCAGCGGGGCTTTTTCGCGGACAGAAACTACAATCAAGCTTCAGTCCAAGTGCCTTTTTCCTTGGCTTTGGCAATCGCACCCAAGACACCGAGGCGATTGATATTGCGCATCCCAGATGCACTGACGCGCAACGTCATCCAACGGTCCTCTTCAGGAATGAAAAAGCGCTTCTTGAACAGGTTCGGATAAAAACGACGCTTGGTCCGACGGTTAGAGTGGGACACATTATTTCCTACCATCACTTTCTTACCTGTCAACTGACAAATGCGGCTCATGGGAAGTGCTTTCCGGGGTTCGTATTGTGTGCCCGAAAAAATTCGGGAGTGCAAAGGTGCGGATTTCAAAGCGAATCCGCAACCCTTTCTGCTCGAGAACCTCCTTCGGTCTGCAAAGCACGCCCTTCCTCCAATGTGAGAGCACATGCTGCCCGCACTGTCATGCCCAAGTTGCGCATTCGATCACGGCCAAAATGGTGCTCGACACAACGGGTTCCCCGAGGTCCTGAGCAGGCTATAAACACCGTACCCACGGGCTTCGCCTCAGTTCCCCCATCCGGGCCAGCTATGCCAGTGATACCAACCCCGAAATCACTGCCCAAACGCGACCGTACACCTTCAGCCATGGCGCGCGCAACGGGTTCAGACACGGCACCATGACGGTTCAACCCGTGTCCGGAAACGCCCAGCATGGCCACCTTGACCGAATTGGCATACGCTTGAATGCCGCCCAAAAAATAGCCGCTCGCACCCGGCTTGGCCACGAGTGCAGCACCAAGCCCCCCTCCAGTGCAGCTTTCCGCCACAGCCAAGGTCCAGCCATTGGTCAGCATCAGTCCAGCCAACTCTTGCTCCACGGTTCGCCCGTCCTCAGAAACCACCCACTCAGCCAAACGGACAATCAATTCCATACGCGCCTCATCCAATATCGCAACAGCCTTATCCTCAGCCGTTAAACGAATTCTAACGCTTCCTGGACTGGGCAAATAAGCCAGCTTGATTCCCTGATCCATCCATTTGGTTTCCAAGTCATCAATCCGCAATGCCAATTGGCTCTCCCCTGTGCCCATAGTCAGAATGGAACGGTGCTCTCGGCGCGGCAAACGGCCCTGCGCAACCAAACGCTTGCGCATTTCTGGAACGACCCCATGCGTTAGGATATGTTCCATCTCATACGGAACACCTGGCATCGATACGGTCACGCCGCCATCCCGATCAAACCACATTCCGCTCGCGGTGCCCAAGGGGTTGTCAAGNATCAAACAATCCTCGGGCAACAGCGCTTGATCGCGGTTAACNTGCAGCACTTCCCTGCCTCTGCGCTCAAACCAGGTGACAATTCGTTCCTCAATATCCGGGTAGCGAACCAACTCGGTATTATGGTGCTCGCAAAGCACATGCTTNGTGATATCATCGCGGGTTGGCCCCAANCCGCCGGTGATCAGCACCAACTCGGAGCGGGCCTCAGCTTCTCTCAACGCCTCGAGCATGGTCATCCGGTCATCCGGAATCACCACGCATCGGGTCACGTGCCAACCCTCCGCTTCGAGGGCTCTGCCCATCCAGGCGGCATTTGTGTTGACGGTTTGTCCTATCAGAAGTTCATCTCCAATGGACAGCACTTCAACCTTCAACCGCCTAGATGANGANGCCATCAGCGAATGGAAAGGCGCTCGATGCTTCGNGCACCGGAACCACTAACCTCGACCGTATAAACACCTGGCGTCAGCGCAGAAACATCNATACGGGCGAGCTTNCCTTGAATCCGCTCAAAACGAATCAAGCGACCGCCGAGATCGCGAATGCGGACCTCTGCCCCCAGAAGCAAATCATCCAACACAACCTCAACCATGGCATCGGCAGGGNTGGGAAAGAGACCGAAACCCACTTNAGCAATCTCACCAATGCCCACATAGTCCTCGAAATCGACATCTGCACAGTCATCCAAGTCCTCCACATTCATGGTCAGTCCCACGATATCGTTAATGTCGATCGGATCCTCATCGCCGCGAACATGCAAACCAGGTTCGAAATCACGCTGATAGGTCAAGTTGAGCTCTCCAGAATGGATGCGCGCAGGGATGCANGGATACACGGCCTCGATCAAGTCAAAGTCCAAGTCCGGAGTGACATCACAAGCCGTCTCACTGTTCCATGTCTCTCCCAAATCTGTGGAGTGCACCACATAACAGTGGCGGTAATTCTGAATTCCAGTCGAGAAATTCTCCATCAGCGCGCTGTANGCCACCACGATGGTATTGGACTCCACCACTTGACCAGCTGAAGGCTGAGAACTGATGCCCACAAAATATCCGGCNATNTCATCNTCAAAATCCAACGTGCCGCTCTCGTCGATATCGTAGGTATATGCTATGGTGACAGAAGTGTCTGGTCCCATGTCGTTTCGCCAGTAATCCAATCCGTTGGTGTAGGGGTAGTAGCTGCTCGTCGCATCAGTCGTATCAGCATCTGCATAAAACATGCGACCNAAGAAGACGTGCACTCCACCTGCCTGATCGACCAGNACGTCACCAGCNCGGTCTGCATTGAAGAACATNGCATTTCCAGTGGCGTCGATATCGTCCGCAATTGTNGTGTCCAAAAGGGCTCCACTATCGAGAACGTAGTTGTCTACCGGGAAGTCGACAATAGTTTCATAAGTCCAGGTTTCTCCATTGTCTTCNGAAATCATGGCAAACGTGTCATAGAAACCATTGAATACTGCAAAAGCAACAGTCTCTCCCTCCGCATGAATGGCGTAGGAGTCAGCGACAAAACCACCTGCAAAGGAGGCGGTATCGAGCTCGGCAAACGTCTGCATGTTCCAGTTNGCTCCGCCATCGGTGGACCGCATATAAATCAAAGCACCGTCTTGGCCATTGTAGAGAACACCTCCATTGCCCTCTGGAGCAGAGATGCAAATCGCGTGGATGGAGTTGCCATCTGCACCACCGACANCCGCGCGGGGCCAAAGGTGCCANATGTCGTTGCCTGTTTCATCCAGCAATGCGGGAAGCGTGGTGGTGGTCCACTCACCTGCNCCGACAGCGTCACGGGTGGCAAAAACCAGNCCGCCTGTGCTTCCGTGGCTCAATGCGAACTCAGACCCATTGGCCAAATGGCCGAGGGAAGGCCATCCAATGCGGACGTCCTCAATTCGGTCGTAAGGCACCTCTCCCCAATCCATTTCAGCGCCTGCGTTTTTAAAGTTGTACCCAGTTCCCCGATCACTGAAAGGAGACGTCTCCAAGGATTGTATCCAACCCGCACTGACTCCATCACTGGAGCTATACACCCGATCATCCACAGCGTAATTNGACTGAAGGTCGTACTGGGTGAGGCCAATCACTTGACGTTGAATCACCAACTCGCGAATTTGGAGGTGGTCAACATCCCCCAAGTGTTGCCCTGTCAGGGGTTGGTAAGGAATAATTTCCTCTCCAGTCATGTCGACCGTCGGCAGCGGTGCTGCTACCTTTTGGTNATTGGAGAGCGGAACGAATTGGGCCTTTGCAGCCAAGGAAGTCGCCATCAGGGCAACCAAAGAAAGAATCGCGTAGCGCATTGTGGTTCAGGTTATCGGACCAGGTCTGTCCGTGAACNGGGAAGTTAATGCACCTCGGGCAACCGGGCCACCACCGTACTACGCGCCACCACCCGATCGCCAGGTTTCACCAAAACGCGAGCATCCAGCGGCAAATACAGGTCAATCCGAGAGCCAAACAAAATNAACCCACACTCCTGTCCGTGCTGGACTTGCTCCCCCTCCTCGACATACCATCTGATTCGCCTCGCCACGGCACCGGCAATCTGCCTCCACACCACGAGTCCAGCCGGAGTGCGCTGGACATAGGTTGTGCGCTCGTTTAAGGTGGACGATTTCGGATGCCAAGCCACGAGNTATTGTCCGGGATGATAACGGAACGTTTCGAGCACGCCTCCAATCGGCGCCCATTGNGCATGGACATCGAAAATGCTGAGAAACACGCAGACTTTGATTGCTTTCCCACCAATCGCCTCCAGCTCATCGACCTCCTCTACCAGCACCACCTTTCCGTCNCTCACGGCTGTCACCTCGTTAGACTGGGCGTCAAAAGGACGATGCGGAATCCGAAAGAACCAAAGGAGCAACAGATAAAAGCACCCCAAAACCCCGGACAGTGGCCACANGACCCAATTGGNCCAACCGGAAAACCAGTGAAGCCCGAAAGCAATGGAGCCGAGAATCAGCAAAAAAAAGGCCAAGACACGGAATCCTGCCCGATGAATGTACATGCCGCTAAAATCAGACAAAATGAAGGACGATTNCAGCCACAGGAGCGGCAAAAAAATGAGAGTCNAAACGATCCAATACACCCCCATGCCCTGGAAGGAGTTCTCCAGAATCCTTGATTCCCGCCTTTCGTTTGAGCCCACTTTCCATGAAATCTCCTAGAGGGCCGAAAACCGACACCACCAAGGCCAGTCCGACCCACAACCAGNCTCCTNGGCTGGCAACATGCACAGAATTGGAAACGACAAATCCCCCCAACAAAACAGTGGCGACCAATCCCCCGGCCCATCCTTCCCATGTCTTGCCTGGGGACAAGGCCGGTGCAATGGGAGTCCTTCCCCACCTGCGGCCGACCAAATACGCCGCAGAATCATTGGCCCAAACAAGAACAAACCATCCCACCAAGACCTCGGCCGAATACACGCCACTTCGCCAACCCAACGACCACAAACCAAAAATGGGAAACGCCACAATCGCCAGAGCAGTCATCCCGTTCGNAATCCGNCCCATANNNGGCCAAGCCAAGGCANANGCTGAANAGGCCTCCCNCCANCCCAAAATCGCAAGCACAAACAAAAACAGAGACCATGACAAGGCACCTCCGGCCACGCAGGACAGGATGGCCACCACAATGCCCACGCCAGTCAGTAGCCGAAGACGAAACTCACGGTTCACCGTCCANAGGTTTTCCGCCCAGACCCAAAATCGATAGGGCCCGATCCGCTTCCTGTTCGGGAACCCAAAGGGCCAACTCTCCAAAGCCGTAGCTGCTGTCTCTTTGGTTCAGCAGCACCGCGGGGACGTCCGCTGCAGNCAAGGCGTTCTTGCACAATTCAGCTCGAAACACCTGNTTTTCGGTGTGAATACAGACCCACCCCTTCATCAGGCGGCACTCTCGTCAGAGGAGGAAGGTGCTTCTTCACCGTCCTCCTTATCGGAGGGGCCCGCGACAACTTCGCTGTCATCAACCCCTTCGGTAGATTCCGGGGCCTTCTCTTCGGACTTGTCCTCCGACATAGCGTCGAGGGCCTTCGATTCCCATTGGCGTTCCCCCAAAAGGTCAATCAAGTCCTCCTTGAAGATCACCTCTCGCTCCAACAAACGCTCCGCAAGGGCGGTTAGCTTATCCTGGTGGGTCTCTAGAATTTCTCTGGCCTTGGCATAAGCCCTCTCAATAATCGCACCCGCTTCCTCATCGATGATCCGGGCCGTTTCCTCACTGTAAGGCTTGGTGAACGTCGCTTCGGCACGGGGGTCGTAGAAGCTGCGGTTGCCAATGCGCTTGTTCAAGCCATAAACACTGACCATGGCGTAGGCCTGCTTGGTCACCTTTTCTAAGTCACTCAAGGCGCCCGTTGAAATTTTGCCGAACGTCAACTCCTCTGCTGCACGTCCACCCAATGCAGCGCACATCTCATCGAAAATTTGTTCAGTGGTGGTGATGTGGCGCTCTTCTGGAAGATACCAAGCAGCGCCGAGGGACTGACCCCGCGGCACAATTGTCACCTTCACTAAAGGAGAAGCGTGCTCTAACATCCAACTGACTGTGGCATGCCCCGCCTCGTGAAATGCGATGGTGCGCTTCTCGTCTTCCGTGATCAGTTTGTTCTTCTTTTCTAGGCCCCCAACCACACGGTCAACGGCATCCAAGAAATCTTGCTTGCCCACCTTGTCTGCATCCCTTCGGGCCGCAATTAAGGCTGCCTCATTGCAAATGTTGGCGATGTCCGCTCCACTGAAACCCGGTGTTTGACGGGAAAGAAAATCCACGTCAATCGTGTCGTCGGTCTTAATTGGACGCAAGTGCACATCGAAAATCGCCTCCCGCTCCTTCAAGTCGGGCATGTCCACGTATATCTGACGGTCGAAGCGCCCTGCGCGCATTAAAGCGCTGTCCAAGATGTCGGCGCGGTTCGTGGCTGCGAGGATGATGACCCCGCTGTTCGTGCCAAAGCCGTCCATTTCCGTGAGCAACTGATTCAGGGTGTTCTCTCGCTCGTCGTTTGATCCGATGCTGGCGTTTTTTCCGCGGGCCCGGCCCACAGCGTCAATCTCATCAATGAAGACAATGCACGGGTTCTTTTCCTTGGCCTGCTTGAAGAGGTCCCGGACACGGCTGGCCCCCACACCGACAAACATCTCCACGAAGTCAGACCCGCTGAGAGAGAAGAACGGCACTTTCGCCTCACCGGCAACCGCTTTTGCCAACAGCGTTTTCCCCGTTCCCGGAGGGCCGACCAACAGGGCACCTTTGGGAATTTTGGCCCCCAAGTCCGTGTACTTTTCAGGGTTCTTCAGGAACTCCACGATTTCGGCCAGCTCCTCTTTTGCCCCTTCTAAACCCGCCACATCCTTGAAATTGACCTTGGTGGAATTCTCCTTGTCAAACAACTGGGCCTTGGACTTGCCAATATTGAAAATCTGACCGCCACCGCCGCCACCGCCGCCGAGGCGGCGCATTAAGACCATCCACACACCCACCATGAGCGCAAGGACAATGATGTAAAACACCAACTGCTGGCCCCATTCATTGGGCCTCTCATAGACCACAGCCACCACTCCGTCAGCAGCAAGCTGATCCAATCGATCGATGTTCTTCTCCGAGGGAGGAATTTCAACGACAAGGTCTGCCCCTTGAAGCAATCCCCCTCCCATCGGACCATCGGATCTGTCTTTCATGATGGAATCCCGCGCTGCGTCGGTATACCAAGCCTCCACAACCATACCGTTGTGGCTCAACTTTCGGAACTCGCCCGATTCTGCTTTTCTCACCAGTTGCTGAAAACTGATGCTTCCTGCAGAGGGGTGCGACCCACTGAGAATCATCGCAATCAAAAGGGCGCCAATACCAGCGTAGACCCAGTAAAAATTGAAATTAGGACGACCCGCCTTTCGAGGTTCCGGATTTTTCGATTCCATGTAGGTTCAACCATTTCGTCGCACAAGAGTTCAGCGGGGCGTTGCTCCACATCTCCAGCGCTACACACTGCGAATCTACGACACTCCCATGCCCCCGCGAACCTAATGATTGCGGACAGGGGCCTTGTTCACAATTGTGGGGAAACACACACCCAGATTCAATCCAAAAAATCGAAAAGTCAAACTCTTTTTATACTCAGGTTAGATTGCCTCAAAAGGCCATCCATATCTGCTCATAATCAGAGCAACAGACCAATCATGCGGCAGAATCAGACAAAAGCGGGGAGAACAACCTCACCAACATCGATAACCCAACAGAATTGACATGAAAATACATGCCTCCCTGCTGATGATTTCATTGTGTTCGCTCTTTCCCATGGCATGGGGACAGTCGGATACCACCCTTGTGTTCGAATTCCAACTTCGCGTTCGATCCGAGTGGCGAGATGGATACCAATTGGCCTCCACATCTGCAGATCCAGGAAACTTGTCAACCTTTCAGAGAAACAGAATCGGCTTCAGCGGTGGGTGGGGCCGGATGGATTTTCGAGTTCAATTCCAAGACGTCCGGAACTATGGACAGCCCGGTGGCAACACCCAAGGCAACATGGGCGCTGCCGAGGCATGGGGGTCTCTGATTTTGGGAAACGGCGTCAAGGCGGTAGTCGGCAGACAGAAGATCGACATTGACAACGGGCGAATTATAGGTGCTGCAAATTGGGCCAATCCCGGTCGATTCCTCGATGGTGTTCAGTTGATTAGAGAGCGAGAAAAGAACAGAACGGCTGCAATGGCCGCTTGGGACGAAATCAACCAAACCCGGCGGGTTTTCGTGCACCATACGCAGCGATTTGGTGACACCCACAAGTTGACCCTGCTCGCTTATGACCAGGACAGCGACACCGAGTTTTCTGCATTCACCGCGGGGCTGACGTGGAGATCGGCCCTTGGAAAATCCGCGTGGTGGTCCACCGAAGCATACCTCCAAAGACCAGATGGCGGAGGTTACGGGGCCATGTGGACCATTGAAGGAGGCCGAAAAGGGCCATCCGGACACACATGGATTGCAGGGCTCGACCTTCTCACAAACGAAGAAGCGGGTGCGGCATTCAGCCCCTTATTGGGAACCAACCACAAATTCTACGGCTGGATGGACCATTTCTACTTAGGTGCAGCAACCAACGGACTGACCGACCTGCACATCCGACATCTGGGGCCTATCTCAGAATCTTGTTCGTGGGGAGCTGTGTTTCATCACTTTCGAGCCTTTGGCTTCCAGGACCTCCTTGCTCAAGAGCTCGACATGTATCTCACGGGCTTCGCGAAAGAGGGAATCTCGTGGACCGTGGGGTGGTCACTCATGGACTGCACGCCAGAGCACGTAATGCGACAAGGCCACCTGTCGGAAACGGACGCGTCTCAATCTGCAGAGCACCTGCAACAGTGGGGATGGGTCTCCATCAATCTCGAGCCCTCAGTTCTGCTCAAATAGGGCCTCCGATGACGCCAGGGCTTCAACTTGGGCGCCTTCTGTTGTCTTTAAACGAAAAGTCAGTACTCCGGGTAGTCTTCCGGATCTGGCCCCGTGGACGTTGCATCTGGAATGAACTGTTGCTGGGCATCGGCCCAAAGCTCCTCCAGCCCATAGTGCTCTCGCCAGTCCTTATGGAAGACGTGAACCACCACGTCTGCATAATCCAAAAGGGCCCATTGGCCACTTCTCAAACCCTGCTTCGTCCAAGGAGATTCGCCGTGCTGCTTTTCGGTAAACTCCTCCACACTGCGCGCAATGGCCTCTACCTGTGTATTGGACTGGCCCTCGCAAATCACAAACCGCGCGGCCACACTGTTTTGAATTTGACTGAAGTCCACAATACAAATGCCACTGCCTTTGACTTCTTGGATGCCCGCCACAACAGCGGTCACCAGCACATCCGTGGTCGGGCCTTCCAAGCGTTCACGGCCAGCTCGGGGCTCCATCGCGTACGTACGCGGGTCGATAGATTCGTTCGGTTGTTCCAACGTGCGCTAAAATAGCGACCGTGAAGGACCTGCGCACCCCTTTAGATTGGATTGACCCCGTATACGGTCCCGCCGCATGGACCTCGCATGGACCCTGGGCCCTGGCCCACTGGCCCCAAGTGGACAGCACAAATTCCACAGCCCATCGGGCCCTGCACTCCGGAATAGACCAAAAGGCTTTACACAGAACTGTTTATGCCGCAGCCCATCAACTTCAAGGGAGGGGACAAAATACCCGTGTGTGGTCAGGAGAGGCAGGAAAAGATCTCGCCATAAGCGTCTTGCTTACCCAGTCACTGCCCTCTGCATGCCCCTTTGCACTCAATCTGGCCGTGAGCCTCGCCGTACTTGAAGGAATCGAATCCCACCTGCCTCAAATCCAATCCGCTTCGTTAGAAGTCAAATGGCCCAATGACATCATGCTGAAGGGCAAAAAAGCAGGTGGCATTTTGATTGAAAACAATTGGCGCGGCAATACGTGGGCATCCGCCGTCATTGGCATTGGACTCAATGTGGGTGGCAAGGCCCCCTACCCCAACGCCACTCAACTGATGGAGCAGATAGAAACAGACTCCATTTCTCTTTTGGAACAGCGCATCCTCAATCGACTGAACGGCCGCCTTTCAGAGATGGCATCACCAGAGGCCCTGCTCAGACAATATCATGGGCGCCTAATGGGCTGGGGGCGCAAACAACGCTGGCAGCTAGACGGAACTGAAATTCGGGGGGTGTTAGAGGGCATCGACCTCGAAGGAAGGCTCTGCGTCCTCGAGGCATCAGGCATGTCTTGCCATGCTCCTGGTGAAGTGGGGTGGCTCGGCATGGAGCCAAGGGGGTAATGCCGCTTAGGCTGAACCGAAACGGACCTCAACAGCTCCAGCAATGTGCTGAAATAGCGCCTCCAGTGGCTTTTGGGCCATCATCTTCATGAAGGGGTTCAGGTCAGCCTCACAAAGGACCGAGGCCTCGGCTCCACCGTCTATTTCCACCACTTCTAAATCGAGATGAAAGGAAAAGGGGGCGCCACCTCCCTGCAAACGCAACCGCGGACCATCAAATTCCGATCCGGCCCGCGTTAGCCGAATCTCCAATCCGCCTTGAATCTTAAACGAAACCGAATCTTCCGTCCCGTCGAATCCACTCACCTTGTCTTGTGGCAACATCGATTCGAGATTGCGCAAGTCCAACAAATGTGCCTTCAGCTCAGCAGCAGAAACGGTTACACGAACTGAACGACTTCGAATCTCAGTCATGTCAACCCCTATTGGCCACATTGGCCGTAAACCGTTCGCTCCAGGCCACCATGTCTTCCCGCCATGAAATCAACGCCTCCGCCTGCGGCCCAGTGAGGTATTCACGCTGCTCGGCCTCCGCAACCAAAATCGGATAGTCGCTCAAGGTTTCCAGCGGACAAGCTGCCGCTTCGAAGTTCTGGGACGCCATGTCAAACCCGTAGGTAAATATGGCAACCATACCCTTCACTTCCAGCCTCTTATCCCTCAGCGCCTCAACTGCTGAAAGGCTGGAATTGCCCGTGCTGATTAAGTCTTCAATGACCACAACGTTGCTGGCGTTGCCCAAGTCACCTTCCACTCGGTTTCCCTTGCCGTGACCCTTGGCCTCCCCGCGAACATAACAGAAGGGAAGTCCCAGTTCGTGAGCCACATAGGCCCCCCAAGCGATGCCCCCTGTGGCCACGCCCGCGATCATGTCGGGCTTCCCATATTTCTGCTCGACCGCTGCACACAACTGCTGCCGAATATGAGTTCTGACCGCTGGGTGGCTCAGCGCCATACGGTTGTCGCAATAGATTGGGGAACGCAATCCGGAGGCCCAAGTGAATGGGTCTTCTGGTGCCAATTGAATCGCCTTGATGCGAAGCAGGGATTCTGCTACTTTCCGGCGTTCATCCATGGATAAGGACATGACACGAAGGTATGACTTGGATTGGGGCGCACAGCGCTTGACGCTGGCCCAAAAGGGCACAGTTGTCGACGAAAAAGCCACAGTCACCCACTGGTCTGTTGGAAACCGCATGCCATCCATACCGGAATGCATTGGAAAACAAGCGCATGCCTGGTGGATTTGTGAGGATCTCGAAGCCGCTTGGTCCGCATTGCAAAAGCACACCAAGGCCGTTCACGCTGCAGGCGGAATTCTGACCGATGCCAAAGGCCGACTTCTCTGCATTCACCGGCTTGGACATTGGGACCTCCCCAAAGGAAAACTGGAACAGAACGAAACACCCGAAGAAGCCGCTGCTCGAGAAGTGCAAGAAGAATGTGGCGTCCCACTACCAAAGGTCCTGTCACCGTTTGCCACCACCTACCATGTGTATGGACCCGAAAACAGGTTGATGAAGGTGACGCAGTGGTTCCGCATGTCATTTCCAAAAGGCGTGGAATGCGGTGCATTGGTTCCCCAAACTGAAGAACACATCACCGACGTCCGATGGGCTAGTCCTGAGGAAGTGCAAGCCATGGAGCCCTTGGCGTTCGGCAACATTGGCCGGCTCATGGCCGCCTGGAGAGCCAGTCGCTGAGCTCGGGTCCTGGCAGTGGCAGCGTCTGGGGCGTAGGCTGGAAATCTGGTCCATGGTGCCTTACTGAGGGAAGTGCAGCCAAATCAAAGGCCCGCGTCCAACGGATGTCTGCTCCAGTATGAATCATCTCGAATGGCATACGCTTGATTCCACCAGACCGCTGGGCAACCTCCCGGTAAAGCGCCTGAAATGCCATCCAATCGCTGCCGGCATCAGCAACCACAAAGGTCAAGTCCCGTGGACCTTTTCGCATCGTACCAATCATGCGCTCCAGAACTTGAAGCTGTACAGTTGTCGAAGGGGAAGATGCATCAATCCAGAGCCACAGCCCTGGACCGGATCCCACCACATCGGACATTCGAACCAAATCCTCACGCTGATTGAACCCCCTCAAATCAGAAGGCAACACACCGGATCGATTCCAAGACATACGCAACGCACCCACCTCTACACCCAATGCGGGGCGCTGCTCCAATTCGGCAAGAAGCGAGGACAACCCAGACGGCCAGAGGCGTCCAACGAAAGGCGCAGCAGCACTTCTAACCCCAAATCCATCCATCCCAAAGCGAAAAACAAGCCAAGCCTCAGTCTTGGCCTCATCCCGCCGGCCCCACCAATGAGAAGTCGTGGACACAAGGGCCGCAAAGTCGCCTTCTGCAAGGGCCCTCTTGTGTCGCTGAATCAGCGTATCCGGCCATACGTCAACCTTTGTAAATCGCAACGAACCTTCAGCGAACCGCAGGACTTCAGCCGGAGAATCCGATGACGGAGCGGACCGCGATTGCCAGTCGAATCGCGCCGAATCCAAGTTCGTTTGAGGCAAATCAAGGGCAGTGCGCCACCGCATGGCATCCAAATACGCCACCACAGCAGGTTCTGCGCCATCACAGGCCTCAACAAACAATGAATCCAAGTGCATTCGCCCCCGGTTGCCCTCTTTTGGAGCCACCCATTGTTCTTCAGGGGTCTCCCCAATCCGGCCACCCAAAATCTCAGCCTCTCCTCCCCTCGCCACATTGCCCATCAACCAATGTCGCTGCCATTTGATCGCAACATCCAATTCCAATTCCTCCAGCCCAGAAGCAAAAAGAGCCAATCGCTCTACAGTTCGATCTCCCGGTCCAGGACCCAACTTTATCATCCCCGGCCTCTGAGAAAAAGGTGCCCTGCCCTGCGATGCAGGAAACAGCAAAGTGCCCTTGGGGAATTCCTTGACCACCGGCAAAGTCCATGTGGATCCAGCACAGTCTAACCTAAAAAATCGCAACGCCCCGTCAGCCGGCCACTCCAACTCGACCTGCCCTTCCATGTCCACCACACCCACTTTAATAGTCGAGGCCACACCACTCAATGGCAAGACCTCCGAAATAACGATTGGACGCCCCTCCAACCCGTTCAACAACATCGATGTTCGAACCGAGTCCCCGCGTTGCAGTGCTGCACCGCAATCAAGACTGATGGTCAACAACCCAACGAGGGCCACCAACACCCTGCTTGTCTGGCCCTGGGCCAAAAATTCAGTGTTGGGACTCACCAGCACGAAGATCCACAGCATCGGGAACAAAACGGGAAACATCGCCTCCATGGTGCACAATGTCCCGAACCACACTGCTCGAAATCGACGCATGCTCAGGATCAGTAAACAGAATGAGCGTTTCGAGGCCCGCATCCAGATACTTGGTCATTTGCGCAATGGTCCGCTCGTATTCGAAATCCCCACCGTTTCGAACGCCGCGAATAAGCCATTTAGCATCGACACTTCGACAATAATCAGCCGTCAGACCCTGAAACTGATCCACGCGAACGTTGTCTAAGTCTGCAAACGTGGCCTCACACCAAGCAATACGCTGCTGAGCAGAGAACATACCGCGCTTGTCCTGATTGACGCCAATGGCCACGATGACCTCGTCGAAAAGACCTGCTGCTCTTCGCAAAATGTTTTCGTGTCCGCGCGTAATCGGATCAAATGATCCCGGAAACACCGCGCGCTTCACACAGTCAAGATTCATCTCTTCCATGGAAATCAAAGAAACTGAAATGGACGTGACCGTACTTCCTCATCTCCACAAATCCGTCCACTTCGGAAAAATCACAACGGTCCCCGTGCTCTAAAACAAACAGCCCACCCTGTGTCACCAATCCGCCCTCTCGGACCAAATTCGGCAAGGTTTCCAACCGGGGATCGGTGTAAGGCGGATCAGCAAAGACCAGATCAAATTGGGTCATGGCCCGCTGAAGAAAGGCAAAGGCATCGGCCCGAACCACACGGATACAGTCGAATCCAAAATCCCGGGCTTGCTGCTGGATGTAGCGACACGCTCCACCGTCCTGTTCAATCGCCGTAACGCTGACAGCTCCCCGACTGGCCAGCTCAAAGGACACAGCCCCAGAACCCGAAAACAAATCCAACGCCTCCAAACCATCCAAGTCAAGACGGGAACGCAAAAGATTGAACAACCCTTCGCGGCCAAAATCCGTCGTGGGCCTACCCTTAAAATGGCGCGGCGGTGAAAACCGTCGCCCTTTGAGGCTGCCTCCAATTATGCGCACCGGATGAGTTGGATGAGGGGCAAAAAATGCTGGCGATGCAATCCGGTCACATCTCCGAGGGCGGGAACAAAGCGTCCATAGTGCAAGTCCACCTTCTCGAAGTGACGCTGAAAGGCCTTATGCTCCTCTCCCATCGGCTTGATTTGTCCGCTGAGCTGAACAGCAACCTTGTCATCCAATCCCATGGCGTGCAAGAGGTGGACCGAACGATAGACCGCATCAGAGATCGCGCTAATCTCTTGGTGCACAGAAGCAATCAGAACATCAGAATCCACCAACACCAGGTCCACCGCATCACTGCCCAAGTGAACCGATAAAGCCTGTCTGTCCCGACCGCGCTCTTCCCGAAGAAACCCTTCAGCCAAAACAGCACGGGGATGGCGAAACACCACCCTGGGCGACACAGCCGAAATCCGCTGGCGCATGCCGTGATCCGGAGCCAGCACCAAGACGTAAGGCGACCCCACGACGGTCTCTGCATCGGTTCCGAGGTGGCGCAATCCAGTCTCCGCCTCCAACCAATCAGCATCACCTGCCTTCTCTCTTATCGGTTCTGGGACTAGGGTGGCCGCCCCTTCACTCATCCAGGTGACAGCGTCCGTCGGGTCTGCATTCAACCGATCGGTCAACCAAGCAGAGCGCTCCGCGCGTCGGGATATCTCAGTAACGCCCGACCACTGGTGACAACCTGCCTCTACAAGTGCAGCATTGTCCTCGGTGGTGCGCAACCACCTCACAACATTGCCTTCGTCAAAAACCCAAATGGGATGGTCGCCGGGGGGAAGGTCTTGCTTCCCATCCAACGCCGTCAGAATGAAATCAGACCGTCCTTTATTGGCGCCAGTTTCCATCGGTGTGCGCTTCGACCAACGAACCAAACCGCAACGTGTCTTTCTTCACGTTGGGACGGCCAAATGGCGTGGGATCTTGCACCTTGATTGCGCTGACCTGGAGTCCGCTCTGGTCCACATAGGTGGTGTCAATCGAGAAGCGTTGACCCGATGTCGGGCTGAAGGTTAAAGAGTCGATATTGACTAGAGGCAACTTTTTATCTACCCGCTTCTCATCAGCAAAATTCTCGGCGAAAAACGAAGTGTACAATGTGTCGCGAACCTTGTAGCTGACGGCATCAGCAGCAATGCTGTCCATCATCGCCTCGTCGGTCCAACCCAATTCAGCAGCAACACCCGGCACATCAGAACGCTTGATGACAAAACCCTCCTCATAGGACTGTGCTTCGGGTAAGGTGTCGTGGAATGAGCCAATGGAAAAGTTCAACGGAACCAATGGGGCTTGGATAAAGGCAAGCAACGTGTCGAAGCTGTCTGTGAACTCACCCATGACTTCCCGATAGGCCAATTCGGCGTCACGGATGTCGCTCAAACGCTGAATCGTGAGGGCATTGACCCTGGCTTGGTCCGCTTGGAACTGCTCCTCATCCAAAACACTGTTGGTCGCAGCCAAAAAGAAATAGGCCGCTCCCGCAACACCCACGACCATGACCACACGGAACGTCTTCTGGGGAATCCGGTCAAGCACTGCGGGCATGGCCAACACACCGCTTGTGATTAAGGCCAAACCTGCATAAAGCATTTCCGTGGGCTGGCTGAGGTCCGCAGTATCGGTGGACGCCATCACAGAGCGGATGTACATGATGGTCCACGCCAATCCGGCTGCGAGCAGTATGAGGCTGAAACTGTGGCTGCGAACCAAGAAAAGCAGGTCGCGGTATTTGTCGTTCGAATCGTTCATGCTTCAGGGCGCAATAAGGTGCGAATCAAGCAGGGCGAAGCTAAGGAATCCAAAGCGGAAGACCACCTTGCAGTTCCGTACTTT